>DAITND010000029.1:0-20477 GCA_036834825.1 Dermatophilaceae bacterium
GACCCGGAGACGTTTTTCACGACGGACCACTACGCCGGCTACGAGGCTGTCCTAGTGCGTCTGCCCATGGTCGACACCCAGGAGCTGACCGAGCTGATCACCGACTCGTGGCGGGCGCGGGCGCCCACAAGGTTGGTCGAAGAGCTGGACGGCCAGTAGCTGGAGGGCCATGGACCGGTTCGGAGGGAGCGGTCTGTCTCCGTAGGATGTGGGTGCTGCCCTGGCCGAACAGGGGCACGACCATCAACTCGCCATCGAACCACCGAGACTGAGGACATCAGCGTGCTTCGCACTCACGAGGCCGGCACCTTGCGCGCCGACCACATTTCGCAGACCGTCACCCTGACCGGGTGGGTTGCCCGTCGGCGCGATCACGGTGGCGTGGCCTTCCTCGACCTGCGAGATGCGTCGGGGGTGGCGCAGGTTGTCGTTCGTGACGAGATCCTTGCCCTGGGCGGAGCGCGCGACCTGCGCAACGAGTATTGCGTCAAGGTGAGCGGCGAGGTGCGTCAACGCCCCGAGGGCAACGCCAACACGGACCTGCCAACCGGTGAGATCGAGGTGGTAGCCACCGAGCTTGAGGTCCTGAGCCCGTCCGCCCCGCTGCCGTTCCAGATCGACGAGCGGGTCACCGTCGGCGAAGAGGCCCGGCTCAAGCATCGCTACCTCGACCTTCGCCGCCCGGGTCCGGCTGCTGCCATTCGCCTGCGCAGCAAGGTGAACCAGGCTGCGCGGGCTGTCCTGGCAGAGCGAGACTTCGTCGAGATCGAGACGCCCACACTGACCCGTTCGACCCCTGAAGGAGCCCGCGACTTCCTGGTGCCGGCCCGGCTGCGGCCGGGATCCTGGTATGCCCTGCCACAGAGCCCGCAGCTGTTCAAGCAGCTGCTCATGGTCGCTGGGATGGAGCGCTACTACCAGATTGCCCGCTGCTATCGCGACGAGGACTTCCGCGCAGACCGTCAGCCGGAGTTCACCCAGCTGGACATCGAGATGAGCTTCATAGACCAGGACGACATCATTGAGCTCGGTGAGGCGATCGTGACCTCACTGTGGAAGCTCATCGGCCACGAGATCACTACGCCGATGCTGCGGATGACGTACGCGGACGCCATGTCGCGCTACGGCTCGGACAAGCCGGACCTTCGTTTCGGTCAGGAGCTCACCGACTGCACGGAGTTCTTCGCGGACACTACCTTCCGGGTGTTCCAGGCGCAGTATGTCGGTGCCGTCGTGATGCCCGGAGGCGCCGCACAGCCGCGTAAGCAACTCGACGCCTGGCAGGAGTTCGCCAAACAGCGCGGAGCCAAGGGCCTGGCTTATGTCCTCATCGGTGAGGATGGGGTTCTTGCCGGTCCGGTCGCCAAGAACCTGACCGAGACTGAACGCGAGGGGCTGGCCAGACATGTCGGTGCCAGCAACGGGGACTGCGTCTTCTTCGCGGCGGGTGCGATCAAGACCTCGCGTGCTCTGCTGGGCGCGGCGCGCTCGGAGATCGGCAGGCGCTGCGAGCTCATCGATGAGTCGGCCTGGTCGTTCCTGTGGGTGCTGGACTCGCCGCTGTTCGAGCCGACCAGCGAAGCTGTGGCCTCCGGTGAAGTGGCGGTCGGCTCCGGCGCGTGGACAGCCGTGCATCACGCGTTCACCTCGCCCAAGCCCGAGTTCATCGAAACCTTTGACACCGACCCGGGTTCCGCCCTGGCTTTCGCCTACGACATGGTGTGCAACGGAAACGAGATCGGCGGCGGCTCAATCCGTATTCATCGCAAGGAGATCCAGGAACGGGTCTTCGCGGTGATGGGCCTGGGCGAGGCCGAGTCCCAGGAGAAGTTCGGCTTCCTCCTGGATGCTTTTGCCTTCGGTGCCCCTCCCCATGGCGGGATCGCGTTCGGCTGGGACCGCATCTGCTCGCTGCTCTCCGGCACGGACTCCATCCGCGACGTCATCGCCTTCCCGAAGTCCGGTGGCGGCTTCGACCCGCTGACTTCCGCCCCGGCCCCGATCACCGCAACCCAGCGCAAGGAGGCCGGTGTGGACTCGGTGCCCGAAGCCCAGGACGCGGTCGAGTTCTGAGCATCAGCGACGGAACATGGAGGTCGACGCCAGCGGGACGTCGTCAGTGGCGCCGGGGGACACCCGAGATAGCCTGCCCGCTATGACCACCGGCGCAGACGACGACCTATTCGCAGCCTCCTCGCGTGACTCCTGGGCTGGCTCCGATGCCAGCGCGGCTTCCATGCCCCCGCTGGCCGTCCGGATGCGCCCGCGATCCCTGGACGAGGTTCGGGGGCAACACGATGTCCTGCGTCCGGGAAGCCCGTTGCGACGATTGATCGAGGGGCATGCTGGCGCCGCCGGCCCCCTGTCCGCCATCATCTGGGGGCCTCCGGGCACCGGAAAGACGACCCTGGCTCATCTCGTGGCGAACACGGCCGGACGCAGGTTCGTGGAGCTGTCGGCTGTCACAGCCGGGGTCAAGGACGTCAGGGCCGTCATGGAGGCAGCGGCTCGCGAGCGTGACATGTACGACCGGCAGACTGTCCTTTTCCTGGACGAGATCCACCGGTTTACCAAGGCGCAGCAGGATGCACTGTTACCAGGGGTGGAGAACCGCCTGGTGGTCCTGGTCGCGGCGACCACCGAGAACCCGTCGTTCAGTGTCATTGCGCCGCTGTTGTCCAGGTCCATGCTGATCACCCTGGGTTTGCTGTCCGACGATGAGCTCGATGACGTCCTGGCCTCTGCCCTGGCTGAGGAGCGTGGATTGGCCGGGGTTTTCACTCTTGAACCGCAGGCAAGACAACACGTCATACGAATGGCCGGTGGAGACGCCCGCCGTGCACTGACCGCGCTGGAAGCTGCAGCGGGCGTTGCGCTGGACGCTCAGCCGGCGGGGCGCGCCGATGACCAGAAGATCCCGATCGACCTGTCCCAGGTCGAGCAGGCCGTCGCCCATGCTGCAGTGCGCTATGACCGCGCGGGCGACCAGCACTACGACGTTGCCAGCGCGCTGATCAAGTCGATGCGTGGCAGTGATGTGGACGCCGCGCTGCACTACCTGGCCCGGATGCTCGAAGCGGGGGAGGACCCGCGGTTCATCGCCCGACGGATCGTCATCGCCGCGAGCGAGGACGTCGGGATGGCCGACCCCACGGCTCTGCAGACGGCTGTCGCGGCCATGCACGCCGTGGCCCAGATCGGCATGCCTGAGGCGCGGATTATCCTGGCGCAGGCTGTGGTGCACAACGCGATGGCGCCCAAGTCGAACGCGAGCTACCTCGGGATCAACGAGGCGATCGCGGACATCCGGGCGGGAAAGGGTGGTCCCGTCCCGGCGCACCTACGGGGCAGCGGCTACGTCGGGGCCACCCGGCTCGGGCACGGTCAGGGATACGCCTACCCGCACGACGACCCGTCCGGAGTTGTCCCCCAGCAGTATCTTCCGGACGACTTGCTGGCCGGCACTGACTACTACCGGCCCACCGACCGGGGGTTCGAACAGAGTCTGTCCTCGCGGTGGGCGCGGCTCAGGGATCGGATCAGGGCCACCTGAGACATCGGTGGCGATGCGTCAGCCGGTGAACCTGCCCGGCGGCCGCTGCCTCCCGATCCCCGCGGGAGATGCTGTCGGGGTAGGGTTTGGCTCGGTCCTGATCAGCATCTGTCATGAGGTGAGCGCGTGAGAGTGGCAATAGTCTCCGTAGGTGACATCGCCGGTGTGATAGCGGCCTTGGCGTTCGCGTACCTGGTCGTGCGTACGGGCGGGCTCATCGGCAAAGCCGGCAAGGTCTTGGACGAGACCTCGATCGGTGTGCGCGGAATGTCCGAGCAGACCGTCCCACTGCTCTCGCAGGTCACTGACACCGTGTCCTCCACCAACGAGCAGATCGTTCGTCTGGACACCATCACCGCCAATGTCTCCTCGATGAGCACGAACCTCAATGCCCTCACATCACTGTTTGCCGCAACGATGGGCTCTCCGGTCGTCAAGGTCGCCGCCTTCACCTATGGCGTGCGTTCGGCGATGAAGGGTGGCGGCGCCCGTAAGCGCTCGACTCCCGGCCGACGCAGGAGAGGCTGAGGCGATGCGTCGTCTGTTCTGGGTTGCTCTCGGAGCCACCGTGGGTGTGCTGGTCGTCCGCAAGGTCACCAAGACCGTGCAGACCTACTCCCCGTCAGGCATTGCACAGGGACTGTCCGGCGGCCTCTCAGACTTCGGTGATGGTCTGCGTGAGATGGCCGAGGCGGTCCGCGAGGGCATGGCTGAACGAGAGACCGAGCTGCGCTATGCCCTCGGCATGGACACCGGCACGTTGCCGGACGGACGCGTGATGAGCGACGAACAGGCCCGAGCTCTGATCGAGGACCCCACCTCGCCGCGAGCTCAGTAGAACACCGAGCCGGCGGCTCCGAGCCGAGGACCCAAGGCTGCGTTCATCCTCGTCCCGTCCTGGATGCGGCCTCCGGCGCTGTAACCCGAAAACCCGGAATACCCTTGGTGTTGGTCTGCGTGCTGCAGGCCAGCTCAGAGCGTTAGGAACAACACGATGGAAACCGCGGAGATCAGACGACGTTGGCTCGCCTTCTTCGAGAGCAAGGGCCACACAGTCGTGCCCAGCGCCTCCCTGATATACGACGACCCGAACCTGTTGTTCGTCGGTGCTGGCATGGTGCCGTTCGTGCCGTACTTCGTGGGTCAGGAGACCGCGCCATGGAAGCGTGCCACCAGTGTGCAGAAGTGCGTGCGCACCGGCGACATCGACGAGGTCGGCAAGACCAGCCGACACCTCACGTTCTTCCAGATGAACGGCAACTTCTCCTTCGGAGACTACTTCAAGGCTGACGCGATCGCGTTTGCCTGGGAGCTGATGACCAATAGCCAGGAACAGGGCGGCTACGGCCTCGACGAGGACAGGCTGTGGGCGACGGTCTATCTGGACGACGACGAAGCGGCGGAGCTGTGGCTCAAGCACTCCGGGATTCCCGTCGAGCGCATCGTCCGTCGTGGTATGGCGGACAACTTCTGGTCGATGGGTGTGCCCGGGCCGTGTGGTCCGTGCTCCGAGATCTTCTATGACCGTGGTCCCGAGTATGGGCAGGAGGGCGGCCCGGCTGTTGATGAGGACCGCTACTTGGAGATCTGGAACCTGGTCTTCATGCAGAACGTGCGTGGCCAGGGCAGTAGTAAGGACGACTTCGAGATCCTGGCGGACCTGCCGGCCAAGAGCGTTGACACCGGTATGGGTCTGGAGCGTATCGCCTCGGTGCTACAGGGTGTGGACAACATCTACGAGATCGACGAGGTCTACCCGGTGCTGGCCAAGGCAGCGGAGCTGACCGGCAAGCGGTACGGCGCAAACTCAGCCCACGACGCCGCTCACAGCCACCCTGACGATGTGCTTCTGCGTGTCGTGGCCGACCACGTCCGGGCCGCCCTCATGCTCATTGGTGACGGCGTCACCCCTGGCAACGAAGGCCGAGGCTACGTCTTGCGGCGGATGTTGCGCCGTGCGGTGCGCTCGATGCGGCTGCTCGGCTTCGACCAGCCTTGTCTGCCGCACCTGTTCCCCGTGAGCATGGCGCGGATGAAAGCCTCCTATCCCCAGCTGGAGACCGGCTTCTCCCGGATCTCGCAGATCGCCTACGCCGAGGAAGAGGCCTTCCACCGCACCCTCGCGGCGGGCACGACCATGCTGGACACCGAGGTGGCCAGGGCCAAGTCTTCTGGTCAGAACACCCTCGCAGGCGACCAGGCGTTCGCGCTGCATGACACCTATGGCTTCCCCATCGAGCTGACTCTCGAGATGGCTGCCGAACAAGGGATCCAGGTCGACGAGGACGGGTTCCGCCGCCTCATGAAGGAACAGCGAGACCGGGCCAAGGCCGATGCCAGGTCCAAGAAGAGCGCGCATGGTGACACGTCGGTCTACCGCTCCGTCGCGGACTCGCTCGGACGTGTGGTGGAGTTCACCGGGTACGAGGAAACCGTCTCCGAGGCGAGGGTCGCCGGTGTGCTCGTCGATGGCGTGTCCGTCGCGTCGGCCCATGCCGGAGATGAGATTGAGCTCGTGCTCGATCGCACCCCGTTCTACGCCGAGGGTGGCGGGCAGCTGGCCGACGCTGGCCGCATCGCGCTCGCCAACGGTGCCATGATCGACGTCGGTGATGTGCAGTCGCCCATCAAGGGGCTTGTCGTGCACCGCGCAAGGGTGCTCTCTGGCGAGGTGATGGTGGGGGAGCAGGCCCAGGCTCTGGTCGACCTCGAGCGCCGTCGCGCGATCTCGCGTGCTCACACCGCCACCCACATGGTGCACAAGGCCATCCGTGAGGCTCTTGGTGATACCGCGACCCAGGCAGGTTCGGAGAACGCGCCGGGACGCTTCCGGTTCGACTTCAACGCCTCCGCCGCCCTGCCGCTGTCGGTCTTGTCCGATGTGGAGGCAAGGGTCAACGCGGTGTTGATTGAGAACCTGCAGGTCCGTGCCGAGGTGATGACACAGGAGCAGGCGCGTGCATCCGGCGCTATGGCTTTGTTCGGCGAGAAGTACGGCGAGGCCGTACGCGTGGTGTCCGTCGGCGACTGGGCCCGCGAGCTTTGCGGCGGCACCCACGCTCAGCGCTCGGGGCAGCTCGGGCTGGTCAAGCTGCTCGGCGAGGCGTCCATCGGTTCCGGCGTGCGACGGGTGGAGGCCTTGGTCGGGACCGACGCCTACAACTTCCTGGCTCGTGAGCATGCTGTGGTCGGACAGCTCACCGATGCACTGAAGGTGCGCTCCGAAGAGCTGCCCGAGCGGATTGCCAGCATCCTGGGCAAGCTCAAGGATGCCGAACGGGAGATCAACGTGATGCGCCAGCAGCAGGTTCTGGCAGGGTCGTCCTCTCTTGCAGCCGGCGCCAGTGACGTGTTCGGCGTGAGCTTCGTGGGCCACGACACAGGTAACGGCGTCGGCGCCGACGATCTGCGAGGCTTGGCCCTCGACCTGAGGTCCAAGCTCGGCAACGACCGCCCATCGGTGGTGGCCGTCGCCGGTGTCGCCAAGGACCGCCCGGTGGTCATCATCGCCACCAACGACACTGCCCGGAAGTGGGGCCTGCGGGCCGGAGAACTGGTCAAGGTCGCGGCGCAGACACTCGGCGGCGGCGGCGGCGGCAAGGACGATCTGGCTCAGGGTGGCGGAGTCGACGTGACCAAGGTCGGTGAAGCGCTGGCCAAGGTCGAGCACGCCGTGGGTGAGCTCGTGACGGCCGGGCGCTGAAGGATGCGCACCGGGATCCGGTTGGGGGTTGACGTGGGCAGTGTCCGCGTCGGGCTTGCAGCCAGCGATCCCGCAGGCATCCTCGCCACGCCTGTCCAGACCCTTGATCGCGATCTGAAGTCCGGTGCCGACCAAGGCGCGATCGCGGCAGTAGTGCTCGAGCGTGACGTGTTGGAGGTGGTCGTCGGGTTGCCGCGGTCGCTCTCGGGCGGTGAGGGTCCTGCCGCTGCGGGTGCCCGTGTCTATGCGACCACCCTGGCGGCCCGAATCTCACCGACCCCAGTCCGGTTGGTCGATGAGCGCCTGACGACCATCGATGCCCATCGCCAGCTGCGCGATAGCGGCCTTTCGGGCCGTTCCCAGCGGGCTGTGGTGGACCAGGCGGCCGCCGTGCTGATCTTGCAGGCCGCGCTGGACGCCGAGAAGTCATCGGGGCTGCCGCCAGGAGAGCTCGTGGCCAGACGCAAGCCGCGCGCGCCCCGGACGAAGGCTGAGGGTCCGAAGCGATGAAGGATGGCCATGTCAGGTCCTCGATCTTCGGTTCTCGTGCCCAACAGTCCCCTGTGCATGTCGAGGCTCACGACGCGGCAGAGGTAGCACCTACCGGGCGCGGTGAACGACGTCGCCGTGAGGAAGAGCGTCAACGTGCCGACCGGCGTCGCCGTAGACGGCGTCGACGGGTCAGGGGCACCCGCCGGATGATCGTGCTGCTGGTGGCACTTGGTCTGGTCGTCGGCACTGGAGCTGTCGCCGTCTCGGTGCTGTGGCCTTTGGTCACCAGCCTTACCGCGAGCAACGACTACATCGGGAGTGGCTCGGGCGCTGTGTCCTTCGTTGTGAACGACGGGGACGCGAGCCGGACCATCGGCGCGGCTCTGGAGAAGGCAGGCGTGGTCAAGACGGCTGGAGCCTTCGAAGATGGCGCTGCCAACAACCCCCAGTCCGGTTCGATCCAGCCGGGCGTCTACACCTTGCACTCCAAGATGAGTGCGAAGTCGGCTCTGGCCATGTTGCTGAATCCGGTCAACCGCACGGTCTCAAGGGTCACGATCCGCGAGGGTCTATGGACCTCCGAGATCATCAGTGCCCTCTCGGCTGCCACCGGCCGACCACTGGCCGACTACACCGCTGCGTTGAAGAGCCCTGCGTCGCTGGGTCTGCCGGTCCAGGCGGGGGGCAACGTCGAGGGATACCTGTTCCCGTCGACCTACTCGTTCGAGCCGCACGCCAGCGCAGCCGTGCAGCTGCAGACGATGGTGGCCAAGACGCTTGACGAGCTGAGCAGTCTCGGCGTGACCCCGGACAAGGCGCAGCAGGTGCTGACCATCGCGAGCATCGTGCAGGCCGAGGGGCGTGCCACACCCGACCTTCCAAAGGTGGCACGGGTCATCGAGAACCGCCTGGCCAAGGCGATGCCTCTGCAGATGGACTCGACAGTTCATTTCATCTCGCGTCGTCGTGGCAAGGCGGGCACATCCGACGCCGAAAGACGCAGTGCCAGCCCCTACAACACATATTTGGCCGCAGGTCTGCCTCCGGGCCCGATCGACAGTCCCGGGTTGTCGGCCATGCAGGCGGCGCTCAACCCGACACCCGGACCGTGGCTCTATTTCGTGGCGGTGAACCCGGCGACGGGAGAGACCAGGTTTGCCGTCACCGCGGCCGCTCATGCGGCCAACGTGAAGGTGTTCCTGGCCTGGTGCCAAAGCCACCCGGGCCAGTGCTGACCGCGGCTACTCGGCATGCCGCCGTTCTGGGGTCGCCGATCAGCCATTCCCTGTCGCCTGCGCTGCACCTGGCGGCATACCGTGCCCTGGGCCTGAGCCATTGGTCCTACGGCGCGCATGAGGTGCAGGCTCCGGCGCTGGCCGGGTTCATGGCCGGACTGGGCCCCCAGTGGGCAGGCCTGTCGCTGACCATGCCGTTGAAAGCGGCTGCCTTCGAGGTCGCCGATGAGGTTACAGACCTGGCCCGGGAGGTGGGTGCCATCAACACCCTGGTCCGACAGCCGGACGGTGGCTGGAGCGGGGACAACACCGACGTCTACGGAGTGGCCCAGGCTCTGCTTGAGGCCGGGTTGACGCAGGTGAGCAGCGCTGTGGTGCTCGGTTCGGGCGCCACAGCGCGCGCGGTCGTGGCGGCGCTGGCGAGGATGGGGTGTGCAAAGGTGACTTTCGCGGTGCGTTCGCAGGCTAGGCGGGAGACCTTGGATCAAAGCAGCCGCGCTGGACTTGAGGTTGATGTCGTGGGGTTGGGTCAGCTGGCGGACGTGATGGGGGACGCACCAGTGGTCATCAGCACCTTGCCTGCGAACGCCTTGCCCGTGAACGTGTTGCCTTGGAATGCTCCGACAGGCAGGGTGCTTGAGCAGCGTTCGGCAAATACGGGCCATGTCCTGTTGGATGTCGTCTACACAGGTTGGCCGACGCCGCTGGCGCGGGCATTCCAGGACACTGGGGGCAGTGTGGTGTCGGGCTTGGAGATGTTGGTCCATCAGGCGGCAGAACAAGTGCGCCTGATGACCGGGCTGTGCCCACCCGTGGATCAGATGCGGGCCGCCGGGCTGGCTGCGATGGGGTCGCGGTGACGCTCGGGCTCCCACACCAGAGCGCTGCGTGGTGGGCGATCCTCGCGCTCGCGCTCGTGGGTGGAGGTGTGGGCGCCTGGCTGAAGACTGTGCTGGCTGACGCGGACTATCGCCGTCTTGAAGAACGGGACCGACCCCTACCCGGGCACACCTGGTGGCTGGTGATCGCCGTGGCCGCGGCCTGGGCCAGCCTCACGTTTCGTTTTGGTGGCTACGCGCACGGGTCCTTGCTCCCGGCGTACCTCTATCTGGCGGCAGTAGGCGCGGCGCTCACCCTCATCGACCTCGACGTTCACCGGTTGCCGGACCTGATCGTTTTGCCTTCGTACCCCATCGCTGTCGTGCTGTTGCTCGTGCCCACGGTGGTGACCGGCCAGTGGGGTGCATTGTTGCGGGCCGTGTTGGCCGGCGGTGTGCTCTTTGTGGTCTATCTCGTACTGGCGCTGGTCTCGCCCGGGGGTGGGGGGCTGGGTTTGGGCGATGTAAAGCTCGCGGGATTGCTGGGGTTGTTGCTGGGTTGGCTGGGCTGGGGCCTGGTGATCGTCTCGGTTCTGGCGGCCTTCGTCACCGGCGGCATCTTCGCCCTCATCCTGCTTCTGGTGGGACACGCGAACCGTTCCTCTCACATCGCCTTCGGTCCGTCGATGATTCTGGGTGCGTGGGTGGCGTTGACGTTTCCGGTCCAGGTCCTGACCGGCTGACGGGTTCCGCGTGGGCGCTGTGGCAGGATTTTGCCCATGTTGCGTTGGTTGACTGCCGGTGAGTCCCATGGCCCTGCTCTGATGGCCACTATCGAGGGGCTGCCCGCGGGGGTCGAGGTCACGACCTCCGACGTCGCTGCGGCCCTCACCCGTCGCCGGCTCGGCTTCGGCCGCGGGGCTCGGATGGCGTTCGAGCAGGACGCCGTGGAGTTCCTCGGCGGGGTTCGTCATGGCGTGACCATGGGGTCGCCCCTGGCGATCCGAATCGGCAACTCTGAGTGGGCCAAATGGGTGACGGTGATGAGCCCGAATCCGGTGGAGGCCGACGCCATGGCCGCAGCCGATGACGTCGGCGCACCGCAGGAGATCGCCCGGAACAAGCCGCTGACCCGGCCGCGGCCCGGCCACGCCGACCTGGTGGGGATGCAGAAGTACGGGTTCGACGATGCCCGCCCGGTCCTGGAGCGGGCCTCGGCGCGCGAGACGGCGGCCAGGGTCGCCCTGGGCGCCGTGGCGTCGGCCTTCCTGAGGCAGGCCTACGGGATCACGCTGGTCTCGCACACGGTCGCCATTGGAACGGCGCACGTGAGCCCGGACGCCGACCTTCCACGGGCCGATCAGGTCGAGGCACTTGATGCCGACCCGGTGCGCGCGCTGGATCCTGCAGGCTCGGCGGCAATGGTGGCCGAGGTGGAGGCGGCAAGGAAGGATGGCGACACTCTCGGTGGCGTCGTTGAGGTCCTGGCCTATGGGCTGCCGCCGGGTCTTGGGTCCCACGTCCACTGGGATCGTCGACTCGACTCGCAGCTGGCTGCAGCGCTGATGAGCATCCAGGCAATCAAAGGCGTAGAGATCGGCGACGGCTTCGTCACCGCGACCCGTCGCGGATCCGTCGCCCACGACGAGATCGACCGTGACCGGGACGGTGTGATCCGCAGGAGAACCGGCCGGGCAGGCGGCACCGAAGGTGGCATGTCGACCGGTGAGGTTCTGCGAGTTCGCGCCGCCATGAAGCCGATCAGTACCGTGCCCAAGGCACTGGCCACCGTCGACCTCGCCACGGGGGAGGCTGCGACTGCCATCCATCAGCGCTCGGACGTTTGTGCAGTGCCGGCCGCGGGAGTCGTGGCCGAAGCCATGGTTGCCCTGGTCCTGGCCCAGTCGTGCCTCGAGAAGTTCGGCGGCGACAGCGTCGCTGAGACCTCGCGAAATCACCGCGGCTACCTGGACGCGATCCCAGCGAGTCTGCGCTCGTGGTCAGTGACGCCTCGTGGTGAGTGAACCAAACGGTGCGGTCGAAGTGCGCCCCAGCGTGGTTCTGATCGGCCCGCCCGGATCAGGCAAGACGACCGTTGGGCGGGTGCTTGCCAAGCTGTTGGGCGTTGGGCTTCGCGACACGGATCAGGGGATCGAAGTCCAGCAGGGGCGGTCGGTCTCGGACATCTTCCTGGACGAGGGGGAAGCCAGGTTCCGCGAGCTCGAGCGGGCTGAGGTCGCGTCGTCGCTTTCCTGCCACAGCGGGGTCCTGTCGCTCGGTGGCGGCGCGGTGATGGACCCGATGACGGCGGCGGCCCTTGCTGGGCACACCGTCGTGTTTCTGGACGTCGGAATTGCCGATGCCGCCACGCGGGTGGGTTTCAACCAGAGCCGGCCTTTGCTGGCGGTGAACCCGAGGGCACAGTGGACCCGGATGATGGAGATTCGGCGCCCGACCTATGAGCGGCTCGCGACCTTCACTGTGCTGACCACCGGGCGGACACCGCAGGACATCGCAGCTGAGATCGTGCAACGAATTGAGCAGCCTGGACTTGAACAGCCGGGACTAGAGACCGACGAGACTGGAGATACACGTGAGTGACCCAACGCGCATCCACGTGGGCGAGGGTAGCGACTCGGCATACGACGTCATGATCGGATACGGACTGCTCGGGGAGCTGGCCGGCCTGCTTGGTCCTGCTGTCGAGCGGGTGCTGGTCATTCACCCGTACGCCCTGCGCACGACCGGCAAGGCAATGTGCGATGGCATTGGGGCGCAAGGCTTTTCGGCGTTCATCGCAGAACTGCCTGACGGCGAGGAAGCCAAAACGGCGCAGTCTGCGGCATCCTTGTGGGCACTGCTGGGGCAGTGCGGGCTGACGCGCTCGGATGCGATCGTGGGCGTGGGCGGTGGAACCGTCACAGACCTTGCGGGTTTTGTTGCAGCCACGTGGCTCAGAGGCGTCCGGGTGGTCCAGGTCCCGACGACCCTGCTGGCCATGGTGGATGCCGCGGTCGGCGGCAAGACCGGCATCAATACTGCCGAGGGCAAGAACCTTGTAGGCGCGTTTCACTCGCCGGCGGGTGTCCTGTGCGATCTTGCGATGCTGGAGACTTTGCCTGCCAGCGAGCTGGCATCCGGGATGGCTGAAGTCATCAAGTGTGGATTCATCGCGGACCCGGGGATCCTCGACCTCGTTGAGACAGACCCGTACAGCGCCTTGCGCTGGGATGGTTCAGTTTTGCGTGAGCTCATCGAGCGGTCGGTCCTGGTCAAGGCGCGCGTGGTGACCGAAGACCTCAAAGAGTCCTCGCTAAGAGAGATCCTGAACTACGGCCACACCTTCGCGCACGCCATCGAGCAGGTAGAGAACTACTCGTGGCGCCATGGCGCGGCGGTCAGCGTGGGCATGGTCTACGTCGCCGAGCTGGCACGTCTGGCAGGCAGGCTGGAGGACTCGGTGGTGGATCGACACCGCTCGGTCCTGGAGGGCGTGGGACTGCCCACGAGTTACGGCGGCGACCGCTGGCCGGAGCTGTACGCCGCCATGAGGCGTGACAAGAAGAGCCGAGGCTCTCTGCTCCGCTTTGTGGTGCTCGACGCTCTGGGCGAACCGGGTCGACTCGAAGGCCCCGACGAGTCGATCCTGCAGGCGGCGTACGCCCTGGTCTCCCGCGGCTGACCCAACTCCAGACGCGGGCCAGGCTCATGGCCTCCGGTGCGTGGGGCACGTACGGGCTGGCTCAGATGAGGATGCGGGTGTCGATCACCTTGCGGACGTCGGCGAAGTGGCAGCCGTCTCCTTGTCTCGAGTCAGTGACACAGATCTTGTTGCCCCCACGCGAGGTGCCCCGGCCCCCGTCTTCATAGACTTGGGGCCATGACTGCGTCGCTGGTATATGTACTCAATGGTCCGAACCTCAATCGGTTGGGCAGCCGCGAGCCGGAGATCTATGGCTCTCAGACCCTGGAGGACGTTGCCGAGTTCGTGTCCAGCGAAGCAGACTCGCTCGGCCTGATGGTGCACTTCCGCCAGACCAATGACGAGGCAGAACTCATCGGCTGGATCCAGGAGGCGGTGGACCGCGGTGCCGATGTTGTGCTTAACCCGGCTGCTTTCACGCACTACTCCTACGCCGTCCGCGACGCTTGCGCGTTGGTCACCGCCGCCGGGGCAAGGTTGATCGAGATTCATCTATCCAACCCGGCTGCGAGGGAGGAGTTCCGGCACACCTCGGTCATCGCGGGCGTCGCCACCGGCACGATCGCCGGATTCGGTTCTGATTCCTACCTGCTCGCCCTCCGAGCTCTGGCTCGTTGAGCGTTGCCAGATCGCGCAGTGAGGTGCACGGCCTCCAGCCCGCTAGGATGAACCCGATCCCGCGTGTTGTTCCACGGGGGCTGCTGTATTCACGCTGTCTGCGGCGCAGGCCAGCCAGCCACCCGTCATACGAAAGAGACGTCTCTCTTGGCTTCGACCAACGACCTCAAGAACGGCATGGTCCTCAACATCGGCAACCAGCTCTGGTCCGTTGTGGAGTTCCAGCATGTCAAGCCCGGTAAGGGTCCGGCCTTCGTGCGGACCAAGCTCAAGGCGGTCCTGTCCGGCAAGGTCGTTGAGAAGACCTTCAACGCGGGGACCAAGGTCGACACGGCCAACGTCGACAAACGGACCATGCAGTACCTGTACAAGGACGGCGACGACTTCGTCTTCATGGACAGCGACACCTTCGACCAGATCCACGTCTCCGCGGACGTGGTCGGCGATGCCGCCAAGTTCATGCTGGAGAACCAGGACGCCATGGTCGCCACGCACGACGGCGCCCCTCTGTACGTCGAGCTTCCTGCTTCCGTGACCCTGGAGATCGCCTACACCGAGCCGGGTCTGCAAGGGGACCGTTCCACCGGCGGCACCAAGCCGGCGACGCTCGAGACGGGCGCCGAGATCGCTGTCCCGCTGTTCATCGAGCAGGGCACCAAGATCAAGGTCGACACTCGTGATGGCTCATACCTGGGCCGAGTCAACTGAGGTGTCGGCACGATCCAAGGCCCGGCAGCGAGCGCTCGACCTCTTGTTCGAGGCCGAGCAGCGAGGTGTCAACGCTGACGCGCTTCTGACCGAGCGGATCGCGAAACCGGCGACCCAGCACTCCCTGAACGAGTACACCGTCGAGATCGTCCGGGGTGTGGTCGCCAAGTGGATCCAGATCGACGAGCTGCTGGCGACGTACAGCCAGGGGTGGACGATCGAGCGGATGCCTGCCGTCGACCGGACCATCCTGCGCATCGGCGCCTGGGAGGTCGTCTTCAGCGACGCGGTCCCCGACGCGGTCGCGATCTCCGAGGCGGTCGCCTTGGCAAAGTCGCTGTCCACCGATGACTCGCCGACCTTTGTCAACGGGTTGTTGGCCAGGCTCGCCGAGGTCAAGCCGACACTCGTCTGAGCCACCTTGGCCGCTCAGGGTCACCGCACAGGGTAGGATCGCAGGCGACAAACATCCTTTAACGACCCGTCCGGTGAGGCGGGGAAGGAGGTTCGGCGCTGTGACGCATCCAGACTCTGCTCCACCATCACATGGCTCCCCGAGTGACCGGTCCGAGGGTGACCAGTCCGCACGGGTCGTGATGAGCTCCGGTGACGTCTCCCGGGCCCTGCGACGCGTGGCCCACGAGATCCTTGAACGCAACAAGGGTTCGCAGGACCTTGTCGTCCTCGGTATCCCGACCCGTGGCGTATCGCTCGCGCACCGCCTTGTGCACGTGATGGCCGAGGTCGAAGGCCGTGATGTGCCCAGCGGCGCCCTCGACATCACGATGCATCGTGATGATCTGCGTCGGAACCCGATCAGACCGATCGAGCACACCATCATCCCCGCGCCTGGGATCGACAACATGACGGTCGTGCTCGTGGACGACGTCCTATTCTCCGGCCGGACGGTGCGCGCCGCCATGGATGCCCTTTCCGATCTCGGCCGTCCTCGGGCTGTCCGTCTCGCGGTCCTGGTCGACCGCGGACACCGGGATCTGCCGATTCGGGCCGACTACGTCGGCAAGAACCTGCCGACCTCCCGCAGCGAGCGCGTGCAGGTGTGCCTGGCCGAGCACGATGGCCTTGACGAGGTTCGCATCAGTGGAGGAGACCGGTGAAGCGCCATCTGCTATCGATGAACGACCTTGACAGGCAAGACATCCTGACGATTCTGGACACTGCCGAGTCCATGCACGACGTTCAACGTCGTGAGGTGAAGAAGCTCCCGACCCTGCGCGGGCGGACCGTGGTGAACCTGTTCTTCGAGGACTCCACCCGCACCCGCTCCTCCTTTGAGATCGCTGGCAAGTGGCTCTCGGCCGACGTGATCAACATCTCGGGCAAGGGGTCGTCGACCAGCAAGGGTGAGTCCCTGCGCGACACGGTCCGGACCGTCGCGGCCATGGGTGTGGACGGATTCGTCATCCGGCACAGTGCCAGCGGGGCTGCTCTTCAGGTATCCCGGTGGGTTGACGCGGTGGTCATCAACGCCGGGGACGGACTGCACGAGCACCCGACCCAGGCCTTGCTCGACGCGTATTCGATGCGTCAGCGCCTCGGTGATCTCGAGGGCCTACACGTGGCTCTCGTCGGCGACCTGACGCACTCCCGGGTACTGCGCTCGAACCTGATCTGTCTTAAGACCCTGGGCGCCCGTGTCACCGTCGTTGCGCCACCGACGCTGATGCCCAGCGGCATCGAGACCTGGGCCCAGCGTGAGGGATTCGAAACGTCCTACGACCTTGATACGGTGCTGCCAATCGTTGATGCGGTGATGATGCTGCGGGTGCAGCGCGAGCGGATGAGTGGCGGCTTCTTCCCGACAGCCAGGGAGTACACGGTCGGTTACGGCTTGACCCGGGAGCGGCTCGGCAAGCTCCAGAAGCACACGGTGATCTGTCACCCCGGGCCCATGAACCGAGGCCTTGAGATTGCCGCGGACGCGGCTGACGCTGCGCAGTCGCTGATCCTGGATCAGGTCTCGGCCGGCGTGGCCGTCCGGATGTCCGTTCTCTACCACTTGTTCGCCGGCGAAGGGTCTCTGACATGAACCTGCTGATCAAGGGGGCCGACCTGATCGGCGCCGGCTGCCAGGACGTCCTGATAAGCGATGGCGTGATCACCGAGATCGGGGCGCTCGACCCCGCCGCGAACACCATCGACCAGAGCATCGATGCGGACGGTCTGATCGTGCTGCCAGGTCTGGTGGATCTGCACACCCACCTGCGTGAACCGGGTCGTGAGGATGCCGAGACCATCGCCAGTGGTTCGGCAGCCGCGGCTATCGGCGGATTTACCGCGATACTGGCCATGGCCAACACGACTCCGGTCACGGACACCGCAGAAGCTGCCGAGCGTATTCTCGACCTCGGCCGGTTGGCCGCCCTGGTCGACGTACAGCCGGTCGGCGCGGTCACCAAGGGACTCGCCGGCGAGGAGCTCGCCGAGCTCGGCCTGATGGCGCACTCGCGCGCCCAGGTGCGGGTCTTCTCCGATGACGGCAGGTGCGTCCATGACGCGCGGGTGATGCGCCGGGCCCTGGAGTACGTCAAGGCCTTCGGCGGGGTGGTGTCCCAGCACGCCCAGGACCCCAAACTGGCCGACCACAATGCCTGTTGCCATGAGGGTGAGCTCTCCGGGCGACTCGGTCTTGCGGGTTGGCCCGGGGTTGCCGAGGAGGTCATCGTGGCCCGCGACGTGATGCTGGCGCGGTACACGGCCTCGCGGGTCCATGTCGCCCACGTGTCCACGGCCGGCTCGGTCGAGGTCATCCGCTGGGCAAAGGCACAAGGCATCTCGGTCACCGCAGAGGTCACGCCCCACCACCTCCTGCTGACCACCGACATGGTCGCGGACTACGACCCGACGTTCAAGGTCAACCCGCCACTGCGTCCGATCGAGGATGTCGAGATGCTCAGGCAGGCCCTGGCGGACGGCACGATCGATGCCGTCGCTACCGACCATGCGCCGCACGCCCGTCACGACAAGGAGCACGCCTTCATCGACGCGGCTTTCGGCATGCTCGGCCTGGAGACGGCGCTTTCTGTCGTCAGCGACGTCATGGTAGGTTCCGGTCTGCTCGACTGGGCAGGTGTCGCACAGGTGATGTCCGTCCGGCCGGCCCGCATCGCGGGTCTGAGCGGTCATGGTCGACCGATCGCGGTGGGGGAGCCGGCCAACCTCACCCTGGTCGACCCTTCGGCCACGGTGACCGTGGACCGGGAAGCGTCGCTGTCGTTGTCCCGCAACAATCCCTGGCACGGCCGCCGGCTCACCGGGGCGGTTCATGCCACGGTCCTGCATGGTGTCCCCACGGTCCTGAAGGGAGAGCTGGCTTGACAGGCACCGCCGTGACCGGGCAGAAGCCCTTGAACCAGGAACCATCGGACACGGCCCGCGCAGTGCCAGGTGAACCCATGTTCCGGCACCGTGAGCCCGCGGTCCTGGTTCTGGAGGATGGCCGCGCATTTGTGGGCTCCACCTATGGAGCGATTGGTCAGACCGTTGGTGAAGCCGTGTTCTCGACAGGCATGAGCGGTTACCAGGAGACGTTGACCGACCCGAGCTATCACCGCCAGGTCGTGGTGATGACCGCGCCGCACATCGGCAACACCGGCGTCAATGATGAGGACAACGAGTCGTCCCGCATCTGGGTCGCCGGTTACGTCGTGCGCGACCCTGCCATTCGGCCCTCCAGCTGGCGCTCGCGGCGCTCTCTTGAGGATGAGCTGATCGAGGCGGGAGTCGTCGGCATCAGCGGTATCGACACGCGAGCGTTGACCCGACACCTGCGCGAGCGTGGTGCCATGCGCGTCGGCATCTTCTCCGGAGACCTCGCCCGCGAGTCCCGGGATTCGCTGCTGGAACGCGTGCTGTCTGCTCCGCAGATGAGCGGCGCCGCGCTCGCAGGTGAGGTCACCACAGCGCGCGCGTATGTCGTGCCGGCAGTCGGACAGAAGCGTTTCACGGTCGCAGCCCTCGACCTCGGCATCAAAGCCCGCACGCCGGCGCACCTGGCAGCGCGGGGCATTGAGGTGCATGTGCTCCCTGCGACGTCCACCTTCGCGGACATCCAGGCCGTGGGCGCCGACGGTGTCTTCTTCTCCAATGGTCCCGGGGACCCGGCCACCGCAGACCATGAGGTTGCCCTGCTGGGCGAGGTACTTGCCGCGGGTCTGCCTTTCTTCGGCATCTGCTTCGGCAACCAGCTCCTCGGTCGTGCGCTCGGCTTCGGCACCTACAAGCTCAAGTACGGTCACCGCGGGATCAACCAACCGGTCATGGACCGGCGCACCGGCAAGGTCGAGGTCACCGCGCAGAACCATGGCTTCGCCGTTGACGCCCCGATGCAGGGCGACCTGCCCGCGCCAGCAGACTCAGCAGCTGGGACGGCCGGCCACACGCGATACGGGCGGGTGCGCGTCTCCCACGTCGGGCTCAATGACAACGTCGTCGAGGGGTTGGAATGCCTTGACATCCCTGCCTTCTCGGTTCAGTACCACCCTGAGGCAGCCGCCGGGCCGCACGACTCGGCCCACCTCTTCGATCGCTTCGTCGAGCTCATGTCCGCCGCCGCCAAACCCTCAGGGGCGACAACCGCACCTCCGCCCGCGAAAGGCCGCCCCTGATGCCCCGCCGCACCGACATCAAGAGCGTTCTGGTCATCGGCTCCGGGCCGATCGTCATCGGCCAGGCCTGCGAGTTCGACTACTCCGGCACCCAGGCTTGCCGGGTCCTGCGCGACGAGGGCCTGCGGGTGATCCTGGTCAACTCCAACCCCGCCACGATCATGACCGACCCCGAGTTCGCCGACGCCACCTACGTCGAGCCGATCACTCCAGAGGTGATCGAGGCGATCATCGCCAGGGAACGTCCCGACGCGGTCCTGGCGACCCTGGGCGGCCAGACGGCGCTCAATGCGGCCGTTGCCCTGGACGAGGCAGGCGTCCTGGAGAAGTACGGTTGCCCGCTCATCGGTGCCAGCGTCGAGGCGATCCAGCTCGGCGAGGATCGCCAGCTGTTCAAGGGGGTCGTCCAGCGATGTGGCGGCGAGACGGCTCGCAGCTATATCGCGCACACGATGGACGAATGTCTTCTTGCCGCAGAGCAGCTCGGCTATCCGGTGGTCCTGCGCCCGTCGTTCACCATGGGCGGACTGGGCTCGGGCTTTGCCGATGACGAGGTGGATCTGCGCCGGATGGCCGGCTCGGGCCTGCATGACTCGCCGACCACCGAGGTGCTCCTGGAGGAGTCCATCAAGGGATGGAAGGAGTACGAGCTCGAGGTCATGCGTGACCGGGCCGACAACGTGGTGGTCGTCTGCTCGATCGAGAACCTGGACCCGATGGGTGTGCACACCGGAGACTCCATCACGGTGGCGCCCGCACTGACGCTGACCGACCGGGAGTACCAGGGATTGCGCGACCTCGCCATCGCGATCATCCGTGAGGTCGGGGTCGACACCGGGGGCTGCAACATTCAGTTCGCGGTCAACCCCAGGGACGGCCGGGTCATCGTCATCGAGATGAACCCGCGGGTCTCCCGGTCCTCGGCACTGGCCTCGAAGGCGACCGGGTTCCCGATCGCCAAGATCGCCGCGAAGCTGGCCATCGGCTACACCCTGGACGAGATCCCCAACGACATCACC
>DAITND010000030.1:0-20399 GCA_036834825.1 Dermatophilaceae bacterium
GGTGCCGATCGGCCTCAGACGCGGGTGAAGTCGGCGACGACGACCCACTGGCCTCGGGCGTAGACCGCAGCCACGCCGATCCGGTTCAGCCGGCCGTCCAGGATGTTGGCGCGGTGCCCGGGCGAAGCCCACCAGGCGGCCACGATGGCGTCAGCGCTGACGTTGCCGCGTGCCAGGTTCTCGGCCGCTACTCTTGCTCCGCAGCCCCGCAGGATCGTGTACATCGACTGGTGATAGAAGCTCCAGGTGCGCGCCAGGTAGGGAGCCCATCTCTCGGCGTAATAGTCCGGGCACTGCGCCGAGTTGAGCCTGCCGCGACCGTAGCTCGCCCGTATGACGTTAATCCGGTAGGCCACCCGGGCCTCGTACGCGGCGACTGTGGCTGAGCTGGGGGTGTACGCCTGTGCGGGGGGAGCCGCCACTATGGCCGCCGGGCCCAGGGCAAGGACCATGACCAGCACGCCTTCGAAACGACGGACAAGAGCTCTCGATGCGAATCTCATGCCTCAAACGTCGCGATGACCCCTTGAGCACATAGCGGCTTTGGGGCCCCTTCAGCCATTCGGTCACCAGAAGTGCCCGAATGGCTGAAGACAAATCGGCTCAATCTGCCAGGTGCGAAGTCCTACCCGAGGGAATGACCCGCCGGCTCAGCGGATCAGGCCAGCGCCGCCGCAAGGTTCTCGTCGATCGCAGCCAGGAACTCTTCGGTGGTCAGCCACCCCTGGTCAGGGCCGACCAGCAGAGCGAGGTCCTTAGTCATCTTGCCCTGCTCGACGGTCTGGACGCAGACGCGCTCGAGGGTCTCGGCGAAGGCCGACACCTCCGGGGTCCCGTCAAGCTTGCCGCGGTGCTTGAGGCCACCGGTCCACGCGTAGATCGAGGCGATCGGGTTGGTGGAGGTCGGCTTGCCCTGCTCATGCTGGCGGAAGTGCCGGGTCACCGTGCCGTGCGCAGCCTCGGCCAGGGCGGTCAAGCCATCCGGGGTCGTCAGCACCGACGTCATGAGACCCAGCGAGCCAAAGCCCTGTGCCACGGTGTCGGACTGCACGTCGCCGTCGTAGTTCTTGCAGGCCCAGACGTAGCCGCCCTCCCACTTCATGACAGCAGCCACCATGTCGTCGATCAGGCGGTGCTCGTAGGTCAGACCGGCAGCCTCGTACGCGTCCTTGAACTCGGAGTCGAACACCTCCTGGAAGATGTCCTTGAAGGCACCGTCGTACGCCTTGAGAATGGTGTTCTTGGTCGAGAGGTAGACCGGGTACTTACGCTCCAGGCCGTAGTTCAACGACGCGCGGGCGAAGTCCTCGATGGACTTGTTGAAGTTGTACATGCCCATGACCACGCCACCGTCGGCCGGTATGTCCACGACGTCCATCTCGATGGCCTGATAAGTGGACGGATCAGTCGGCTGCCAGGAGATCGTGACCTTCCCTGCGCCGGGAACCTTGAAGTTGGTGGCCTTGTACTGGTCGCCGAAGGCGTGACGGCCGATGATGATCGGCTTGGTCCAGCCCGGCACCAGCCGGGGAATGTTGCCGATGAGGATCGGCTCACGGAAGACGACGCCGCCGAGGATGTTTCGAACCGTGCCGTTGGGTGAGGCCCACATCTTCTTCAGGCCGAACTCCTTGACCCGAGCCTCGTCAGGAGTGATGGTCGCGCACTTGACCCCGACGCCGTACTGCTTGATCGCGTTCGCCGCATCGACCGTGATCTGGTCGTCGGTCTCGTCGCGCTTCCGGATCGACAGGTCGTAGTACTTGATGTCGATGTCCAGGTAGGGGTGGATCAGGCGGTCCTTGATGAACTGCCAGATGATCCGCGTCATCTCATCGCCGTCGAGCTCGACGATGGGGTTCTGCACTGTGATCTTGCTCATGCGTGTGGCTCCTCGGTTCGACCTCTGGTTGCTTCGCTGAACTGATCCAAGATTACCTTGACATCAAGATACTTTGTAGTTGACCCTTACGCGCCAGCCCGCCGCCCGGATAGTGGTGCGTATCACGGCACCTGGCAAGCGCGACAGCGCCTGACCAGCGCAGAAGGGGTCGCTGCTAACGTCGAGGTGTATCCGTACTCTTCGCCCGAAGGGGCGCAAGCCAAAGGGGCACAACCCAGTGAGCACTACTCCCGTCAAAGTCGCCGTCACCGGCGCCGCAGGCCAGATCGGCTACAGCCTGCTCTTCCATATCGCCCGTGGTGCGCTTTTCGGCCGGGACACTCCGGTGGAGCTTCGGCTGCTCGAGATCACCCCGGCGCTGAAGGCCCTTGAGGGTGTTGTCATGGAGCTCGACGACTGCGCCTTCCCAACGCTTGCCGGTGTCCAGATCGGCGACGACCCGAACACCATCTTCGATGGCGTCAACCTCGCCCTGCTCGTCGGTGCGCGTCCGCGCGGCCCGGGCATGGAGCGCAGCGACCTGCTCGAGGCCAACGGCGCGATCTTCACCGTCCAGGGAAGCGCCCTGAACAACCACGCCGCCGATGACGTACGCATCACGGTGACCGGTAACCCGGCCAACACCAACGCCCTCATCGCGATGAGCAACGCGCCGGACATCCCCCGCGAACGCTTCTCGGCACTGACCCGCCTAGACCACAACCGCGCCCTCGCACAGCTCGCCGCCAAGACCGGTGTCAGTGTCAACGACGTCCGCCGGATGACGATCTGGGGCAACCACTCCGCGACGCAGTACCCGGACATCTTCCACGCCGAGGTCAAGGGCCAGAACGCGGCACAGCTGGTCAACGACCAGGCCTGGCTTGAGGCCGACTTCATCCCGACCGTCCAGAAGCGCGGCGCTGCCATCATCGCGGCGCGCGGCTCATCCTCGGCTGCGTCGGCTGCGTCGGCTACCGTCGACAACGCCCGCGACTGGCTGCTTGGCTCCGCCGTCGATGACTGGCTTTCGATGGCCGTCGTCTCTGATGGTTCCTACGGAGTCCCCGAGGGTCTGATCTCCTCGTTCCCGGTGACCACCAAGAACGGCAACTACGAGATCGTCCAGGGTCTGGAGATCGACGACTTCTCCCGCGCGCGCATTGACGCCTCAACCGCAGAGCTTGCCGAAGAGCGCGACGCCGTCAAGGCTCTTGGTCTGGTCAAATAGACGAAGGGGTCCAACTCGCCAAGACAACTGCCCGTCAGCACTGCGTGCCGGCGGGCAGTCATATCTGCACTGCCAGGTTCTGCCTGCGGTGCCACGTTGCCTGTGCCGTGCCGTCCGGCTCAGCCTCTCGGTCGCAGATCCAAAGCGATGACTATGACGAACAGCGCAGCGGCCATCCCGAAAAGGAACAACACGTCGGCGACACGGGAGCGCACGACCAGCCCACCGGCTCGTCCTGATGGCAGAACCAGCCTGATCAGAGCGGCGCCTAACGTGGCCCCGGCGACGATGAACCCACCCCAGCGGACATAGCCGAAGCCGATCACGGCCAGACCCGAGATCAGGGCGGCGGCAACCAGCCATAGTGCGCCGAAGCGTGCAGATATCACATGCCGGCCGCACGCTCGGCGGCCTCGACGACGTTCGTGAGCAACATGGCGCGGGTCATCGGCCCGACACCACCGGGGTTCGGGGTGAGCCAGCCTGCGACGTCGGCCACGTCGGGGTGGACGTCGCCCACCACTCGCGACGTGCCCTCGTCGCTGACCTCGCGGCTGACGCCGACGTCGATGACCGCTGCTCCGGGCTTGACCATGTCCGTCTGGATGATGCCGGCAACCCCAGCGGCCGCTACCACGATATCTGCGCTGGCCACATGCCCGGCCAGGTTGCGGGTTCCCGTGTGGCACAACGTGACGGTGGCGTTCTCGCTGCGCCTGGTCAACAGCAGGCCAAGCGGTCGCCCGACCGTCAGACCACGCCCGACAACCACGACGTGGGCGCCGGCGATGGGGACGTCATAGCGGCGCAGCAGCTCGATGATGCCGACCGGTGTGCACGGCAAGGGCGCTGCCTGACCGAGGACAAGGCACCCGAGGTTGTAAGGATGCAGTCCGTCGACGTCCTTGCTCGGATCCACCCTGGAGAGCAGGGCAAACTCATCGAGCCCGGTGGGCTGCTGCACGAGGTAGCCGGTGCAGGCCGGGTCGGAGTTGAGCTGGTCGATGACGGCCTCGACCTCGGACTGGGTTGCGCCCGTCGGGAGGTCGTGCCGAATGCTCGCGATGCCGACTTCGGCGCAGTCCCTGTGCTTCGCATTGACATACCACCGGGTGCCCGGGTCCTCGCCAACGCGGACGGTTCCCAGACCAGGGACGATGCCGCGTTCTGCCAGCGCCGCGATACGGCTCTTGAGCTCGTCCTTGATCGTGGCGAGGGTCGCCTTGCCATCTAAGATCTGCGCGGTCATGTCCTGAATCCTTCCACAAGGGGAGCGCTGCCCAATCGTGCCGTTCCCCAGCCGCGACAAAGTGCCCGAGTCACGGCCAGCTCGACATGCACACGGGGGCTGAGTATGGCAAGGACCAGGACGCCAATAAGAACCCTCTCCCCAGAGAAGGGGGGTCGCGCTAGTGCGCGAAGTGCCGGGTACCGGTGAAGTACATCGTGATCCCGGCTGCCGTGGCAGCCTCGATGACCTCGGGGTCACGAACGGACCCCCCGGGAGCGACTACTGCCCGGACACCGGCGTCCAACAGCACCTGGAGCCCATCGGCGAACGGGAAGAACGCGTCCGACGCCGCCACCGAGCCGGCCGCGCGGTCGGCACCGGCACGGGTGACGGCCAGGTGACAGGAGTCCACCCGGTTGACCTGGCCCATGCCCACACCGACGCTGGCGCCCGCCTTGACGAGCAGGATGGCGTTGGACTTGACGGCGCGGATAGCCCGCCAGGCGAACTCCAGGTCGGCCAGCGTCGCGTCGTCGGCCGCTTCGCCGCACACGAGCGTCCAGCGCGACGGATCATCACCACCGGCCTGCGAGCCACCGGCTGTACCCTCCACGACCGCGTCGATCTTGTCGCGAGTCTGCATCAAGACACCGCCACTGACCGCGCGGAAGTCAACCTGAGCACCCCGCTCCATACCCTCAGGAAGCTTCAGGAGGCGGATCGCCTTCTTGCGCTGAAGGATCTCCAGCGCCTCGGGCTCGTAGCCCGGGGCGACGACGACCTCGGTGAACACCTCGGCGACCTGCTCCGCCATAGCCGCTGTGACGATGCGGTTGGTCGCGATGACGCCGCCGAACGCCGACTGCGGGTCGCACGCGTGAGCGCTCCGGTAT
Source organism: Dermatophilaceae bacterium (assembly GCA_036834825.1). GTDB lineage: Bacteria > Actinomycetota > Actinomycetes > Actinomycetales > Dermatophilaceae > UBA4719. The sequence goes on from DAITND010000030.1 coordinate 5,238, forward strand.
GCCTGCGCTATATCGGCTCCGATCGCGACACCGCAGGGGTTGGCGTGCTTGATGATGGCCACAGCCGGCTCGGCGTGGTCGTAGGCCGCACGCTGGGCGGCATCGGCGTCGATGAAGTTGTTGTAGGACATCTCCTTGCCATGGAGCTGCTGGGCGGTGGCGATCCCAGGGCGCCAGTGGGCGTACAGCGCGGCCTTCTGGTGTGGGTTCTCGCCGTAGCGAAGGACGGTCGCCCGGGTCCACGTCGCGCCGACCCACGCGGGGAAGCCCGTGCCGTCACTGGTGTCGACCAGGACGCTGCCCATCCAGCTGGCGACGGCAAAGTCATAGCTTGCCGTGTGCACGAACGCTTCTGCCGCAAGGGTCTTGCGCTGGTTGAGCGTGAAGCCGCCTCCGCGCACGGCAACCAGCACCGTGCCGTATTCCGCGGGGTTCGTCACGATCGCGACGCTCGCGTGGTTCTTGGCCGCGGCTCGCGTCATCGAGGGCCCACCGATGTCGATCTGCTCGATGCACTCCTCCTGGGTGGCACCCGAGCTCACCGTGTCGGTGAACGGATAGAGGTTGGAGATGACCAGGTCGAACGGCTCGATGCCCAGATCGGTCAGCTGTGCCACGTGGTCCGGGTTGCCGGTGTCGGCGAGGATCCCGGCATGAATCGTGGGGTGCAGGGTCTTGACCCGGCCGTCAAGGACCTCGGGAAAACCGGTGAGGTCCTCAACCCGCATCACCGGCACGCCGGCGTCGGCGATCCGCTTGGCGGTTGAACCCGTCGACACCAGGGCAACTCCAGCTTCATGCAGGCCCTTCGCCAGGACCTCCAGCCCGGCCTTGTCGTAGACGGAGATCAGCGCACGACGGACGACACGCTTGCCGGAAGCATTCGACTCGCTCACGAGATGGTGACCTTTCGTTCTGTGACGGAGAAACCATCGCGGACCATCCGGCCCACGTAGTCGACGAGCATCTGGCGCTCGGCAGTCTTGATGCGTTCGTGCAGAACCTCGACGGTGTCGTCTTCGCGCACGATGACAGCCCTCTGGGCCACGATAGGGCCGGTGTCCACGCCGGCGTCGACGACGAACAGCGTGCAACCAGTAACCTTCACGCCATAGTCGAGCGCTTCCTGGGGGCCATGGACGCCGGGGAAGGACGGTGACAGCGCCGGATGGGTATTGAGGATACGTCCACCGAACTGACTCAGGAACGCTTCGCCGGTCAGCCTCATGAAGCCAGCCAGAACCACCAGCTGGGGGCGGTAGGCCGCCACCTGCGATGCGAGCGCGGTGTCCCACTGCGCGCGGGTGGCGAAGTCGGAGACCCGGCATACAAAAGTGGGGATCCCGGCACGGCGTGCGCGGGCGAGGCCCTCGATGTCGTCACGATCGGCGCCGACCGCCGCGATCCGCACGCCGTACGCCGGGTCGGCGGTTGCGTCGATGAGCGCCTGGAGGTTGGTGCCGCAGCCCGAGACCAAGACCACGATGGAGCCGGTGGTCGCCCCTTTCGCCGCCATGTTCGTCACGATCAGAGACGATATCGGAAGGCGCAAATGCTCTGTCCGCCGTCCCCTGCCAGGAGCCCTCTGGCCTTTCAGCTCCGGGCAGCGCGCAGGTGGCTGAGGCCGACAACAACCGCCGCCCCGAGCATCAACTCCCCCAGCACTGTCGCACCGAAGAGCAGCGAGGGTGACCCCAACCCACTGAGTCGGGCGGCACCGAGCGAACCGCCCGCCAGAGCGGTCATCAAAGTCAGGACCAGAGCAGCGACCAGACATGCCGACGCAGCGGTCTCGGCCTTTGCCTGCCAGGACGAGAGCCTGGCTACTGCGCGCACGGCCCGCCATCCGACCAGCACTCCGGCGGCAACCGGGACCAGGACACTGAGCCACAGACCGGCAGGCAGTGGGCCGGGGGCAGGCACCGCGCCCAGACCGGGGATGAGCGGCAACAGGCCAGGGTTGGAGTGGAACCAGGTGATTGCGGTGCCTTCGCCGAGCCCGAAGCCCGGCCCTGCCATCCATGACGCAGCCCAGAGCGCGACGTTGGGCAGGACCGTCAGCTGGCCAAGGCTCAGCATGACCGTGCCGACAGGATCAGCGCCCAGGACGCCGTACAAACGGCCGATCCGGCCGATGTGCGTCACGATCATCAGGAGAGTCAGAGCCAGCCCGGCGCCGAAGACCGCCGACGCCCCCCAAAGCCCCGGACGTACGGCCCGGCGCAGATGGATCGGCACCCGGGCCGCCAACACCCCCGCAAGATCAGGCACCACCGAACTGATCTTGCCCCGGAACTCCATCGCGAGGGCAATCAGCACCGAGACCGCGCCGACGACGGCCGTACCCACACCGGCGCTCAACAGCGAGGCGTGCAGCGGGTCGCCGGCCGTGGCGAGGGCGAGGACAAGTCCCACCGCGGCATACGAGAAGGCGAAGCAAAGCACGGCGTCAGCCACGTCGCGACGCAGGCCCCCCCACCGGTTCAGCCTGCGCGGGCTTCCATCGTCGAGCTGCATGACTATCCGGCGGGCTGCCATGGTGGCCACGACCAGCGGAATGGTGGTCAACAACAGGGGCGTCAGCGAGATGGTGGCCGGTCCGGAGTTCAGCCGTGCTCCGTTGGCCAGCAGCCAGATGCAGGAACCGACTGACACTGCCCGAGGCCAGCCCACGGTGCTCTGCGGGCTGGCGACCCAGGCAAGCAGGGAAGGAAGGGCGATGATCAGCATCGACACCAGAGCCGCAGAGGCACCCGCCAGCGCTGAGCCCAGCCGGAGGGGGCCACCGGCGAGCGCATCCGAGGGTGCGCCCACGACCGGGACGCGGCGAACGCGATCAAACAGACTCATCAGGCCTCCATGGTCGCCGCTGACGACCACGAGGCCGGACAGGGCGCGCCGCCGGAGCTGAGAATGTGTCGAATCGACCCTTCGGCAGAGAGGCTACGAGTTCGGGGTCTGGGCCCGTTGGTCCACAGGCGGTGCACTCGTGGGCGCGACAGAGTCCCATTCGGAAAACTCCAGAGTGCCGCTCTTGGCGCCTTCGATGCGCAACAGGCGCGCCTTGCCGTCAGCCGAGACGTAGATCTTGACGTCGCCGTCGAGCTTGGCCGTCAGGAGGTAGGCGGGGACCCCTGCGACACCGCTCGTCTGCACCCTGGTGTTCAGCTTGTCCACAGCGACCATGTCGTCTGCCAAGACCTCGTCCAGCAGCGTGCCCACCCTGAAGTCGCCCATACCCGCCGCCGACCCAGGCGGCACCTTGACGTACCTGCCGGCGGCCACCTTGGCGGCCGCCGCGGAGCTGAGCCTGGTCCAGAATGTCGCATTGGCATTGAGATAGAAATCGGCGTTGAGCTTGAGGATCTTGATCGCACCACTTCCGAAACTGACCACCAACCTCATGCTTGCGCCGGCGCGGTCCCCGGCGACGTCCAGCTGCAGCGGCTGTCCCTTATATCGGTGTAGTCGCCCTTGACATGTACGCTCTGGGCCGCGGCGCCGCTCTTGCGCATCAGCTGGTAGAGCGACGCAGCAGTGGGTGCCGTCGCGGCCACGCTCGTGGTGCTTGAAGATCCGGCTGTCTTGGGGTTGCCGACTGCGGCGGCGAACGTGCAGGCACTCAGACTGAGCATGACCGCTGCGGCCAGGGCGAGAAGCTGCGTGCGAGGTTGTCTCATGTGACTCATCTCGTGGTGCTTACAGGGACCGCGGCACCCGCGAAATGTCCTACCCACGAACGCTATCAGTGGATCCCAACAGTGCCGCGGGCGCGGTCATGGCCTCATCGACAGACCGTTTCACCGTCGATGGTCACGGTAGTCACCGCTTCGGAGGTGCTTCAGGATGAACCCATGCGACAGTTCTCGCCCCTGTTGTGCTGGACCGCCGTCGTGGTGGCAACCACCGCAGGCTGCGGCGCCCCGGCGACGACCCCAACCGATCAGGGCCAACCGGCGGTCTTCCCGGTGACCATCACTCGTACCGGCGGCATAGCCGGCTTCGGGGACGTGCTGGTGGTGGCCGGCGACGGTTTGGTGTCGGTCACCCGAAAGGGCCACACGCCGAGGCGATGCCAGCTCACGCCGGCAGCGGTCCAGCGGCTGACGACTTCTGCATCCACGGTGACATGGTCTCGGATCACCCCCGCCAACACCCGCGCCTCCTTCCCAGACGACATGGTGACCACCATGTCGTCGCCCGCCGGCGGTCCTGTCAGGCTGGAGGATCCGCAGGCAGGTGCGACAGGCCAGCTCTTCCTGGAGCTGCTCAACGACCTCAACGACGGGCCGTCGGCATCCCACACGTGCCGGCCCGTCTGAGCATCCACAGCGTCATCAACACAGATGGCACCGTGAGCATGCGCGCCGGACGCCCGGTTGGCATTTGACGCGCCACGTCCCCGATCGGGACCTGGCGCGTCATACCGTTTGTTCCGCGGGGGGTCAGACCAGGTTCTTCATTACTTCGCGCATCAGATCCGCGGTGGCCGACGGCGTCTTGCCGACCATGACTCCGGCGGCCTCGAGAGCCTCTTGCTTGGCAGCAGCAGTGCCCGATGAACCGGACACTATGGCGCCGGCGTGACCCATGGTCTTGCCCTCGGGGGCGGTGAAGCCCGCCACGTACCCGACGACCGGTTTGCTCACATGCTCCTTGATGTATACCGCGGCCCGCTCCTCGGCGTCCCCGCCGATTTCACCGATAATGACGATCGCGTCGGTGTCGGGATCGTTCTGGAACGCCTCAAGACAGTCAATGTGGGTGGTCCCGATGATCGGGTCACCGCCGATGCCCACTGCCGTGGAGAAACCGAAGTCCCTCAGCTCGTACATCATCTGGTAGGTCAACGTGCCCGACTTGGAGACGAGGCCGATGCGGCCGGCGCCCGCGATGGTGGACGGGATGATGCCGGCGTTCGAGGCTCCGGGGCTGATCACCCCAGGACAGTTCGGGCCGATGATGCGCGTCGTGCCGGACTGCCGTGCGTAGGTCCAGAACTCCGCGGTGTCCTTGACTGCAACGCCCTCGGTGATGACTACCGCAAGCGGGATCTTGGCGTCAATGGCTTCCATGACGGCGGCCTTGGTGAACTTAGCGGGGACGAAGACGACGGTCACATCGGCGCCGGTTGCCTCGACGGCCTCAGCCACCGACCCGAACACCGGCACAGAGACACCGGAGTCGAACTCGACCTTCTGGCCCCCTTTGCCAGGGGTCACGCCGCCGACGATGTTGGTACCCGACGCCAGCATGAGCTGGGTGTGCTTCTGGCCCTCGGAGCCGGTCATGCCCTGGACGATGACCTTGGAGCTAGCGGTGAGAAAGATAGCCACGGTGATTGCCGCCTTTCAGTTCTTGTTGGCGGCCGAAGCCAGCTCGGCGGCCTTGCGGGCCGCGCCGTCCATGGTCTCTTCCACCGTCACCAGAGGGTGCCCGGCCTCGGCGAGGATGCGGCGACCTTCCTCGACGTTGTTGCCGTCCAGTCGAACGACCAACGGCTTGGTGGCCTCATCACCCAGAACGTTGAGGGCACCAACGATGCCGTGGGCAACCGCATCGCATGAGGTGATGCCGCCAAAGACATTGACGAACACCGACTTGACCTGGGCGTCGCCCAAGATGATGTGCAGGCCGTCGGTCATGACCTCAGCCGACGCGCCGCCACCGATGTCGAGGAAGTTGGCCGGCTCGGGATGCTCGCTAGCCCCCCCGAACTCCTCACCGGCGTAAGCAACGCAGTCGAGGGTTGACATGACAAGGCCCGCGCCGTTCCCGATGATGCCCACGGAGCCGTCGAGCTTGACGTAGTTGAGGTGCTTGGCCTTGGCCGCCGCCTCGAGCGGGTCGGCCGAAGCCTTGTCTTCGAGCGCCGCGTGGTCGGGGTGACGGAAGCCTGCGTTGTCGTCGAGGGTGACTTTGCCGTCGAGGGCAACGATCCTGCCGTCAGTGGTCTTGACCAACGGGTTCACCTCGACCAGCGTCGCGTCCTCGTCGCGGTAGACGGTCCACAGCTTCTGGATGGCCTCAGCGATCTGGTCCTTAACGTCCTCGTCAAAGTCCGCCGCGTTGACGATCTCCCTGGCCTTGGCCTGGTCGATGCCCACGATCGGATCGACGGGGATACGGGCGAGAGCCTCGGGGCGCTCGACCGCCAGCACCTCGATCTCCACGCCGCCCTCCTTGCTAGCCATCGCCAGGTAGGAACGATTGGCCCGGTCGAGCAGAACGGAGAAGTAGTACTCCTGCTCGATCTGCGCTCCGGCGGCAATCATTACCTTGTTGACCGTGTGGCCCTTGATGTCCATGCCGAGAATCTGAGAGGCGGCCTCGGCGGCCTCTTCGGGCGATTTGGCGACCTTGACGCCACCGGCCTTTCCACGTCCGCCGACCTTGACCTGCGCCTTGACGACGACCACCCCGCCGCTGATGGCGCCGATCGTCACCGCCGCTGCGCGGGCCTCTTCAACGGTCTCGGCGACGATGCCCGCAAGCACCGGCACACCGTGCGCCTCGAACATGTCGCGTGCTTGGTACTCGAAAAGATCCACGAGTTCATCCTCATCGTTGCTTATGGGAACGCCTCAAAGGATGGTAAGCGGCTCGTTACGCCTAATTGCCACGGGGTGCCCAACGTGAGACGAACCTCACTGAGACAGGGACCCAGGCGGTGCGGACAAAACCAGCTGACCAGCGAGTCCGGCACACCGGGACGTCAGCTGGTTGGCACCTCAGTGGTGCCAGACCTCAGTGGTGCCAGACCTCAGTGAGCCGAGACGTTGGCACGGACCCACTCGACGATCTCCGTGGTGGTCGCGCCTGGTGTGAAGACCTTCGCGACACCGAGCTTGTCGAGCTCAGGAATATCGGCCTCCGGGATGATGCCGCCGCCGAACACGACGATGTCCTTGGCGTCGCGCTCTGCGAGCAGCGCCGCGACCTTGGCGAACAAGGTCATGTGGGCACCCGAGAGGACCGAGAGACCGACGGCGTCCGCGTCTTCTTGGATGGCGGCCTCGACAATCTGCTCGGGGGTCTGGTGCAGACCGGTGTACACGACCTCCATGCCGGCGTCACGCAGGGCACGGGCAACCACTTTCGCGCCCCGGTCATGCCCGTCCAGTCCAGGCTTGGCCACAACGATGCGTAACGGAGATTCGCTCATGGGCAGCAGACTAGCCATCCTCTGGCGGCGTTGGACAGCGGGCGAGTATCAGGTCACCTGAGCGCAGCCCGCGACCCTGGCGAAAAGACCTCGCGTTTACTCTCGACAATCGGATTATCCAGATATTAGCGTCGGGTAACCATGTTGGAGCCATCGACGTCCGAGCCCTCAGGGTCGAAGCGCCGGCCCATGCCCCTGGCGAGCATTGATACCGATAGTCGCAACGCTCTTGAGCATGCTCGCGACGTGGTCCGCCTCACCGCCCTGGAGACCGCCGAGGTCCTGAGCGGTGCCGCAAAGGCCTTGCTCACGCCCTCCGGTATGGCCGGCGCTGCGGTCGAGCTGGCCTGGGCGGGCACCCATCTCGCCCTCTATCCGTTCGGCCTTTTCGGCGGCCCTGATGGCCACGAGGGCCAGGGGTACAGCGTGGAGGGGTTGCCGCCCATGCAACGCGGTCTGGTGATCGGCGACGTCGAGGCTGCCGGAACCCCGATCCTTCTGGTGCATGGCATGATCGACAACCGTTCCATCTTCACCCTGCTGCGCCGGGGGCTTCGTCGACGCGGTTTTGGCAGGGTCATGTCCATCAACTACTCCCCCCTGACCACCGACGTACGCATCGCTGCGGCCTGGCTGGCCGAAGAGGTCGAGTCATTGGTGGCCGAGACGGGCTACGAACGGGTCCATGTCATAGGTCATAGTCTCGGCGGCCTGATCGCCCGGTACTACGTCACCCGCCTGGGCGGTCATGAACGGGTGCACACGCTGGTTACCCTCGGGACACCACACGGGGGCACCTTCAACGCATATGCCCTGCCCTCCAGTCTGTGCCGCCAGCTTCGACCCGGCAGCGCCCTCATGCGCGAGCTGAGCGCCGCCGTGCCCGACTGCGGGACCCGGTTCGTGGCCTACTGGTCGGACCTGGACCAGATGGTCTTTCCCCAACGCAACGCGATGCTGAACCACCCGGATCTAACGGTCCACAACATCGAGATTCACGCCACCGGTCACATGAGCCTGCCCATCAACGGCGACGTGGTCCACGGGATCTCGACCACCCTGGCGCAGCTGGGCACCGACGGGCGGCTGCTCGCCGCCGGCGTTACCGAACTCAAGCCCCACGGCTGAGCTTCCCGAGCCCAAGGGCTGGACTGCCCTGAGTCGGCCCTGATGATGAGCAAATTCATCTACGTGAAAGGTGAATATTTGTCAAATTTGGGATAGCAAAAAAGTCACGCTAACCTCATTTTTGGTTCATATTCGCTCCCGTGAGGTTCTGCCTGTGCCAGATCTTTCGCATGAGGCCCGCCACCGGGCAGGGCGCCCGGCAAGCTCCAAACAGGGCCGCGTCATTGCCGGTCTGGCGCTGCCAACGGCCGCAACTCTGGCACTGGTGTTCTGTGCCACCGCCGCCGCAGTGGCCACGTCAGCCAAGACCCACAACCGCGTCTTCGTGCAAAGCGCCGCAGCCATGGCCCCGCCGCAGTCCGCGAGCACCGAAGCAGCCGAGCGCGCCCGCCAGGCCCAAGCCGACGCCGCCCACCTCGCGAAGGTTGAGAACAACCAGGCGCTCCTTCGCACCGCCGAAGTCGCCCGCGGCCTCCAACGCAAGAAGCTTGCCGCTGCGGCCATCGTGGCCAAGCGCGCGGCACTGGCCCACAGCTGGCGAATGCCCATCACGAACCCCATCACGACATCCGGCTTCGGCTATCGCTGGGGGAGCCTGCATGCCGGCGAGGACTTCGCGGTCTCAGTGGGCACCCCGCTGGCCTCCATGTCGACAGGCACGGTGATCTACGCCGGCCAGGAGTCGGGCTACGGCGACCTGGTCGAGATCCGCTACTGGGACGGCACCATCAGCTACTTCGGGCACATGTCGGTTATCGCGGTCACCGTCGGCGAGTCCGTCGATCCCGGCCACATCGTCGGACAGTCCGGCAACACCGGCGACTCGACCGGTCCACATCTGCACCTGGAGATCCACCCCAACGGCGGCGTGGCCGTGGATCCCCTGCCCTGGTTGGCGGCCCACCACATCTTCGGGTAGGTCTGAGCCACCGCATCTGCCGGCGGGTCCGCGAGCGCGCGGCCTGACGATCAGAGCTTCTCCAGCGGTGCGTAACGCAGCAACAGCCGTTTGACTCCGCTCTCATCCCCGAAGTCGACATGCGCCATCACCTTGTCGGCCTCACCCTCGACCCGCACCACCGTGCCCAGCCCGAACGAGTCGTGGCTGACCCGGTCGCCGGACTTCAGCAAGATCATCGGGCGGTTACCCGGAGACCGCACGCCGGGCCGCCCGGCCAAGGTGGCCACTGCCGGGGTGGACGACGGCCGCATGCCGGTGGTCTCGGTACGTTGCCAGTCGATAAGGTCGTCAGGAATCTCATCGAGGAAACGCGATGCCGGGTTGTACTGCGGCGAGCCCCACCCCGAACGAACGATCGCCCTCGAGAGATGCAACCGCTCGCGGGCGCGGGTGATCCCGACGTAGGCCAGGCGCCGTTCCTCCTCGAGCTCCTTGTTGTCGCCCAGCGCCCGCATATGCGGGAAAGTGCCATCCTCCATGCCGGTGAGGAAGACGACGGGGAACTCCAGACCCTTGGCCGTATGCAGGGTCATCAAGGTCACCACACCGTTGTCGGCCGCCTCGACATCAGAGCCATCGGGGATCTCGTCGGCGTCAGCCACCAGCGAGACCCGCTCCAGAAAGGCCTCCAGGGAACCCTCAGGCTCTGACTCGTCGAACTCGCGCCCCACGGCCACGAGCTCGGCGAGGTTCTCGACCCGGGTCTCGTCCTGCGGGTCCTGGCTGGCCCGGAGCTCGGCGAGATAGCCCGTCTGCTCGACCACAGCCTCGAGCAGATCCCCCACTCCCGCGCCGCCCTCATGGACGGTTCGCAACGCTTCCAGCAGGGAGGTGAAGACCGTGATCGCGGCGACCGACCTGGTCGCGATCCCGGGAGCGTCCTGAGGACGACCCAGCGCGGCGACGAACGGGACGCGCTCGCGCTCGGCGAGCGCGGCGATACACGCGACTGCCCTGTCTCCGATGCCCCGTTTGGGGACATTGAGGATCCGTCTCAGGTTGACGGTATCGGTGGGGTTGGAGATGACCCGCAGGTAGGCGAGCGCGTCCTTGACCTCTCGCCGCTCGTAGAAGCGAGTCCCGCCAACGACTTTGTAGGGCAAGCCGACTCTAACGAAGACCTCTTCGATGGCACGCGACTGTGCGTTGGTGCGGTAGAAGACGGCCACGTCCTTGGGCTTGACGCCGTGCTCATCGCCGAGACTATCGATCTGGCGGGCGACGAAGGCCGCCTCGTCATGCTCGGAGTCGGCGACGTAGCCCACGATCTTGGCGCCGTCGCCGGAGTCGGTCCATAGGTTCTTGATTCGACGATCGGTGTTCTTGGCGATGACCGCGTTGGCTGCGCGCAGGATGGTCTGGGTCGAGCGGTAGTTCTGCTCGAGCAGGATGGTGCGCGCGTTCGGGTAGTCCTGCTCGAACTCGACGATGTTGCGAATCGTCGCGCCGCGAAAGGCGTAGATCGACTGGTCCGCGTCGCCGACGACCGCCAGCTCGGCCGGCGCAATGGTGCCGGGGTCGGCGCCCCCATGTCCGCTGCTGTGATGTCCCACCAGCTCACGCACGAGTTGGTACTGCGCGGTGTTGGTGTCCTGGTACTCATCGACCATGATGTGGCGGAAACGCCGGTGGTAGTACTCGGCGACGTCAGGGAAGGCCTGAAGGATGTTGACCGTCGTCATGATCAGGTCGTCAAAATCCATTGCGTTGGCCTGACGCAGACGGGTCTGGTACATCCGGTACGCCTCGGCCACCATGCGCTCGTGATGGCTGGCTTCGCCGAGTCCGGACGAGTAGGTCTCCTCGTCGATCAGCTCGTTCTTGAGGTTGGACACCTGCGCGGAGAAGACCCGCGGCCGGTAGCGCTTCGGGTCGAGGTCGAGGTCGCGAAGGACCATCGACATGAGGCGCTGGCTGTCAGCTGCGTCATAGATCGAGAAGGTCGACTTCAATCCGACGTGCGAGGCCTCGCGACGAAGGATACGCACGCAGGCCGAGTGGAAGGTCGAGACCCACATGCCGTGGCTTCGGGCGCCGATCAGAGACGCAACTCGATCGCGCATCTCGCCTGCGGCCTTGTTGGTGAACGTGATCGCGAGGATCTGACCGGGCCGTACATCGCGCGCCGCCAAGAGGTGGGCGATCCGGTGCGCCAGCACACGTGTCTTACCCGACCCCGCGCCGGCGACGATGAGCAGTGGCGCCCCCTGGTGAATCACCGCGGCTCGCTGCTGGGGGTTGAGACCCTCAAGCAGCGCCTCCGGATCGCGACTGACCACCGAGCCGGTATGCCGATCATCACGCTCTGGCGGGGGCTCGCCACCCGCTTCGGCCCACGTGGGCACGCCACGGTCGTCCACCTCACTGCTGGCCGAGGCAGGGCTGAGCTCGGGCAGGGGGAAGTCGCCAAAAAGAGTGCTCATCGTGAGTTCCAGCCTACGTCGGGCGGGCGACAACAACGCGCACGCTCCCTTAGTTCGATCTCGGTGCCCGGACAAGGGGTTCAGCCCTTTGGCGGAGCCTCCTGCCGGGGGGTGCGCGGCGGAGCCCGCGACCTGGGACCAGGCGGCAGTCGCACCGGTGGTACCCGACAAGAACGGCGTGACCCTGACCTAGGCTCGTAGGGTGACCACTCGGCATCGGGAATCCGGCAAGAACCAACCGCGAGACACGTCGATCAGGCCCGCCGAGCCGCCAGACGTGCCGGCCATTCTCGCGCTCGTCCACGAGCTGGCGATCTACGAGAAGGAGCCCGACGCGGTAGCGGCGACCGAGGCCCACTTCCGTGAGGCCCTGTTCCCGCAGGGGCACCCACCCACGGCTTTCGCGCACGTCGCCGTCGTGGACGGGACCGTCGTGGGTATGGCGATCTGGTACGTCACGTTCTCGACCTGGCTCGGAGGTGCTGGCATCTGGCTCGAGGACCTGTTCGTCTCACCCGAACATCGGGGAGCCGGCTTGGGCAAAGGGCTTCTGGCAACTCTGGCGGCGGTGTGTGCCGAACGCGGCTACGGCCGGCTCGAGTGGTGGGTGCTGAAATGGAACACCCCCTCGATCGGCTTCTACGACTCGATCGGCGGGCAGCCGATGGACGAGTGGCTGACGTATCGACTCGACGGCCGGGATCTGGAGGCCCTGATCGAGACGGCGTCGGTGACATCTTCACAATGAGTGATCGGCCCGGCTCCGTGGTGGCCAGCGCAGAGGTCACCCAACTAGGCTGAAGGCATGACGCAGCGGACCTTCGGCCAGCCTGCCACGCCACGATCTGACGACGACATCGCACGGGTCCTGGTCGTAGCGGCACATCCGGACGACTGTGACTTCGGGGCGGCCGGAACCATCGCCGGCTGGGTCGACGCCGGGCTGAGCGTCACGATCCTCTTGTGCACCCACGGAGAGCAGGGTGGGTTCGACGACACCAACCGCGAGCAGATGCCCGCCATCCGCGAAGGCGAACAGGTCGCCGCCTCGGCCGCGCTCGGCGTGAAGGACCTCCGGTTCCTGTCGGGGCATCGCGACGGCTGGCTCGAGCCATCGTGGGAGCTGCAACGCCAGATCGTCGAGGTCATCCGCGACGTCCAGCCCCAGCGCGTGCTGATCCAGTCCCCCGAGCGTTGGTACGACCGGATCCAGGCCTCCCATCCGGATCACCTCGCTGCGGGCGAAGCCGCCATCCGTGCCATATACCCCGCCGCAGAGAACCGTTTCGCGTGGCCCGAGCTCATCGAGCAGGGTTTGGACCCATGGCATGTCAGCGAGGTCTGGATCATGGCGCATCCGGAGATGACCCACGCCGTGGACATCACCGACACCTTCGACCGCAAGCTCGCCGCCCTGCATGCTCACGCCTCACAGACGGGACACATGGGCGATCAGCTGGAAGACTTGCTTCGCGGCTGGGGCAGTGGGGTCGCCGAGATGTTCGGACTCCGGCAGGGTCGGCTGGCCGAGTGCTTCCACGTCATGGATCTGGGCTGAGCCGGTGAATGTCAATGCCCTCCTGATCAGCGTCTCCCCGCTCGTGGTCTATGCCCTGGTCGCTCTGGTGATCGGCTTGGAGAGCATGGGCATCCCGTTGCCCGGCGAGGTGATCCTGGTGTCCGCAGCACTGCTGGCTGCGCGCCACGAGCTCGACATATCTCCCGTCTGGGTCGCGGTGGCTGCCAGTGCCGGGGCCATCGTCGGCGACAGCGTCGGCTATCTGGCCGGACGGCGCTGGGGTGAGCGGATGTTCAACGTGCTGGGGCGGCGGTTTCCCAGACACGCGGGCCCCGATCACCTCGCGTACGCCGAGCATGTCTTCACCCGGTATGGGGTGTGGGCCGTGTTCTTCGGACGTTTCGTGGCACTCCTTCGCATCTTCGCCGGCCCGGTAGCCGGTGCCCTGCGGATGCCCTATCCACGTTTTCTGGCGGCCAACGCGCTCGGCGGTCTCATCTGGGCCTGCGGGACCACGACGGCGATCTACGCCCTGGGTACGCGCGCCGAGCAGTGGCTCAAGGGTTCAGCTTGGATCGCCCTGGCTCTGGCGGCCGGCGTTGCCATCGCCCTCTCAACGGTATTCCGGCGTCGTCTGGAGCATGCAGTGGCACGTCACGCCGCCGAGCGAGAGACCTCTCTCGATGAACTCGAGGCAGTCTGACTCACAGGAGGTGCCGGCCCACAGCCCAGGCGGTGAGCTCGTGCCGTGAGGACAGCTGCAGCTTGCGAAGCACCGAGGACACATGTGTCTCAACAGTCTTGATCGAGATGAACAGCTCCTTGGCCACTTCCTTGTACTGGTAGCCGCGGGCAATGAGCCTCATCACCTCACGCTCGCGCGCGCTGAGCCGGTCCAGCTCCTCGTCGATCACGACGACCTCACCGGCGGCCGCACCAAAGGCGTCCAGGACGAAGCCAGCCAGCCGGGGGCTGAAGACGGCATCGCCGTCGGCGACCCGTCGAATCGCGTCGCTCAGGTCGGGTCCGTTGATCGTCTTGGTGACGTAACCCCGAGCCCCGGCCCGGATGACCGCGATGACGTCCACTGCCGCGTCGGACACCGACAGCGCAAGGAAACGGACCGGCTCACCAGATTCTGCTGTCACGCCACCAGACCCGGTGATCACGTCGCTGCCACCGTTTCCGTTGCCGCCGGGTAGGTGCACATCCAGCAGGACGACATCGGGTCGCGTCTGAGCCACCACGACGATCGCCGCGTCGACGTCCGCGGCCTCCCCCACGATCACCATCGACTCGTCAAGCTCGGCCTTGACGCCGGACCGGAACATGCGGTGGTCATCGACAAGCACGAGCCGGATGGACCTGGCATGCGAGGTTGCTGGCACGGTCATCAACGAGATCCTTCGGTGTCTGGTTGGGCGACGGTGTCTGGCTGGGCATCTTTGTCCGGCTGGGCAACAGTGTCCGGCCGGCGGCCAACAGAAGATGACACGACCGTCACCGGCAGGGAGAGGGAGACCTCGGTGCCGTGCTCGAGCCGGCGCACCCCTGCCGTGCCGCCATGCCGCGAGATGCGGCCCAGGATCGACTCGCGGACCCCGAGGCGGTCCTGCGGCACCTCGGCCAGGTCGAAACCCGGGCCGTGGTCCCGCACGAACGCCTCAACGAGCTCCGATCCCACCTCGACATAGACCGACACTGGCGGTGCGCCGTGTCGGGCGGCATTGAGCAACGCCTCGCGCAGCGCCCGCACCAGCGCGGTCCCCCCGGCATCGAGCGTGCGGTCACCGGTCACGACCAGGTCAATAGGTATGCCGTGGAGGTCCTCCACTTCGTGCGCGACCTCGGTCACAGCCGAGGCGAGAGTGGCCTGCGAGCCGAGCGGGCCAGCGTACAGCCAACCGCGCCGGTCACGGCTGGGGCCGGGCACGATCGTCGGCATCGGGGTCGTGCTGGCGGTGAT
>DAITND010000031.1:0-18801 GCA_036834825.1 Dermatophilaceae bacterium
GTACTCTTGGAGCGTGGAGTACCCCGCGTGAGCCCGGCGGCCGGGCGGGACTACCCGGGCTCCTACGCGGAGTTGCGTGCCTGGTTCGATCAGGACTGGAAGTGCCTGGACTACCTGGACTGGATCCGCTGGCCAGACGGGCTCATCTGTCCCGGTTGCGGCGGCAGCCATGGGTGGCGGCTGTCCGACGCCAGGTGGCTGTGTGGCACCTGCAAGCGGAAGGTCTCCGCCACCGCAGGCACCATCTTCGACAAGACCCGCACACCGCTGACCGTGTGGTTCGCCGCGGCCTGGCTGGTGGTCAACAGCCGTGACCGGCGTTTCGGCCACCCAGCTGCGCCGGGAGATGGAGCTGGGTTCGGTCCAGACCGCGTGGGCGATGCTTCACCGCTACCGGACGGTGATGGTGCGACCAGGTCGGGACCGATTGCGCGGGGACGTCGAGGTCGACGAGAGCTTCCTTGGCGGCCCGGAGCCGGGCGTGCCCGGCCGTGGTGCTCTCGGGAAGGTGCTGTTCGCGGCCGCCGTGGAGGTCAACGAGGGCCGGATCGGCCGTGCCCGCCTGGGTGTCATCCCCGACGCCAGCGCGGTCAGCCTGGCCGCGTTCCTGGACGCGAACGTCGAGCCGGGCAGCCGGGTCATCACCGACGGCTGGTCTGCCTACCCGGCGGCGACCCGCGAGCGCTACCCACACCAGGGCACCTCGATGGCCGCCTCCGGCCTGCACGCGCACGAGGTTCTCCCGGCGGTGCACCTGGTCTTCTCCCTGGTCAAGCGCTGGGTGATGGGCACCATGCAGGGCTCGGTCAGCCCCGAGCATGTGCAGGCCTACTTCGACGAGTGGGTGTTCCGGTTCAACCGGCGGCACTCGCGCAGCCGCGGGCTGCTGTTCCACACCCTGCTGCGACAGGCAGTCGACGGCCAGCCGGTGACCTACCGCTCGTTGCGCAAGGCCGGACGGACCCGGCCAGCGCCACCGCCCGCGCGCGGTGCGCGGCAGCCCCCGCCCAGCCTGGACGTGGGGCGGCCCGAACTGCCTTGGCGGTAGCCCCTGAGGAGCGACCGTTCAAGAGTACCTAAATGGAGACCCCATTCCAGGCGATTCGCTACGTAACGCCCCTTCGTGAGGGCGGCTCCCTGCCGGGCATTGTCGAGGCCGACGACGACGGCACCTACGTCCTGAAGCTCCGAGGTGCCGGTCAGGGACTCAAGGTGCTGGTGGCCGAGGTCATCGTCGGCGAGATCGGCCGGGCTATCGGCCTTCGCGTCCCCGAGATGCGTGCGGTGACACTGGACGCCCGGATCGCCAAGTACGAAGCGGACGAAGAGGTTCAGGACCTGTTGACGGCCAGTGTCGGTCTGAACCTCGGCGTGGACTTCCTGCCCGGGTCATTCGGCTATGACGGCTCGCAACCACCTTCACCCCGGGAGGCCGCATCGGTTCTGTGGCTGGACGCATTCACGGCCAACATCGATCGCATGTGGAACAACCCGAACCTGTTGGTGTGGCACGGCCAGACCTGGGCCATCGACCACGGCGCCGCCCTGTACTTCCATCACTCGTGGCCCAGTCGCGGGTCGAACCCGGCGCGGTTTGCCAACCAGGGGTTCGACGCCAGCAACCACGTTCTGCGCGATGTGGCGGATGACCTGGCGCCCCTGCACGACGACCTGGCCGCCGTGGTCGGGGCCGGACTCATCGACAGCGTGCTCGACCAGGTCCCGGACGAGTGGCTGGAACCGACAGACTCCATGCCCGACGCCGCGGCGCTCCGGACGGCATACCGACTCTGTCTGCTTGCACGCCTTGACAATCCGTCTGCATGGCTGCCGAGGAAGGATCCCTCATGACCTCGCCTTTGCTGAGCTACCAGTACGTCGTGCTGCGCTGCGTTCCTCGGGTCGACCGCGACGAATTCATCAACGTTGGTGTCGTCATCCACAGCCAGGGCGCCGACTTCCTGCAGTGCGCCTTCATCGTCGACCCGGAACGCCTGAGGTCCTTCTCCCCCCAGGTGGATCTGGCGTCGGTCGATGCGACGCTGGAGACCATCTGCGCGATCTGCCGCGGGGAGCAAGCACCCGGCCGCCCCTCGTTGGAGGGACTGGGCCAACGATTCGGCTGGATCGCGGCCCCCCGGAGCACAGTCGTCCAGCCGGGTCCAGTCCACGGTGGCCTGACGAGCGACCCTGCGGCCGAGCTTCAACGGCTTCTTGCCCGACTCGTGGGCTGACCAGAGGCCGGTCTTGTGGCCGGTCCAAGACCCGGGTCTGTGGCCGGTCCAAGACCCGCGTCTTGTGGCTAGTCTCAACCTATGAACCTTGACCGCCCCGTAGCCCCGGATCCCTACTCCCTGTTGCCCGCAGTGCCAACACTGACGGTGTCAAGCACGTCCATCCAGCACAACGCTCGCCTGCCCGAGGAACACGTCTTCGACGGCTGGGGTCTAACTGGGGGCAACGTCTCCCCCCAGCTGTCCTGGGCTGGAGCGCCCGAAGGCACCAAGGGGTATGCGGTCACCTGCTTCGACCCTGACGCGCCCACCCCTTCGGGTTTCTGGCACTGGCTTCTGGTGGGCATTCCCGCTGAGGTCACAAGCCTGGACGCCGGGGCCGGCACAGCCGAGAAAGCCCCCAGGGGTGCCTTCCACGTGGCCAACGACTTCGGTGACAAAAAGTATGACGGTGCAGCACCGCCCGCCGGCGACCAAAACCACCGATACCTGTTCGCAGTGCACGCGCTCGACACGGACGACCTGGGCCTGGACGACACGGCCAGCGCCGCAGTGACCACATTCACATTGGGTTTCCACACCCTGGCTCGCGGTGTGATCTCGGCCAACTACACCATCTGAAAGCGGTCATAGACCGCGAGCGGACACCTTGGGGAGTGGGCGCAGGGCCCAGATGGCTACTGCACTGGCCGCGGCCATGTTCAGCGAGTCCACTCCCCCGGCCATCGGGATCTTCACGACCAGGTCGGCGCCCTCGACGGCCCGCCGTGAGAGTCCGTCTCCCTCGGTTCCGAAGATCATCGCGAGCCGATCGGGCAGGTGCGCCGCAAGGTCGTCCAGGCTGATTGCCGTGTCGGTTAGCGCAAAGGCCGCGACGGTGAAGCCATTTTCTCGCAGCACCTGCACGCCTTCCGGCCAGTTCTCGATGCGCGTCCAGGGCACCTGGAACACCGTGCCCATGGAAACCCTCACGGCGCGTCGGTAGAGAGGGTCGGCACATCGCGGGGTGATCAGAACGGCGTCGACGCCCAGCGCCGCCACCGAACGGAACACAGCCCCCACGTTGGTGTGGTCGACGATGTCCTCGAGGATCACGACCCTTGAGGCGTGCTGAAGCAACGCCGCGGGGGCAAGGAGTAAGGGCCGGTGCATTGACGCCAGCGCCCCACGATGGAGGTGGAATCCGGTCATTGTCTCGATCACACCAGGCTGGGCGAAGTACACCGGCACACTCTGGGACTCGGCCTGCTCGACCAGGTCCGACAGGTCGGTGAGCCAGCGCTGGGCCATCAGGAAAGAGCGTGGTCGGTGCCCAGCGGCCAGCGCCCGCCGGATGACCTTCTCGCTCTCCGCCAGATACAGTCCCCGAGCTGGCTCGACCTTGGTCCGCAAAGCAACATCGGTAAGGGCGAAGTAGTCGCGAACGCGTTCGTCGGCCGGGTCAGTGATCTCGATCGGCATGTCAGATCACCACTATCAGAGAACCATTTTGCCAATGACCAGGACGCCCACCACAACGATCAGCCCGCGAAGCGCCACCGGTGACAGCCGTCGCCCGAACCTCGCTCCGACGTACCCACCGGCGAGTGCGCCCACCGCGATCAGAGCCGCGACAGCCCAGTCGATCCGATCCGGGGCCACCAGGATGAAGATAACGGCCGCAACGACATTGGCCACCGTGGCCAGCACGTTCTTCAGTCCGTTGATGCGCTGGAGGCTGATCGTCATCAGCACACTCATGATGCCCACCAGCAGGACGCCCTGCGCCGCCCCGAAATAGCCGCCGTAGACCCCGGCGCCGAAGACGCCCACGCCCAGCACCAGGCGCCGTCCGCGGCTTTCATGGTCTGGATGGCGAGCGGCCGCCCACGCCTGCAACCGCGGTCCGAGCATGACCAATAGCACCGAGGCGGCAATGAGGGCCGGCACGATGGCGTCGAACGCGGACTCGGGTAGCCAGAGCAGGAGGATGGCCCCGGTCACGGCACCGACGAACGACATCGGCATCAACCGCCGCAGGACGCCGCTTTGGCCGACCAGCTCCCGGCGATAGCCGTGAATACCGGTGATACCGCCGGCGACGAGGCCAACGGTGTTGGAGACGTTGGCGACCAACGGCGGAAATCCGAAGAACAGCAACGTGGGGAAGGTGATCAGGGTGCCTGCGCCGACGATGGTGTTGATGGTCCCGGCAGCCATTCCCGCGGCCAGCAGGGCAATCACTTCATACCAGGGCACCCGGCAAACCCTAACGAGAGCGACCGGGTGCCTCAGGACGCGGGTGCCAACGAGACCGAGCGGTCCCATTCAGCAACGCGCGTATTGGCTTCTACCGGGTCTTCTTCGGCGGGCCTTGGTCGTCGTCAAGCTCTGAGTCGTGCAGGTTGGATGCCTGTTCCTCCGGGGAGTCCGCTGCCGGGCGACCGTGCATCTGGGTTCGACGCTCGCTCGCCGTCGCATGGCTCTCGGCCTCGGCAGTTGCGCCGGCTGCCTGACCGCGGGCTTCGGCCAGGGCTTGGGCCGGGTCTTCCAGGACGGTGTCATCAAAAGCCGTGGGCAGGACTTCGCCGGTATCGACCCACTTGTCGCCCGGGTCCTCCGTGTCCTTGCCACCCAACGCGGTGCCGATCCCCTTCAGAGCCTCGGTCAGCTCACTGGGGATGATCCACAGCTTGTTGGCGTCTCCACGGGCGAGCTGCGGGAGCACCTGGAGGTACTGGTAGGCGAGCAGCTTCTGGTCCGGCTTCCCGCGGTGGATGGCTTCGAACACCTGGGTGATTGCCCGGGACTGGCCCTGCGCCTCCAGGATGCGAGCCTGGGCAGAGCCCTCAGCGCGAAGGATCTGGCTCTGCTTTTCGCCCTCAGCGGTAAGGATGGCCGACTGCTTGATGCCCTCGGCGGTGAGGATGGTCGCACGGCGGTCACGCTCTGCGCGCATCTGCTTCTCCATCGAATCCTGCACCGAGCGAGGCGGATCGATGGCCTTGAGCTCGACGCGGTTGACCCGGATGCCCCACTTGCCAGTGGCCTCGTCGAGAACCCCGCGCAGCTGGGCGTTGATCTGGTCGCGGCTGGTCAGGGTCTGCTCGAGGTCCAGGGAACCGATGACGTTACGCAGCGTGGTGACGGTCAGCTGCTCGATGCCCTGGATGAAGTTGGCGATCTCATACACCGCCGACTTGGAGTCGATGACCGAGTAGTAGATAACCGTGTCGATGTTGACCACAAGGTTGTCCGACGTGATCACGGGCTGCGGCGTGAACGACACGACCTGTTCACGCAGGTCGACGCTGGCCCGCACCTTGTCTACGAACGGGACGAGGAAGTGAAGGCCACCCTCCAGGGTTCGTGAGAACTTGCCGAGCCTCTCGATGATCAGTGACACCTGTTGCGGCACGATCTTCACCGTCCGGACGATGACGATGACGGCGAACAAGACGAGAAGCAACAGGACGAACAGGGCCGATTGTTGAGCTGTCATGAACTACTCCGACTTCTGACCATCGGCGACGTTACTCACGATCGCGGTGGCCCCTTCGATGGTATCTACCCGGACCTCTTGTCCGGGCAGGCATAGGTCAGCGCCCGGGCGCGTGCGTGCCGACCAGGTCTCACCGCCGAGCTTGACTCGCCCGTCGTGCTCCGTGACGGTCTCAAGCACCAGGGCCGAGCGACCGACCTGGCCGCCGGCGCCGATACCGCCGTGGCCCTCTGGGACCATGAAATAGCGTTTGGCCAGGGGGCGCACCAGTGCCAGCAGTGCGGCGGCCACCGCAACGGCCGCGATCACCTGCACCGGCAGCGGTGCGCCGAACGCGGCCGCTACAGCTCCGGCAAGTGCGCCGCCAGCCAACATCGAGAAGACGAAGTCGACACTGGCCGCCTCGACCGCCCCCAGGACGAGGGCCAGTCCCACCCACGCCAGCCATCCGTTATCGCTGAACCACGACATCCGGCTCCCCTCCCGACCTCCGTGAACCAACACCGTACTGCTCGCCAGGACGAACTGCTGGGGAACCGCCTGCTGCGCGAAGATCCTTTGTTGGAGAATTCGGCGCGGCTCGCGCGGACCACCGATCACCGTGACGCTCCACCATGAGGGGAATGCCGAAGGTTCTGGAAAGGTTTGCCCCGGTCAGCACCATCTCGAGCGGCCCGGCGGCAACGATGCGACCTTCGCGCATCAAAAGAACGTCGGTGAACGAGGGGGGTATCTCCTCCACGTGGTGGGTCACCAGGACCAGCGCCGGCGCCTCGATGTCCGCAGCCAGTGCACCCAGTCTCGCCACCAGGTCCTCCCGACCGCCCAGGTCGAGGCCGGCGGCCGGCTCATCAAGCAGCATCAGCTCGGGATCGGTCATCAGCGCCCTGGCGATCTGCACCCGCTTACGCTCGCCCTCGCTCAGGGTTCCGAAGGTTCGGTCGCTGAGGTGAGCCACGCCAAGGGCCTCGAGCAGGTCTGCGGCGCGTGCGTGGTCAAGCGCGTCGTAGCTCTCGTGCCAACGCCCCACGATGCCGTAGGACGCAGTGACGACGACGTCCCTGACCCACTCGTCGGCGGGCAACCTCTCGGCTATTGCCGCGCTCGACAGGCCGATTCTGGGGCGCAGCTCAAACACGTCGACGGCACCCAGGACCTCACCGAGAACCCCCGCGACACCTGTCGTGGGGTGGATGCGGCCAGCGGCCAGCTGCAGCAGGGTGGTCTTTCCTGCACCGTTCGGTCCGAGGATGACCCAGCGCTGGCCCTCCTCGACCTCCCAGGTGATGTTGTCCAGGAGCGTGCTGTCACCACGGACCACGCTCACGCCGGCGAATTCGAGGACGTCGCTCATGATGCCTGACCCTAGGCCACGCCCCTACGATCGCGCTTCGCGGCACCTACGATGAATGGATGTCCGTTCTCCCCGTGTGCGTCCGGCTCGCGTTGTGGGCGACGGCAGCGTATGCCGGGCAGCTGACGGTTGAACAGGCCGTGGACCGGACGCACCCCGACGTCGATCACGTCAGCGGCGACCTCGACCGCCTCTCCCTGTGGCGTGATCTCGGTGAGCGCGCGGTCCTGGTGGCACTCCCGCGCCCCGGCAACCTCTCCGGTATGCCGCGCGGTTCCGCCGAGCTCATCGCGGCTGCCACCGACGCCGGCGAGTGCGTGTACGTGCCTGGCATCGGTGCAGCTCTGGTTCCGACGATCGAGAACTTCGGCCCGGCTGACGACCAGGGCACCGGGGTGACCTGGTCGTCATACGACTGCGACCCGGTCCCGGTACACACCCTGGAGGCGTTGTCCCTGAGCGAGATCGAACAGGGGTTCCGACAGGAGCTGACCGAGCACACGCGCGCGATCGAGAATCTCGATGCCAAGCCATGGGCAGGCAGCCTGTTTCGCTCCATGGCCGACGAGCTCAGCATCAGCCAATGGGGTCTGCCTGACGGGCTGCCATCGCGGGCCACCAGGATCATCACGATGGCGGCGCTGGTCGGCGTTGCCACCGAGCTCGGCCTGAGCGACGAAGCTCAGTCACAGGTCCTGACGAGTGCGGTCGCCGAGCAACGCCGGATAGTGCTGAACCGCCTGGACGCCGGCGCAGACAGGGCGATGGCGGCTGCGGCAACCGTAGCGGCTCTGTCCTTGGCCGGTCTGCGCCCCAGCCGCCATGACTCCTAGCGCCGCGGCTCCCGTGACCTCAGCGCAGAACCGACTCGTAGACCGCCATGGTCTGGTCGCCGATCGATGACCACGAGAAGCTCTCGACCGCGCGCCGACGCCCGGCCTGGCCGAAGCGGCGAGCGCGCTGCGGGTCGCTGACTGCCTGGTTCAACGCCAGGGCAAGGTCGGAGACGAAACGGTTGGGGTCCACCGGTGCCCCGCTACCGTCGCTCACCTGCTCGATGGGCACCAACCAGCCGGTCTCACCATCGACGACCACCTCCGGTATCCCGCCGGTTGCCGTTGCGACGACCGCGAGCTCACAGGCCATCGCCTCCAGATTGACGATACCGAGCGGCTCATACACAGATGGGCACGCGAATACCGTTGCGGCACTCAGCAAGGCGATGACCTCGGCCCTCGGCAACATCTCGGTGATCCAGACCACGCCATCGCGTCCCCGTTGCAGCTCTGCGATCAGGGCCTCGACCTCTGCCAGCAACTGGGGGGTGTCCGGCGCACCCGCACATAGGACCAGCTGGACCTCCGGCGCAAGCTCGGCCGCCGCCCGCAACAGGTAGGGCAGTCCCTTCTGGCGAGTGATCCGGCCCACGAAGAGCACCGAAGGACGCGTGGGATCAACGCCGCGGCTGCGCAGCACCTCAAGGGCTTGGGGGCTTGAGTCCGACTGCCATAGCCGGGAGTCGATGCCATTGTGGACGACGTGGACCGCGGCCGGATCAACCCCGGGATAGCTGCTCAGGACGTCCAGCCGCATCCCTGCGCTCACCGCGATAACTGCTGCTGCCGACTCGTACGCCGTCCGTTCGGCCCAGGAAGACACCGCATAGCCACCGCCGAGCTGCTCGGCCTTCCACGGACGCATCGGCTCCAAGCTGTGAGCGGACAACACATGAGGCACCCCGGCCAGCAGCGAGGCAATGTGTCCAGCCATGTTGGCATACCAGGTGTGCGAGTGGACTAGGTCCGCGCCAACACAGTCGCCGACCATGGCCAGGTCGACGCCCAACGTCGCGATGGCCGGATTCGCGGACGAGAGTTGCGGCAGATCGGCATACCCGGTGGTGCCCGCCTCTTCACGAGGTCCGCCGAAGCAGCGGACCTGGGCGTCGATGTCTCCGCGGGCGCGCAACGCTCGGACGAGCTCAGCGACGTGGACGCCCGCGCCACCGTAGACCTGGGGCGGATACTCCTTGCTCAGGATGTCAACTCTCATTTCGTGAACGCTAGTCCTGCGGCGGGCGTAGGCGCGAGGACGACCCGGCAATAGGCTGCAGTCCATGGCTAAGCGAACTGGTTCCCCCAAGGTTTTGGCAATCGTGCTCGCAGGCGGAGAGGGCAAGCGACTGCTGCCGCTGACAGCCGACCGGGCCAAACCTGCGGTGCCCTTCGGCGGCATCTACCGACTGATCGACTTTGCGCTCAGCAACGTGGTGAACTCGGGGTATCTCAAGATTGTTGTGCTGACCCAGTACAAGTCACACAGCCTGGACCGCCATATCAGCACGACCTGGCGGATGTCGACGATGCTCGGCAACTACGTGACGCCCGTGCCGGCCCAGCAGCGCATCGACAAGAGCTGGTTCCAGGGCAGCGCCGACGCGATCTACCAGAGCCTGAACCTCGTGTACGACGCGAAGCCCGACATCGTCGTGGTGGCCGGCGCGGACCACGTGTACCGGATGGATTTCAGCCACATGGTCGAACAGCACGTCAAGAATGGTCGCGGGGTGACGGTCGCCGCGATCCGCCAACCTATCGCGCTGGCCGACCAGTTCGGCATCATCGAGGTCGATGCAGCCAGCAACAAGATCCAGGCATTCCTCGAGAAGCCCAAGAACGCCGTAGGCCTGCCGGACTCTCCGGACGAGGTCCTTGCCTCGATGGGCATCTACGTGTTCAACGCCGATGTCCTGATCGACGCCGTCACCCGCGATGCGGAGCGCCCGGGGAGCAACCGGGACATGGGTGGCGACATCGTCCCTGACTTCGTTCGCCGTGGCGAGGCCTACGCCTATGACGTCAAGGACAACCCGATCCCCGGCTCCACCGATCGCGACCACGGATATTGGCGTGACGTCGGAACGATTGACTCCTACTACGACGCGCAGATGGATCTCATCTCGGTCCATCCCGTGTTCAACCTCTACAACTACGAGTGGCCGATCTTCACCGACCACGGCAACTTCCCCCCGGCCAAGTTCGTCCATGGGTCGGAGGGCCGGCTCGGCGACGCGATCGACTCCGCGGTCTCCCCCGGCGTCGTGATCAGCGGGGGCCACGTGACCCATTCAGTGCTCTCCCCCGGTGTTCACATCCACAGCTACGCGACCGTCACGGACAGCGTCCTGCTCGACTTCGTCCAGGTCGGTCGCAACGCCACTATCCGGCACGCCATCATCGACAAGAACGTCATCGTGCCACCGGGAGCGAACATCGGCGTCAACCGGGAAGAGGATCTGGCTCGCGGATTCACGGTGACCGACTCCGGCATTACCGTGGTCGGCAAGAGTCAGGAGGTCCGCCCGTGAACACACCCGACCCTCGCCCAGCCAGAGTGGGCGTGCAGCTTCAGCCCCAGCACGCGACATACAGCGAAATCCGGCGCGCCTGCGCCCAAGCCGAGGAGCTGGGCGCTGACGTCATCTTCAACTGGGACCATTTCTACCCCCTCTACGGCGAGCCCGAGGGCAAGCACTTCGAGTGCTGGACGATGCTGGCCGCCTTCGCCGAAGCCACCGAGCGGGTCGAGATCGGATCGCTGGTCACCTGTAACTCCTACCGCAACCCCCAGCTGCTCGCGGACATGGCACGCACCGTCGACCACATCAGTGAAGGGCGACTGATCCTGGGCATCGGTTCCGGCTGGTTCGAGAAGGACTATGACGCGTACGGCTACGATTTCGGGACGGCCGGCGGACGACTCGATGCCCTCGACCGGGATCTGCCCTTGATCACCAGCCGCCTGGCGCAGCTGAACCCCCCGCCAACGCGCCACATCCCCGTCCTTGTCGGTGGCGGTGGCGAGCGCAAGACTCTGCGGATCGTGGCCGAACACGCCGATATCTGGCACGGTTTCGGTGACGCCGATACGGTCGCGCACAAACACCGCGTGCTCGACGAGTGGTGCGCCAAGGTGGGGCGTGACCCGCTGGAGATCGAACGGTCCGCGGGCGTGTCGCCCAAGAGCCCTGCAACCAGCGCCGAGAGCCTCTACGCCGTGGGCACGCGGCTGTTCACCTACGGGGTCGAAGGACCGACATACGACCTCGGCCCCCTGCAGGACCTGATCGCATGGCGGGACGAACGCAACCGGTCATAGTCCCGACCAGCGCGACGATAGCCTTGCACCGTGCCCGAAGATGCAACACAGACGCTGCTGGTCACCGTCTCCGGCGACGACCGGCCCGGTGTCACCAGCTCCCTGTTCGATGCCATCGCTGACGTGGGGGCTGAGGTCCTGGATCTCGAACAGGTCGTCGTGCGCGGGCACCTGACGCTGGCTCTGTTACTTTCTGCCGGACCAGGGGACAGCCGCCTGCGCGATGTCGTCGTCAGCGTGGGCACCGCGCTGGGAATGCACGTCAGCGTCGAGTCCGGCCAGGGCGACAACCCTGTCCGCCGCGGAGGCCGGGCTGCCGTGGTCGTCCTCGGAGCACCGTTGCTCGCCAGCGCGGTCGCCGCGGTCAGCGCCCGTATCGCGGCGCACGGCGCCAACATCGACCGGATCCGGCGGCTATCGCGATATCCGGTCACCACGGTGGAGCTGGACATCTCGGGAGCCGATATTGCAGCCCTGCGCATCGAGCTATCGCTGGAGGCCGCCGTACGCGGCGTCGACATCGCCGTCTCCCCCACCGGCCTGGCCCGCCGCGGTCACCGGCTCGTCGTCATGGATGTGGACTCCACCCTGATCCAAGACGAGGTGATCGACCTGCTGGCCAAGCACGCAGGCAAGGAGACCGAGGTCGCTGCGGTGACAGCGGCGGCCATGGGGGGCGATCTCGACTTCGCTGAGAGCCTGCGCGGCCGGGTGGCCCTGCTCGCCGGACTTCCCGTGAGCGTCCTGGACGAGGTGCGTGCGTCGATCCGTCTGACGGCCGGTGCGCGAACGCTAGTGCGCACCCTGAAGCGCCTGGGCTTCACCGTGGCCGTCGTCTCAGGCGGTTTCATCGAGATCGTCGGACCCCTCGCGGCGGAGCTTGGGATCGACCACGCCCACGCCAACCGCCTGGACGTCAGGGACGGTTTCCTCACCGGCGGCCTCGTCGGGGAGATCGTTGACCGCCAAGGCAAGGCCGACGCCCTGCGCCGTTTTGCGGCCGCCGAGCATCTGCCGATGTCGCGCACAGTGGCGATCGGCGACGGCGCAAATGACCTGGACATGCTCGCCGCCGCGGGTCTGGGAGTCGCATTCAACGCGAAACCGGTCGTGCGCGAACAGGCCGACACTGCCGTCAACGTGCCCTATCTGGACGCCGTGCTCTATCTGCTGGGGATCACGCGCGAAGAGATCGAGGATGCCGATGAAGCCGACGGCACGCCGACGCCAGCGCCGACCCTGCCCGCCCGCTGACTCCCAGGCTGTCGCCATGGCTAGAACCGTGCACACGTGCCTGCTCATCATGGGGGGCCGGGGACGAAATGGGGCGGGCAGCGGTCCTGCACCGGTTCCCAGGCTCGCTGGCGGGCGCGACGCCCGCCTCGTGGGCATCCCCAGCGCATCGTCCCTCCTCGATGAGGCCCGTCCAGACCCAACCACCGCCTTCAGCCGGCTCGGCGCGATGGCGGTCGGAGTGACCAGCGGAGACGTTGGCCTCCACGCTGACGTCTTACATCCAGATGCCTATGGTATTCAGGAGCAGACCTCCACGCGCGGTCTCGAGGATGGCGAGCTGGACCCTGGACGTGGGTAGGACCTTGCGAACCCCGGCCGTGCCCGAGTAGTCCCCGGGCTCAACCATGACTCCTTGGGCGACCACCCCGTCGGTGGCGCTCCACGCCGTGACCAGGCCAGCGGTCATAGCGACGTGTTCGAGTAGGCGCGTCGTCGTCATTCTTCCGTTGGTCCCGGTCACTGAGGCGACGGGGATCTTCGGTTTCATCATCGTGTAGTGAGCGCCCTGCTCGGCCTGGACAACCGCTGTGAACGCCGTGCCGAGCGCTTCCTCCCGTACCGCCTCGTCTGGATCGGGCAAAGCTACTGAGCGCCACCGAGCCAGCCCCACGGGAACGCCACACGCGATCCACCTGTATGAACGCGAACGCCCAACCTGGTCGTACCCGATTCAACGGCTCCCCGGCGCACCACCTGCGCCATCACTCACCGCGCGCAACGCCCCTTCATCAACTGCCAGGTACCACGGAGTCGAAGGCGAGCACCACTAGCCCATCGCGTGGAAGCCGCCGTCGACATGGATGATCTCAGCGGTGGTCGCCGGGAACCAGTCGGAGAACAGCGCCACACACGCCTTCGCCGCCGGGACCGCGTCATTGACGTCCCAGCCCAGGGGGGCGCGGTTGTCCCAGGAGTCTTCGAATGTCTCGAACCCGGGAACGGAGTTGGCGGCGGTCGTGCGGATGGGTCCGGCCGCGACGAGGTTCACCCGCACGCCCTTGGGGCCCAGATCGCGAGCGCAGTAGCGGCTGGTGGACTCGAAGGCAGCCTTAGCCACGCCCATCCAGTCATAGATTGGCCACGCGTACTTCGCGTCGAACGTCAGGCCGACCACACTGCCACCCAGTGGCATCAACGGAAGGGTGGCCACTGCGAGTGCTTTGAGGGAGTATGCCGATGCGTGCAGGGCTGTCGCGACGTCCTCCCAGCTGGCCTCGAGGAAATCGAAGGCGCCGGGCGGGGCGTAGCCGATGGAGTGCAGGACGCCATCGATGTGGTCGACGTGCTCACCGAGTCGTTCCGCCAGGGAGCCGAGGTGCTCCTTGTTGGTCACGTCCAACTCGATGACCTGCGGTGTCGAAGGCAACCGCTTGGCGATGGCCTGGGTGATCTTCATCGCGCGACCGAACGAGGTCAGCACGACCTCGGCGCCCTCCTCCTGGGCCAGCTTGGCCACGTGAAAAGCGATCGAGGAGTCCTTCAGGACGCCCGTGATCAGCAGCTTCTTGCCTTGCAACAACATGCTCTTCCTTCCGAGAAATCAACGCGGGTCGGGTTCAGTGACCCATGCCAAGGCCGCCGTCAACAGGGATGACGGCGCCGGTGATGTAGGCCGCGTCCGGCGACGCGATGAATCTCACGACTGCGGCGACTTCGTCCGGGGCGGCGAAGCGACCCGCAGGGATGCCAGCGAGGTAGGTCTCCTTGCGATCCTGCGGCAGTTCGGCGGTCATGTCGGTTTCGACGAAACCGGGGGCAACGACGTTGGCGGTGATCCCCCGACCTCCCAGCTCACGCGAGATCGACCGTGCCAACCCGACCAGTGCCGACTTGCTGGCGGAGTAGTTCGCCTGCCCTGCCGAGCCATAGAGCCCCACCACACTGGAGATGAACACGATTCGCCCCCTGCGCAGCCTGATCATCCCCTTGCTGGCGCGACGCGCGCAGCGGAAGGCGCCGGCGAGGTTGGTGTCGATCACCGAGTCAAAGTCCTCATCGCTCATTCGCATCAGCAGTCCGTCGCGGGTGATTCCGGCGTTGGCCACGAGCACCTCGATCGGTCCGCCGAGCTTCTCCTCGGCGGCCGTGAACGCGGCATCCACAGACTCACTGTCGGTCACCTCACAGATCACGCCCTTCAGCCCCTCAGGGACCTCGCCGGAGCGGTGGGTGATCACGACGTTGTCCCCTGCCTGCACAAAAGCCCGGGCGATCGAGAGACCGATACCTCGGTTGCCTCCTGTGATCAGCACGTTACGAGGGTCAGCCATCGGTTCCTCCTCCAGAGTCTGGTCCGAACACATGTTCGATGATCGGGCGCGCGCTCTATCGGGCGGCCACTCAAGGACGCTAGCCGACTACCCGCGAGTACGTCGCATGCACCCCGGCATATCGTCATGGTGTGAGAAAGCGCGCTTCCCGTCCCAGTGACAAGGTGTTCTCCGTCACCGGCTTGCCTGCCTCACTCCAGGACGACCAGAGCGGGCGGATGCGCCGCTATCTGCTGTCCATGGGAATACGCACCGTGAGCTTCGTTCTCGCCGTCGTCGCGCTCGGGGTGCTCCACTGGACGGTGGTAGGTTGGGTCCTGGTCGTCGCCGCTGTCATCCTCCCTTATATCGCCGTCGTGGTGGCCAATGCCACGCGGTCGCAAGGGAGCACGGCTCTTGGTCCGGTGAGCCCCGACCTCGGCGCCGCTCCCCAGCTCTCACCCCGTCGACCCGATGAGGAGCCCCCCGATGAACATGGACCCGTCCAAGGTCGATGACCGCACGGCCGTCTGCAGCGCCAAGGGCTGCCGCGAAACCGCAGCATACGGCCTGCTGTGGAACAACCCGAAGCTGCACACACCCGAGCGGCGCAAGATCTGGGCGGCCTGTGAAAGTCACGCCGAGCCGCTGTCCGACTTCTTGTCCAAGCGAGGGTTCCTGAAGGACGCCGTGCCGGTCTCGGAGCTCACCGACGAGATGGGCTGACCCGCTTCCGCCGACGCATCAGCCGCCGATGGACGACATCGGTCGCTCGGGCTGAACCAAGCCCGGCTTGATCGATGCCGTGGCCACGAGCTTCGCGGGCGCATCTCGCGATGGACGAGACCAGCCAGCTCGGGATCGCCGGCACCCTCGCGCAAAGCACCGCGCAGGTCCACATCACCCCTGGCGAACAGTCAGTTGCCGACCTGGCCGTCCGACGTCAGACGAACCCGGTCGCAGGCCCGCAAAACGGACCGACATGCAATCGGGCCAGCCCAGGTTCCAGCGGTCCGTGATCGGACCCGCAGAACCGCGATGACCCGGCTACAGGTGTCGGACATGCTGGCAGGTGACGCTGATGTGATCGGCAGCCCCTTCAGACCGCTCAGCGCAGGACGGTACCGTCGTCAGGTGCTCAGGGTGGTGATATCGCGGCGGTGGCTCACCATGTTGGCGATCGCCGCGCTCTTCGCGGTCGCCTGCGTGTTCCTCGGCAGGTGGCAGTGGCACCGCCACGAAGCCAAGGTTGCCAGGGCCGAGCGGATCGACGGCCACTACTCCGCCAGCCCGGTTCCGCTGTCCAGGGCATTGCCCAGACCCGGCGCCACAATGCCCCAGGCGCTGGAGTGGACGTCGGTCACCGCGACCGGACGGTATGCCGCCCAGCACCTCATGCTCGTGCGCAACCGACCGAACAACGCAGTCTTCGGATACGAAGTCGTGGTTCCCCTGGAGCTGGCCGACGGCAAGTCCCTTTTGGTCGATCGTGGGTGGATCCCCAACGGGCGAACAGCAGCCGAGCCTTCCAGAACACCGGCCACACCCGCCGGAGACGTCACAGTCACGGGCTGGCTGCGACTGGGTGAGCCGAGTCTGGGCCGACATATGTCGAACGGCCAGCTGGCCTCGATCAACCTCGCCGAGGCACAGGCACAGACGGGCACCCCGCTGTACGGCGCGTACCTGATCCGGCGCGCCGAGGCCGGGCCTCCAGGTGAGCACATCGAGTACCCCCAGGCACTGGAGAAGCCTGACACCGACCTGGGGCCGCACCTGGCCTATGCGCTGCAGTGGTGGCTCGCAGCCCCGGTGGGCTTCGTTCTGGTCATGGCCGGGGTCCGGCGTGAACACCTCGAGCGTGACGACCTGCCTCCGGTGCCCGGTCAGCCAGCAGCCCCTGCCAGAGCGCCCAAGGTCAAGAAGATTCGGATCTGGGATGAGGAGGACGAGTAGCGGACGACGGCTTCGCCGTCGTGGCCCAAGACTCAGACGCCAGCCGGATCAGAGGCGGCGCTCAGGCTGGCGACGCTTTGTTCGGCGAACTGAGTGTTGTACAGGTCCGCATAGACGCCACCCTGGGCCAGCAGCTCGTGGTGCTTGCCACGTTGCACGATCCGTCCGTCGGCCACGACCAGGATCTGGTCCGCTCCGCGCACCGTGGACAACCGGTGGGCGATCACCAGAGCAGTCCGACCAGTCAGCGCGGTGTCCAGCGCCCTCTGAACGGCAAGCTCGGACTCGCTGTCGAGGTGGGCCGTGGCCTCGTCAAGAACGACCAGACCGGGCCCCTTGAGCAACAGCCGGGCAATGGCAAGGCGTTGTTTCTCGCCCCCGGAGAGGCGATGTCCGCGATCTCCCACGACCGTGTCCAGACCCTCAGGCAGGCTCGAGATCAGATCCCACACCTGTGCCGACTTCAAGGCCGAGATCATCTCTTCCTTGGTCGCCCCCGGCTTGGCGTAAGCCAGGTTGGCCGCGATGGTGTCGTGGAACAGGTGCGCGTCCTGAGTGACCACGCCGACGACATCATGCAGTGACTCCATCGACGTTTCACGCAGATCGGTCCGGTTCAGACGGATATGGCCGGTTGTGGGGTCGTAGAGTCTGGCGACCAGGCTGGTGATCGTGGTCTTGCCCGCACCGCTCGGGCCCACCAGCGCGACCATCTGGCCCGGCTGAATCGAGAAGGTCACGTCGTGCAACACGGAACCACCCCCGCGCCGGTCACCTGAGGCCACCGTCTCCAACGAGATCAGCGAGACCTCGTTCGCCGACGGGTAACGGAACCCGACGCCCTCGAACTCCACGGAGACCGGACGCTGTTGCAGGACAACGGGGTTGGTGGCCTCCTGGACCAGCGGCTGCAGATCCAGCACCTCGAAAACCCGCTCGAAGGAGACGAGCGCCGTCATCACGTCGACGCGCACGTTCGACAGGGCCGTCAACGGCCCGTAGAGCCGCCCGAGCAGGGCTGCCAGCGCTACCAGCTGACCCACCTTGAGGCTGCCGTTGACCGTCATGACACCCCCGGCGCCGTAGACCACAGCCGTGGCCAACGAGGCGACCAGCGTCAACGCGACCAGGAAGAGGGTGCGGGTCAGGGCGATCTTGATCCCGACGTCGCGAACCCGGCCGGCACGCTCGGCGTACTGCTCATCCTCGATCCGGGGCTGCCCGAACAGCTTGACCAGCAACGCCCCGGCAACATTGAAGCGCTCTGTCATCCGGGTGCCGAGCTCCGCGTTCAGTCCCATGGCTTCGTGGCTTAGCCCGGCAAGGCGACGACCCATGATCCGCGCCGGAATCAGGAACAATGGCAGCAACATCAGGGCGGCCAGAGTCAACGTCCAGGACATCGCAGCCATCGCGGTGACAATGAACAACAGCGAGACGACATTGCTGACCACACCGGAAAGCGTTGAGGTGAAAGCCTGCTGAGCCCCGATGACGTCATTGTTCAGTCGACTGACCAGAGCCCCGGTCTGAGCCCTGGTGAAGAAGGCGATCGGCTGCCTCAGCACGTGGTTGAACACCTGGGTACGTAGGTCGAAGATGAGTCCCTCGCCGATCCGCGAGGAGTACCACCGTTGGACCAGAGTCAAGGCGCCATCCAGCACCGCGATCACGGCGATG
The DNA here is from genome assembly GCA_036834825.1 of Dermatophilaceae bacterium. Lineage (GTDB taxonomy): Bacteria > Actinomycetota > Actinomycetes > Actinomycetales > Dermatophilaceae > UBA4719. Next base: position 18,409 of record DAITND010000031.1, read on the forward strand.
ATCAGTGAGAGTTTGACGACGACATCGGCGTGCTTAGGGATCACGCCCTTGTCGATGATCTGCCCGAGCAGGAGCGGTGTGGCCACCACCAGAGCCGAGTCGAAGATCACCAGGATGAGGAACGCCACAATCTGGGACTTGTACGGGCGCGCGTAGCCGATCACGCGTCTGGCGGTTCCCGGAGACAGCTTGCGCTGTCCCAGCTCCGAGTCACGGGTGAGGGAACGCATCATGCCCCAACCTGCGTGCATGGACATGCAGCCTCCGCTCTAGGGCCTCTCTCCCCCCGCGTCCAACGGGCAGGTGCGCCTTTCATCTCTTCGTGATCGGTCATCGTGGTGTTCGTCGCTGGTCATTCAGCGTCGAGCGTCACTGGTCATTCATTGTGGCGTT
>DAITND010000031.1:18901-20228 GCA_036834825.1 Dermatophilaceae bacterium
GTGTTCGTCGCTGGTCATTCAGCGTCGAGCGTCACTGGTCATTCATTGTGGCGTTGTCGGCTTGGACAACACCACGCAGGGTGGCTTACTTCCCCGAGCCCGCCACCATCGCGGTCAACAGCCGTGCCTGCGCCTCACGCTCGGCCGTGAGCTGGCCGGCCGGTGAAGCGTTGATCGCTTTGCGCAACAGCGGCTTCAGCTCTCGCACGGCTGCCTGCGGCGCACTCAGGATGGCGTCGGCAAGCTCGCGTGCCGTGGCGTGGAGCTGATCACCGGGCACAGCCACGGCCGCCAGGCCAATGGCCACCGCCTCCTGGGCCCCCACGGACCGGCCGGTCGCACAGATCTCGAGTGCCCGCGCGTACCCCACCGAACGCACCAGCGGCAGGGTCCCCGCGAGGTCGGGCACCAGGCCCAGGCTGGTCTCACGCATGGCGAAGGCGACGTCATCGGCGACCACGCGCAAGTCACAGGCAAGGGCGAGCTGGAACCCGGCGCCGATGGCGTGACCCTGCACCGCGGCGATCGTGATCGCCGGCACCTGCGCCCAGATCGAGAAGCCACGCTGGAACTGCTCTATGGCCTCTTCCAGCGGGCCGACTGCACCCGCGGCCAGCGCAAGTATCGACGGCTCCCCTGGCGCGCCCTGTGGGGTCAGCATGGCCCGATCCAGGCCTGCAGAGAAGGAAGGTCCCTCGGCGCGCACCATGACCACCCGCACCGACTCGTCCAGACCCTCGCCGACCTCGGCCAGCGCTGACCACAGGCTGGGCGCCTGAGCGTTGCGACGCTGCGGAGAGTCCAGGGTGATCGTCACGACCGGGCCCGACTGCTCGACACGCAACATCGGATGAGGTTCGGACCGCACGGAGTTCGCCACGGGTGCGACTCTAGGCGAGCGCAACGAGGTCCAGGTAGTCCGGACCCCAGTGGTCCTCGACACCATCTGGAAGAACCAGCACTCGTTCGGGCTCAAGAGCGGCAACTGCGCCCTCGTCGTGGCTGACCAGGACAACCGCACCTTTGTAGGTACGCAGGGCCCCCAGGATCTCCTCGCGGGAAGCCGGATCGAGGTTGTTGGTCGGCTCGTCGAGCAACAGGACGTTCGCCGCCGACACCACCAACATGGCCAGGGACAGGCGGGTCTTCTCGCCGCCGGAGAGCACCTTGGCCGGCTTGTGCACGTCATCTCCGCTGAACAGGAAGGAACCTAGCGTCTTTCGCGTGTCGACGTCGCCCAAGTCTGGGGCCGCCGACTTCATGTTCTCCAGAACTGTCCGCGTGACATCGAGGTTCTCGTGCTCCTGGGCGTAGTAGCCCATCTTGA
>DAITND010000032.1:0-19649 GCA_036834825.1 Dermatophilaceae bacterium
TTAGCGTCGACCTCGAAATCGTCCACCTTATTCCGATGGAAGACTTGCCCGTAGATGCTGACGGTCGCAAATACCACCCTCCCGGCGTGGCGGTCAAGTCACTCCCACTGGTCATGCACCTCAGTGAGGGCGAGTGGAAGGTAGCCGGGATAGGCGCGCGGCTCCTCAGCCCGGGGTGGCCACCAGTCTGGACGGAACTTCCACAAGAACTCGTGGAGTAATGGGTTTCGGTCGAAATGCAACGCACGGTCCCAGTCTTCGACAAGACTTCGGCGTGCCTGCCATCGCACGAAGCGCCTCTAAACCGATGGCCCGCATAACGAATGGCAACCGGAGATCAGAGACCGTCCTCTGCCGCCCGACCAGTGGTCGTCGAAAGCGGATCCTTGTACGGATCCCTTGACGTGGCAGTAGCGGAAGGGCGTCTTGAGGGTTCGGATCCCGGCCGCTGCGGCATCATTGTTCACGGCTGCTTGCCCATCGGTGCCCTGGCCACCAGGGTGAGGTCAATGGCGTCGCCCTCAGGCAGGTGGCGGACCACCTCGCCGAGCTGTTCAACCACCAGCCCCTGGCTGGCCGCGCGGTAGCCGGCTTCGGTGTGCAGCAGCCGTGCATCGCTGGGGCCACCTACGCCCTCGGTGAGGTTGCACAGGGCGTGACCGACCATGACCAACGCCCCACCCGGGGCCAGCCAGTCGCGTGCCCGCGAGAGCACGTCGTCGCTGAGCTGCAGGTAGGCCACCAGGATCAGGTCGTAGGTGAGCCCTGCCGGCGGCTCCCACGTCCGTACGTCGGCCACGACCCAGTCAACCTCGACGCCCACCTCGGCAGCACCGTTGCGACCACGTTCGATCCCCGCCGCTGAGAAGTCGACGGCCGTGACGTGCCATCCCAGGGACGCCATCCAGACGCTATGGCGTCCCTGCCCCGCGCCCAGGTCCAGGGCCCGGCCCGTGAACCAGGCGTGGATCGTCCTGGCGACCCAGGTGTTCGGTGCCGCCGACCAGGCACGGTCGGATCCGGCGTACCTAGCGTCCCACTGCTGCGCATCCTGGCCCGCGCTCACGCCAGGGGCTCCAGAATGGCAATGCACTCAACATGATGGGTCATCGGGAAGGCGTCGAAAGCACGCAAGGACCGGATGCCGTATCCCGCGGCACGTGCGTAGGCGACGTCGCGCGCCAGCGCAGCCGGATCACACGCGACATAGGCGACGGCGCGAGGTGCCAAGGCGGCGATGTCCTTGATCACGGACTTACCGGCCCCGGTGCGAGGTGGGTCCAGAACGACCAGGTCGGTGTGGATTCCCTGCCGGACCAACGGTTTCAGCGCACGGTCGACCTTGCCGCGACGCAGCTCGATCTCGGGGCGGGACCGCAGGTTGCTCTTGGCATCAGTGATGGCGCGCGCGTCCGACTCGATGGCCAGGACCGCTCCGGCAGGCCCCACCGCGTCGGCAAGTGCCAGCGCGAACAGCCCGACACCGGCGTAGAGATCCAGTGCCCGCTCCCCCGGCTGTGGCGCCAGCTCCCGGCGCACATGGGCGACGAACGTGGCTGCGGCTTGCGGGTGGACCTGCCAGAAACCCCGCGCCGAGAGATGGAACTCGGCCGACCAGTCGCCGGTGTCGACCCGCTCGGTGACATGCGGGATGGTCGAGTCCCGGGAAGGAAGCGGCACAGTCATGGCCGCACCCTCACCGCTGGCGTCAATGACATCAACAGAGGTGGCCATCGGCCAGCGGCGCTCGAGCACTCCGGTCCCGATCAGCCGCTCGGTGGAGATGAGGCAGTCCTGGACGGGGATGATCTCGTGGCTGTGGTGGCGGTGAAGCCCCGCGACACCCGAGGCATCGATGGCGAACTCGGTCCTGGTCCGCCAACGAAGCCCCTCCTTGTCGCCCGGCAGCGCCTCCACCTCCACCTGGAGGTCCACGTCTGCCAGCCGGTGGAACTGTTCGGCCACCACCGCTGCCTTCAGCTCCCGCTGATAGGTGAGGTCGCTGTGTTGCCAGTCGCATCCGCCACAGTTGCCTGGTCCGGCGAACCGGCAGGCAGGTTCCACACGGTGTTCGGAGGCCTCGATCACCTCGACGGCATCGCCGAGCAGGAACCGGTCGCCTTTGTTTCCGTCGGTGATCTGCACGCGCACCGTCTCGCCCGGAAGTGCATGCCTGACGAACACCACGCGGCCGTCATGGCGGGCCACGCAGTGGCCGCCGTGGGCGACCTTGCCGATCTGGGCCTCGAACTGGGTGCCGACCAGCGACTTGCGGCCGTCCTGAGTCGGGTCGTGCTTCGGGTCTTGCTTCAGGCCAAGGTTCTGGTTGCTCATCGTCGGCCTCTCTGCGGGCCCACGCCCACGTCTGCGCCCGCGAGGGGTTCTTCCGGACCCGCCAAGGGCGCTGTCGGCCCTGCGAGGCGCTCTTCGGCGCCCTGGGAGGAACGCATCTGCCACGGCACGCTGGTCACCATGACGCCAGAGGTGAAGAACAGATGGCTCTTGAGACGCAAAGCGGTCTGGTTGTGCAACAGATGCTCGTACCAACGACCCACCACATACTCCGGGATGTAGACCATGACAACGTCGCGGGGGCTTGCCCGCCTGGCCGACTTGACGTACTGCACGACCGAGCTGGTGATCTCCCGGAAGGGCGAGTCCAAAACCTTCAGGGCAACCGGGATGTCACGGCGTTCCCATTCGTCCTGCAACGCCATGGTCTCATCGGGCTCCACATTGACCGTGACGGCCTCCAGAAGCGAGGGCCTGGTCGCCCGCGCATAGGCGAGGGCACGCAGGGTGGGCTTATGGATCTTGGAGACCAGAACGATCGCATGAACCCGTGAGGGCAGCATCTGCTCGTCACCCGAGTCATCCACGGCGAGCTCACTGCGGACCCGGGCGTAGTGCCTTTGGATCCCGTTCATGATGATGAACAGGACCACCATGGCCGCGATGGCAAAACCGGCACCCTTGACGAACTTGGTCGCCAGGACGACCAGGAGCACCGTGCCCGCCATGAGGGCCCCGATGGTGTTGATGACCCGGCTGCGCATCATCCGCCCTCGCGCCTTGGGGTCACGCTCGGTGCGCAGCTGGCGGTTCCAGTGCCTGATCATGCCGCTCTGGCTCAGGGTGAACGAGACGAAGACTCCCACGATGTAGAGCTGGATCAGCTTGGTGACCTGTGCGTTGTAGATGAAGATCAAGAAGATGGCGGCACCGGCCAGGATGAGGATGCCGTTGGAGAACGCGAGCCGATCGCCGCGGGTGTGCAGCTGGTGGGGAAGATAGCCGTCCTTGGCCAGGATCGAGGCAAGCACCGGGAAGCCGTTGAATGCCGTGTTCGCGGCCAGGATGAGGATGACCCCGGTGACGATCGAGATGAAGACCACACCGACGGGGAATCCGGAGAAGATGGTCTTGGAGAGTTGGCCGATGATGGTGTCCTGGGTGTACCCGCTACCGACGGGCTTGCCTGCCAGCGTGAGCTGGCTTCCCGGGAACTCCGCGTACTTGATGCCGGTCAGCTTCACGAGCGTGATGATGGACATCATCATCGTGACCGAGACGACGCCCATCAGAAGCAGGGTCGTCGCCGCATTCGTGCTCTTGGGCTTCTTGAACGCCGGTACGCCGTTGGAGATGGCCTCGACCCCGGTCAGTGCCGCACTTCCCGACGAGAAAGCACGCAGTAGCAGGAAGATCATGGCAAAGCCGGCGAGTCCCCCGGCACCGTGCTCCGGCAACAGACCGAATCGGGCACTGTCAGCCTGAGGCAGGGATCCGGTGGCTGAGCGGTAGAACCCGAACAGTGACATGCCGATGATGCCGATCATGAACGCGTACGTCGGGAACGCGAACGCTGAACCGGATTCGCGCACGCCACGCAGGTTGACCGCAGTGAGCAGCACTACCAGGGCGATCGCCGCGCTCATCTCGTGCCCTCCCAGGAACGGCAGGGCGGCGGCGGCGTTCTGCACGCCCGACGAGATGGACACCGCGACGGTCAGCACGTAGTCGACCAGCAGGGCGCTGGCGACTGTCAGGCCGGCTCGCGGTCCCAGATTGACCGTCGCCACCTCATAGTCACCGCCACCAGAGGGGTATGCGTGGACGTTCTGTCGGTAGGACGCCACCACGACGAGCATGACAAAGACGACGGCCAGGCCGATCTGCCAGGAATGGGTGGTGGCGAAGGTGCCGCCGGCAACGGCGAGGGTGAGGAAGATCTCGTCGGGCGCGTAGGCCACCGACGAGAGTGCATCGCTGGCGAACACCGGCAGCGCGATCCGCTTGGGCAGCAACGTCTCGCCGAGCCTGTCGCTGCGCATGGCCCTTCCCACAAGGAGCCGTTTGATGATCCTGCCTGAAGTCGACACGGCAAACACTCTAAGCGGCACGCCCAGCACACCAGTACGGTGCGCCCGCTGCAGCCGTTTGGGCGCGAACGGGTCGCCGCTCGGTGTAGCGTCGCTGCGTGTACTTCGTCATTATGGGTTGTGGCCGGGTCGGGTCGACCCTGGCCATCAGTCTCGAGCGCCAGGGCCACGACGTGGCCGTCATCGACAGCAACAGCGCGGCCTTTCGCCGGCTGGGGAGCAGTTTCGAGGGCAAGAGGGTGACCGGCCTCGGATTCGACCGGGACACCCTGGTCGAGGCCGGTGTGGAGGATGCCTACGCCTTTGCTGCTGTGAGCAGCGGCGACAACTCCAACATCCTGGCTGCCCGCGTTGCCCGTGAGACGTACGGCGTCGAGCACGTTGTGGCTCGCATCTACGACCCGGGCCGGGCGGAGATATACCAGCGGCTCGGAATCCCCACGGTCGGCACGGTGCGCTGGACCGCGGACCAGATGCTGCGCCGCCTGCTACCCCAGGGCTCCGTCCCTGAACACACCGACCCCAGCGGCCATGTCGTCATCGCCGACGTGGCGATCAACCCGGCCTGGATCGGCCACCGGGTCGTCGACCTCGAGCTGGCCTGCGGTGCCCGGGTGGCCTATGTCACCCGGCTCGGGGACGGTCTGCTGCCCGACAACGACACCGTCTACCAGGACGGAGATCTGGTCCACGTCCTGACGACCGCCTCTGCCCTGACGACCGTCGAGCGGACCCTGGACCAAGTACCACCGGCCCTCTGAACACCTGACCCGTTTCGCCGCCCGAAAGGAACCACGCCCCATGCGAGTTGTCATTGCCGGAGCAGGCAGTGTGGGTCGCTCGATAGCCCGCGAGCTGCTGCACAACGGACACCAGGTGTTGCTGATCGACAAGGACGCCGACGACGTCCAGGCGGCTCGTGTCCCGGCGGCCACGTGGCTGCTGGCTGATGCCTGCGAGATCAGCTCGCTACATGAGGCCGGCCTTGCCGATTGCGATGTGGTGGTGGCCGCGACCGGGGATGACAAGGTCAACCTGGTCCTGTCGCTGCTGGCCAAGACCGAGTTTGGGGTGCCCCGCACTGTGGCCCGGGTCAACAATCCCAAGAACGAGTGGATGTTTGACGAGGCGTGGGGTGTCGATGTCGCCGTGTCGACCCCACGGCTGATGACCGCACTGGTCGAGGAAGCAGTCAGCGTCGGCGACCTGGTGCGCATCTTCACCTTCGGACAGGGCCAATCCACGATGGTCGAGCTCACCCTTCCGGACGACAGCCCGTACACCGGCAAGCGCGTTGGGGACGTCCCGTGGCCCAACGACAGCGTCCTGGTGGGAATCATCCGGGAAGACCACCCGATCGCGCCCGGCCGCGATGACTCGCTTGAGGCTCACGACGAGCTGTTGTTCCTTGCCACGCCGCAGGTGGAGGATGCCCTGGAGTCCATGCTCAGCCCTGGCGAGCGGTTGCCCCGCGAGAAGGAATGACGAGGCAGCGCAGGCGGCTACCGAGGTCCGGCGCGCGGTCCGGATGGGGCCCGGGCCGGTTCGGATGGGACGAGCGCGGTCTTGCCGCGCACCAGGATCATTCCCATGATCGCCAGGGCGCACAGGTACGCCGGCCATCCGAGTGCGATCTTGGCCACTCCGAGCAACTCCACCTGGCCCGCCAGATACATCGGGAACATCACCACGACCCGTACCGCATACAGCAGGACCAGAACCATGGTCAGGCGCTGGCAGACCGCGACCAGACCGCGGTCTCGTCGCCATCCGGTGGGGTCCTCGACCATGTGCGGGTCACCGGCGGCGACCATGAAGCCAACGATCGGCCAGCGCACCAGGACCGATATCAGCGAAGCGACTCCCCAACCCGCGCTGGTCAGGATGCCGGGCAGGAACGCCGCCTCTGCCTTTCCGCTGCGTAGCGCGAAGAAGGCGGCGGCGGCGGTGGCGAAGAGCGCCATCAGGACGTAGCGGGGCGTCTGACGCATCACCAGACGGACTGCCAGCAGGGCCAGCACGATGGCCACCGAAGCGCCCACCGCGGCCACTACGTCGTGTCGCCATGCCCAGGCCACGACGAATGCGACCGTTGGCAGCGCCGTCTCCAACGAGCCCCGGGCGCCTCCCAACGCGGACGAAAGCCGTTCCCGGATCAGGGATTCGACGGTGTGCGCGATGGCGGTAGCAGGGGTCGCGATGTCGTCGCTAGTGGCCACGGTCAGGCCTTATCTCATAGGCGGGGTTGAAGATCGTGGGTATGCCGTGCTGATAGGTCACGCGTCCGTGCACGCTCAGATAGGTCCCCGGCACGACACCACGGATCCGGCGACGTCCGAGCCAGATGATATTCAGAGTCTTGCTGCCGTCGTAGATCTCGACCACCAGTGCCGGTACCTTGACGCGCGGTCGAAGGGTCACGCTTCGGACGGCGCCACAGACGCTGGCCTCGGAGCGGTCCACCAGGTCGATGATCCGGGTCCCGCCCAGTCGGCCAGTGTCCTTCTGCAGATCCTGGGCCTCAGCCTCGGACTCGGTTCGAGCCAGGCGCGCTGTCACACGGGAGAGCAGGCCCGCCGGGCCAGTCCCCTCCATGTGCTCAGTTGTCATGACTCGTTCCCATCTGGCTGGTTCCCTTTGACTAGTGGATCTCGGTGATCTCTGGACCGCGCTCAAACGGCTTGAAGTCGTCGATCGAGGGGGCGACCTCGCCAGCATCCTCGTCTGCGCCGTCCTGTTCGGCCGTGTCCGGCTGGTCGGGCAGCCTCAGCGCCAGTAGCTCGCGCGGCGCCATGGCCTCGTCGCCACGCACTACGACCGTCGCTCTGACCACGTCGAGCAAAGTCGAGGCGGCGCTCTCATCGATGGCTGCCTGCCCGCTGAGGACGGCGCGCAGGAACCAGCGCGGGCCATCGACGCCGACGAAGCGTACCGGTGAGAACACGGTGCGCCCATCAGGGCCCTGACCCGGCATCTGGGCCCGCAACTCGGCGCCCAGTGGACCGGACACCTTGTCCGCCGTTCCACCCTGACTGGTGATGCTCGCGGCTATCTCGGTCCTGATCTCGTCCCAGATACCTTCGCTTCGAGGCGCCGCGAACGCCTGAATCTGGACTGCCGACTCCCCGAGCACCGCGGTGACCCCGACCACGTTCTGCGACTCCTCCTCGACCTCCAGACGCAGCTCCATACCTGGGACGCCGGTCAGCCACAGTGCCCCCAGATCCAGGCGCCCTTCCAGACTCCCGACCTCTGAACGGTCGAACGGCCCGCCACGACGCTCGCCCCGGCGAGGCGCCTTGGTGCCGGCGCTGTCTGCGGCGCCGGCATCCTCACCCTCATTGCCCTCACCGCCTGTCGCGGGCATGGCCGGGCTCAGCTCGGCGATGGTGTCTTTGGTGCCACGGCGGAAGATGCCCACGTGCTTCGTCAGTCCTTAGTCGTCGTCGATGTCTCAGCTGTCGATGTGTGTGCTGCCGATGTTTCGCGTGTCGTCGCGCAGGGGTTCTGAGTGCCAAACCCACCGCTGGCTCCATGTCCATTGTCCCCCCGTTGACTGCCCGGAAGCGACCTCACCTCCACAAAATGGGCTTCACTGACCCGCTGGACAACAAGCTGGGCGATCCGGTCCCCACGAGCGATGGTGAAGGCTTGCTGGGTGTCGGTGTTCAGCAGGTTGACCAGGATCTCGCCGCGGTAACCCGCGTCCACCGTGCCGGGCGCGTTCACCACGGTGATGCCATGTCTGGCAGCCAGGCCGGAGCGCGGGTGCACGAAGGCGGCATACCCCGCGGGCAGGGCGATGGCGACGCCGGTCGGAACCAGTGCGCGCTGCCCGGAAGGCAGGACCACGTCCTGCCGGGCATATAGATCCGCGCCGGCATCACCGGGGTGGGCGTAGCAGGGCATTGGCAGCTCAGGGTCCAGGCGTGAGATCAGCACCCGGACCTGCGAGGGGTCAGTCATGAGAGTCCTTTGTCCAGACGCCTTCCGCGTACGGTGGGCGCTCCGCTCAGGCCGCACACTCGCGACAAACCGCATGGCCCTTGACCTGCTTGGCCAGCTGGCTGCGGTGATGCACCAGGAAGCAACGTGAGCAGGTGAACTCATCGGCTTGACGTGGGACCACACGCACCGACAGCTCTTCGCCGGACAGGTCAGCTCCGGGAAGCTCAAAGCCGTCGGCGTGCTCGGTCTCGTCAACGTCAACGCTTGAGGCGCTCTTGTCGACACGACGAGACTTCAGCTCCTCGATGGAGTCTTCGGCATCGTCATCATCGGTCTTACGGGGCGCGTCATAGTCAGTCGCCATATGTGGTGTCCCCCTCCTTCAGTTCGTGGGTGTGAATCGGTGTCAGGAATCGGTTGCAGGAGTCAATGTTGTGCATCGCTGCGAGGTTAACGCCGGGCCCGTCGTTTTTGTGCCCGCTGCGCCGCGCAGTATGCCCTATCCGAGGGACGATGTCACTATCGGGAGCCCAGTCAATCAACAAAAACGTCCTCCATGGAAGTTCGAACCGCCACATAACCGGACACAGTGTGCGCCGAAGCGAGGCTGTGAGCGGATGCACAATGACCGACAAGCACCGGCGTGGAGAGTACGAGGGTTGGCTGTACGCAAGCTGACAGAACGGCGGGCACCGGCCGTTGCGGTGCTCCCGTCGCTCACCGCAGGGGCGCCAAAGCCTCGAGTCGGGACAACAACGACGCGTGTATGCCGGGCCCGGCGGCGACAACCGCTGCCTCCCCCGGTGCCAGGTTGTTCAAGCCGCTCACCAATGCCCCGGCCTCTGTGGCGATGAGCCAACCAGCCGCGAGATCCCACGGATTCAGGCCCGACTCGTAGTATGCGTCGACCGTGCCACAGGCGACCGCGCACAGATCCAGCGCCGCGCTACCGGCCCGCCGGATGTCCCGGATCTCGGGCAGGATCGCGGCGAGCACCTCGCCCTGGCGGGCGCGCACCTCGGGCCGGTATCCGAATCCAGTTGCCACCAGCGACTGCAGGAGCACGTCAACGGGATTGACCGCGATCGCCGTGTCGTCAGCTCCCCGCAGGAGATACGCACCGCCGCCCATCCGGGCGTGGAAGATCTCGGTGCTGAGCGGGTTGCAGATTGCGCCGGCCACGGGTTGCCACTGTCCAGGCGTGCCTGCGTCCCCGATGACGGCGGCCACCGAGACGCAGTAGGCCGGGATCTCGTAGAGGTAGTTCACGGTGCCGTCGATCGGGTCGATCACCCAGGTGATGCCTGAGGTTCCCTCAGAGGCGCCATCCTCCTCACCGAGGATCGCGTCGTCCGGCCGGGCGTCCAACAGGTGCCCACGCAGGAGCGCCTCGGACTGCTGGTCCATCTCGGTGACGATGTCGTTGATGCTGCTCTTGGTGTCCAGGACACCAAGACCGCGCGGGCGTTCTTGCACGATGAAACGGCCGGCCGAGCGCGCAGCGGAGACCGCCAGGTCCTCGAGCTCGCGAAGCAGCGGCTGCCACGATGGCCCGGACAAGTGCCCAGGGATTGGCGGACCGGAGAAGCTCACGTCAGGACACATCAGTCGGACCCGCACAGCGCTGGCTTGGCGGTTTTCAGGTTGGGGCAACAGCCGGGACGGCATACCGGCGGAGACACCTCGTGGCTGGGCCATGAGGGACAGAGAACGGAGGCTGAACCGCGGGCCAGTGCGGCTCGCTCCAGGACGAGGTCGACCAGCCCTGACACGAACTCGGGGTCGGTACCGACGGTGGGCACCCGGACCATTTCCAAACCCTGAGCGGCAGCGGTCTGCGCGGCTTCGGTGTCCAGGTCGAACCTGACCTCCATGTGGTCCGAGACAAACCCGATCGGCGCCACGACCACGGCCCTGACCCCGGCGGAGGCCAGGGACCGGAGCGCGTCGTTGACATCCGGCTCGAGCCACGGCTGGCTCGGTGGGCCCGAGCGGGAGCAGTAGACCAGCTCGTGGTCCAGCTCTCGACCCAGCGTCGCGTTGACCTCGTCGGTGACCGCTGCCGCCAGTGCCAGATGCTCGCGGCGGTACGCGTTGCCCTCGCCGTCGCCGGGACCCGAGGTGTCGTCCATGGCCTCCGGGATCGAGTGGGTGACGAAGACTAGACGGACCTCGTCATCGGGACGCTGGCCCAGACCGCGCACCGCTTCGGTCACGTGCCGTGCGTTGACGCGCGAGAAACCGGGGTGGTTGAAGTAGGGGCGCACCTTGTCGACCTCGATCTGCCGTCCCTGTTCGGCCAGGGCCGCCACAGCGCCAGCAAGGTCCTCGCGGTACTGACGACACGAGGAATACGAGGTGTACGCGCTGGTCACAATGGTGACCAGCCGGCGCATGCCAGCCTCGTGGGCCTGAGCCAGGGTGTCGACCAGGAAGGGGTCGAAGTTGCGGTTACCCCACAGGACCGGCGTCGTAAGCTCTCGTCGGTCCAACTCCGAGCGCAGGGCGGCCAGCAGCAGGCGGTTCTGGTCGTTGATCGGGCTCTTGCCGCCGAGGAAGTAGTAGTGCTCAGCCACGGCACTGAGGCGTTCGTCCGAGATACCTCGTCCCGCGGTCACGATGCGCAGGAAAGGCATCACGTCTTCGGCCTTCTCGGGTCCGCCGAACGACAGCACTAGGATGCCGTCATACGGCTTGAGCGGGCTGACGTCGGACCTGGCCTGGGGTGAGGTCACAGGCATTTCTCCGGTTCGTTTGGGACTGCGGGGGCAACATTGACTGCAGCCTGGACTTCGCCAAAACTACCCTTGCGGCGTGGCCTGCGGACGCTCGGGCCGAGAAGATGGCAGAGTCTGTTGGTAATGGGCGACTCAGGAGAAGGCGATGCAAGACCTGCAACTGATCGGCGTGCATGAAGACGGTGAGCATCTGCTGCTCAGCGGTCCCGGCGGCGAACGCTTCCAGATGCCCGTCGACGACGCGCTGCGGGCTGCGATCCGGCGCGATCGCCCACGCTTGGGCCAGCTTCAGATTGAGGTCGACGGAGGGCTGCGCCCACGCGATGTCCAGGCCCTGATCCGCGCCGGCTCCTCGGCCGATGAGGTTGCTCGGCGCGCTGGCTGGACCGTCGAGAAGGTACATCGCTACGAGGGCCCGATTCTCGCCGAGCGCGAACACGTGGCCGGCCTTGCGCAGCGGGCCCGTCTGCGCTCCCGCACTGGTCTGTCCAGCAGCACCAGCGCGCCCACGCTGTCGGCACGGGTGACCGAACGGCTCAAGGGGCGTGACGTCGAGGTGAGCGACGCCAGCTGGGACTCCTGGCGGACCGAAGGCGGCCCCTGGACCGTCGTGCTGACCTTCGCCGCCGGTGGGCGTCAGCGTCAAGCGTCGTGGAGCTTCGACCTTGCCGACCGGACCGTTTCAGCTATCGATGACGAGGCTCGCTGGCTCAGCGAGGAGGTGCAGGAGGCCAAGGGGCCGATCCCGGCGCCGAAGCTGCGCCCTGCGCCCGCGCGGGACACCATGGTTTATGACCTGGAGGCCGAGGGAGGCCTGCGACCGCCTGCCCGCGACGAGCACCAGGAAGACCCCCTTGATCTAATGACTGCGATGCGCAAGCGCAGCACCGCGCGCAGCCGCCGCAAACCTGGCGCCCGCAGTGGTTCACATGGGTCAGCCAAGGCCGCCACCAGCGTGTCCAATACTGACGAGCAGGTCGCGGAGCGGGCTCTGCCTCTGGAGGACCTGGAGTACGACCCTGAGTCGATGCCGCCTCCCACCGAGCCCGCCGCAGCTCTGATGGGCCTGGCGGACGAAGGCGGTTTCACGGTGGGCGACTCCTCACCCGATGAGACGTCATCAACGCAGGACGACCAGATCCTTGAGCCGGCGGAGAAGACCGCGCGCCAAAGCCAGTCCAAGGCGCGGCCGAAGCGGACGGCCGGTGAGGCTGCCCGCAAGACCGGCCGTCCCAGCGTCCCCGCGTGGGACGAGATCATGTTCGGCTCAAGGCCTGGCGGCATCGACCGTTCGTCGTCCTGACCAGCTGGGTGAGCCTAGTCGTTGCCCGCTGGTGCCTGGATCGGACAGAAGTCAAGATCGAAGGGCAGGACCTCGGGCGAGGCGTTCGCGTTCTGCGCGGCATATGAGGTCATTCTGCGCATGTAGTGGCGTCGGCACAGAACCTCGTACTGCACCCGTGCGGCTTCGCCGGCCGTAATGTCCCCCAGCGCGACCTGCTCACCCTCGACGACCATCACGCCATCCACGACACGGGCGTTGTGGGTAGCCCGACAGCCACACCAGCACAGTGCCTCAACCTGCAACGCCTGGACCCGGTCGGCCAGCTCGATCATCCGCTGGGATCCGGGGAACAACGCTGTCCTGAAGTCGGCGGTGATGCCGAAGGCATAGACGTCCACCCGCAGCTCGTCCACGATGCGGGCGAGCTGCTCGACCTGTACCGGCGTGTAGAACTGGGCTTCGTCGCAGATCAGGTAGTCCACCCGTTGGCCACTGGTGGCCCGGCTGACGATGACGTCCCAGAAGTCCAGATCGTCCACCACCTCCAGGGCGCTGGTGGCCAGACCAAGACGCGATGACAGCACCGACTCGCCAGCCCGGTCGTGCTTGGTGAATATCAGCCCTGACCGACCCCGCGCGGCGTGGTTGTGGTCCATCTGGAGTGCCAGGGTGGATTTGCCGCAGTCCATCGTGCCGGAGAAGAAGACAAGTTCAGCCATGACGCAGAACTCTACGGCGCGACCAGCCATCTGACTTCCCGGCCAGTCGGGCGCAGTCACCATCCCTTGACGCTGTCCCTTGCGGGCACGTGCAGGAGCGGGATCGCCATCTCCGCTGGGGTCAGTGATCCGTGAAGACCCAACAAGGCCAACAGTGCTGGCCTTGCGGTCCGGGAGTCCACGATGGCGAAGTTGTCACGCATCGCCACGACGATGTCGCCGATCCGGGGCATTACACGCTCAGAGACGGCACCGAACAGACCATGTTCCACTGCCTCGTCCCGACTGAGCACGAAGGCGCGGGCGTCCACCCGCCCGCGCCAGGTGGCGAGCACGTCCTGGACCGCACCCGGCTCGCAGTACAGCTGAAGCGATCGGGGTTCGCCGCCCACGTGTCGGACGTTTGCAGCCAGCTCGCCGTCGTGGGCAAGGTCGATCCGCAGGGCATGCGGAGCATCGACCATGCCGTGGTCGGCGGTGATATACACGGAAGTATCCGAAGGCACGCCCGCCACGAGACGGGCGAGGCACCGGTCGATCCGCTCCAGCTCATCACCCCACTCCCATGACTGGCAGCCATGAACGTGGCCCACTTTGTCGAGCTCTCCCCAGTAGAGGTAGACGAGGGCACGTTTGCTCTCCCGCACTGCCGCCAGTGCCGAATCCACCCTGGCATCAAGGGAACGCGCCGCTGTGAAGGTTCCGCCGCGTAGCGCCGCGTTGGTGAGCCCAGAGCCGTCGAAGAACCCCGGGCCGATGCGGATGACGGCCACGCCGTCTGCGACAGTCCGTTCGAACACGGTCTGACTCGGTTGCCACAGGCGCGGATCGGGGCCGTTGTCCCAGGACAGCTCGTTGAGCAAGCGGTCTTCCCCCGGAACGAGCACCTCGTAACCGACGAGTCCGTGGGAGCCGGGGGCCAACCCCGTCCCGAACGTGCCCATGCTCGTCGCGGTGGTGGAGGGGAAGCCGGCGCTGAGCCGGTACGCCGCGGGCAACAACCCTCGCAGAAACGGTGCGTGCCCGCTGCGCTGGCGCAAGAGGTCATAGCCCAGCCCGTCAACGAGCACCACGACCGCGCGCCTGGCCGGCAGCAGATCCAGGCCGATGCCCGGGCCTGGCTCGGGCTCGGCCACCCCCAAAGACCGCACTACGGCTGGCAGCACGCCGGCCAGCCCCGACGCGTCATAGGCGGGCATCATGCTCTGCTCGAACACAGCCGCGACCTCAACGACCAATGGCAGCAGACAGCGTCCGCGCGAACTCCATGGCGTGCGCCAGTGCGGGCTCCCCGTCGGCATCGGCGCTGATCCGCAGCCCGATGTCGTCTGTGGTGACGGTGCCCTCATAGCCGTGATCGGCTTCGCAGTTCGGGTCGCCGCAGGTCGCAGGGATCATGTCGACCCTGCTGACCGCACCCCAGCCGAGAGTCAACGTGAGCTCGCGTCCCAGAGAGCCGGGTTCATAGGTCGCCGGAGAAGCCACCACGTGAGTCAGCATGACGCCCCGAACCGCGCTCAGAGGCACGCACTCGGATGTCGCCGTCGCGGTCGCGATCGACAGGGGGTCCGCATCATTGGGTTCACCGTGCTCCTCCTCAGCCGCGTGGTCATCGGCGTGGGCGACTACGAGCCGGTTTGCCGTCAGTGCCAGCACCGTGATGTGACGGCGCACGGTGTCGTGGTCGAACGTCGTCTCCTGGTGTACGAGGTGTGAGACGACCTCGCCACCGGCGACCGCCGACTCGACCACGTCAGCCACCAGGGCTGGGTAGTATCCGGCGGCCTCGATGTCCCTGGTCAGTGAGCTCGGCAGCGGACGTCGTGAAGTTGTGATCTGATCGGCAATGTCACCCATGAGACCCATCTTCGCCCATGTCTGCCCCTGGCGCGCACTGTGCGGCCCGTTCCTCGTGTCCGCGCCGCGCCCTGGCGGCGCCTCGACGCTACGTCAGGGCCCGCCGCTCAGCGTCCGTGCGCTTCGTCGAGGGGATCACCACGATCTCGACCCCGAGCACATCAACCCCGCCGGGATGGGCCAGCACGGGGTTGATCTCCAGTGATGCCACGTCGGGCTGTCGGTCCGCCAGAACGGAGACGCGCGCGATGAGGTCGGCCAGCGCTGCGCGATCGGCCACCGCGGCCCCGCGGTACCCATCCAGTAGAGGCGAGGCCTTGACCGAGGAGATCAGGTCCGTGACGTCGACGTCGGTCAGCGGCGGAATGCGGTACCCGATGTCGTCGAGCAGGTCAGTCGGCGGCCCGGCGATGCTGAAGGCGACCACCGGGCCGAACACTGGGTCCTCGGATGTGCGGACGACGCAGGCAACCCCCGGGGTGCCCATGCGCTGCATCACGAACGTGTCCGCGCCCAGCGGCGACAGCCGCGCCGAGAGCGACTCGAAGGAATCCCGCACGGATGCCTCGGTCTGAAGGTCCACATGCATGGCGGCCTGCCCCGGTTGGTGCCGCACGACGGGCGAGATCGACTTGACCACCACGGGGTAGCCGAGCTGTTCGGCCGCGGCGACCGCCTCATCGGCGCTCGACACCGGGACTGTCGGCCAGAGCCTCACGCCGTATGCCGCCAGCAACGTCTCGGACTCGGTCGGGGTCAGTGTCCGACCCGCAGGGGTTTGGGCCAGCACGTTCTCGACGAGTCTCTCGGCTGCTGCGACGTCCAGCCCAGAGGGTTCGACCACCTCCCCACGGTCGCGAGCCCGCCATTGCCCGTACCGGGTGGCTGCCGCCAGCGCGCGAACGGCATCCTCAGGCATCGCGTAGGCCGGTACCGCCCGTACCGGGGTGCGCTCTGTCCGATCAGCGCCATCATCGTCGCGGTCTGTGCGTTTGCCCCCGGACAGCGCCTCGGTGACCCCCACCATGCCGAGAAATGTTGCCGCACAAGGCTTCTGCGACTTGCCGGCGGACTCGACGACCGCATGGGCGACATCCTCGCCGCTGGTGACCAAGGGAGGGATGAAGCAGGTCAGGACACTGTCCACGCGCTCGTCACCGAAGGCCGCGTCAAGAACGGTCGAGAACTCCGCGGCGCTGGCCTCGGCTGGCAAAGAGACCGGACCGTGCGTGACCTCCAGCCCCCAGCTGACGCAGGCCTGCGCGGTGAGCGCTCCCAGAGCGTCCGAATTGCCGACGACGGCCACCCGGTGGCCAGGTGGCAGCGGCTGGTGAACCACGAGCTGGGCCACGTCGAAGAGCTGGTGCACGTTCTCGACGCGGATGACTCCGGCCTGGCGCAACATCGCGTCGAAGGCCGCCGGCGGCACACTGCTGGGGCGGACCCGGTGACCGGGCGGCACGCCATAGGAGCTGATCGCGGACTTCACCACGATCACCGGTTTGCGCAGTGCGAGCTGTCGCGCGATCCTGGAGAACTTGCGAGGGTTTCCCACCGACTCCAGGTACAGGCCCACCGCGTGAGTGTCATCATCATCGATCCAGTACTGCATGAAGTCGTTGCCGGAGACGTCGACCCGGTTTCCGGCCGAGGCGAAGACTGAGATGCCAAGGTTGCGTCGGGCAGCCAGGGCGAGCACTGCAATACCCAGCGCTCCGCTCTGAGCCACCAGCCCCAGGGTTCCGGCAGGTGGCAGCTCGGGGGCCAGGGTGGCGTTCAGCCGGACGTCGGGATGGGAGTTGATCACCCCGAAGGAGTTGGGACCGATGACCCGCATGCCACTGCTGCGTGCCGTGCGCAACAGCTCTTCTTGACGCTTCTCACCGGCCGGTCCGGACTCGGCGAAACCTGCCGAGACCACTAGCAGGGTCTTGACACCCGCCGTGGCACAGTCCTGGACCACGAGCTGTACCGACTCCGCGGGGACGGCAACGACCGCGAGGTCAACGTGGTCGGGGATCTCGCTGACTCGTGAGTGGGCCTGCAGTCCCTGAACGTGCCGGGCCTCGATGTTGACAGCGTGGACCCGACCTCTGAATCCGCCGGCACGGATATTGGTCAACAGCTGATGCCCGATCGAGTCGACCCGCCGGCTGGCCCCGATCACGGCGATCGAGTCCGGGAACAGGAAAGAACGCACGCTCAGAGCCTCGGCGCGGTGCTCACGCGAAAGTCGGACTGCCTGGGACTGCTCGGTCGGCTCGATCGTGAAGGCCACCGCGATGACACCGTCATCGAAGTGGTAGCTGACCTCATACCCAGCCTCGGTGAAGACCTGGATCATCTTGTGGTTCTGGGGCAGTACATCAGCCACGAACTTGGTCACCCCGCGCTCCTGTCCGATCGCCGCCAGGTGCTCGAGCAACACGGACCCCACTCCCCTGCCCTGATGGGCGTCGGAGATGTGGAACGCGACCTCGGCGGTGCGCTCGTCAAGCTTGTCGAAGCGCGCGATCCCGATGATCTCCTCACGCACCGTTGCCACCAGAGCCACCCGCAAGTCATAGTCGACCTGGGTGAACCGGGCCACATCCTTGTCACTCAACATCTTCAGGGGGGCAAAGAAGCGAAGGTAGATGGATTCGGCGGACTGTCCTGCGTGGAAGCGTCGGATGCGGTCGGCGTCGCTCGGCACGATCGGAC
This sequence comes from Dermatophilaceae bacterium, assembly GCA_036834825.1. GTDB lineage: Bacteria > Actinomycetota > Actinomycetes > Actinomycetales > Dermatophilaceae > UBA4719. The sequence goes on from DAITND010000032.1 coordinate 17,633, forward strand.
GCACATGAGCCACCCCTCCGTCCCGGAGCACGACGTCGGCTTCCCACCACACCGGATAGGCATCAGGGCGGACGTCCGTGTCGGTCATGGGTTCAGAATGTCAGATCCAGGCGGGTCCGGTCCCCCAAGATGTCGAACGGCGTAATAGGAGATCTGTGACTATGGTCATGCCATGGCTGATGCATACGCGCAGTTCCGTAGTGCCCGAGACCTCCTGCTGTCGGCACGGACCGACTACGACCGGGCGCTGGCCGGCTACGACCCGCCACGGACTGCGGATTTCAACTGGGCTCTGGACTGGTTCGACCAGGTGGCTGCCGATGCCTCGACCGGCCCGCGGGCTGCCCTGCGGATCGTCGAGGGCGACGGGACCAGCCGTTCGGTGACGTACGCCGAGATGTCGGCCCGCTCCTCGCAGGTGGCGTCGTGGCTGTCCTCCATCGGCGCAGCCAAGGGGGACCGCCTCCTGCTGATGCTCGGCAATCAGGTGGAGCTGTGGGAGACCCTGCTGGCCTGCATCAAGCTCGGCGTGGTGGTGATCCCGGCCACGACATTGCTGACGTCCGCCGACCTGGACGACCGGATCACCCGCGGCGGTGTGGGACATGTCGTGGCCGCGTCGGCCGACGCAGGCAAGTTCGACGACGTGCCCGGCAGCTACACGCGCATCGCCGTCGGAGACCCGGTCCAAGGCTGGACGACCTATGGCGCGTCACACTCTGGCGCCACATACCCTGCCGGAACCGGGTTCGTGCCTTCGCAGAAGGCCGGCGGCGAGGACGCCCTGCTGCTGTACTTCACGTCCGGCACGACCGCCCAGCCCAAGCTCGTCAAGCACACGCATCTGTCCTACCCGGTGGGGCACCTGTCCACGATGTACTGGATCGGCCTGCAGCCCGGTGACATCCACCTCAACATCTCCTCGCCCGGATGGGCCAAGCACGCATGGTCGTCGTTCTTTGCTCCGTGGAATGCCGAAGCCACCATCCTGGTCGTGAACCAACATCGCTTCGACGCGGCGGCGCTGCTTGCGACGATGGCGCAGGAGTCGGTGACCACCTTCTGTGCCCCGCCGACCGTCTATCGGATGTTGATCCAGCAGGACCTGGCACCATGGCGCCGGCAACTGAGCGTTCGCGAGATGGTGGGCGCCGGAGAACCGCTGAACCCTGAGGTCATCCAGCAGGTCCAGGATGGGCTCGGGATCGTGATCCGGGATGGGTTCGGCCAGACCGAGACGACTGCCCAGGTCGGCAACAGCCCCGGCCAGGAGGTCGTGCCCGGCTCGATGGGACGGATTCTGCCGGGGTACGACGTGATCCTGCTCGACCCGGCAACTGGGCAGGAGCGGCTCGGGGACGGCGCCGAAGGTGAGCTGTGCCTGCGCCTGTCCGGCGCCGGTGGGCGCCCGGTGGGTCTGATGGCCGGCTACCACGGCGACCCCGAGCGGACAGCAGAGTCGATGCGAGAGGGTGCGTATCACACCGGCGACGTGGCCTCGCGCGATGAGCGCGGCTACATCACGTACGTGGGACGGGCCGATGACGTGTTCAAGGCCTCGGACTACCGGATCAGCCCGTTCGAGCTCGAGTCGGTGCTGATCGAGCACCCGGCGGTCGCCGAGGCGGCCGTGGTGCCCTCGCCGGACGCGACCCGCCTGGCCGTGCCGAAAGCGTATGTCGTTCTGGCGCCGGGCAACTCACCGACGGCGGAGACCGCCGAGTCGATCTTGGCCTATGCGCGTAAGAACCTGGCGGCGTACAAGCGGGTTCGTCGTATCGAGTTCGCCGACCTGCCCAAGACCATCTCGGGCAAGATTCGCCGTGTTGAACTGCGCGGTCGCGAGGAAGAGGTCCACGGGGCCGGGGCCGGCGACAGTGCCTTGGATAGGGCGAGCAAGCTTGAGTTCTGGGAGTCCGACTTTCCGGGGCTCAAGGACTAGTGGGACCTTCCGGGCTATTTCGTTCTTGATCGGGTGAGTCGGGCGTCGCACCCGACCTGACCTGGGGTTTCTCGG
>DAITND010000033.1:0-7714 GCA_036834825.1 Dermatophilaceae bacterium
GTTGACGATCAGCCGCTCTTTCGTGGGGCCATCGCGTCGCTGATCGACGGGCAGGATGACATGACCATCGTGGGGGAGGCAGAGAACGGCCTGGACGCCGTGGAGAAGGCCCGGTTGCTGGTTCCAGACCTCGTCGTGATGGACGTCGAGATGCCGGTGATGAACGGGGTCGAGGCGACCCGTCTCATCCGGGAGCAGCTGTCGACCGTCAAGGTCATCATGCTCACGGTGTCCGAGGCCGACGACCATGTCTTCGACGCAATCCGCTTCGGGGCCCACGGGTACCTGCTGAAGGACCTTCGCCCCCAAGAACTTTACGACCTGATCCGGTCCGTCATGCGGAACGAGACTCCGATATCGCCGGCCATCGCTGGACGGCTGCTGCGAGAAATCCAGAACGGGGTCACCAAGCGAAGCTCGTCTCCGGCGCCGCCACAAGGTCCCCCCATCACCCGCCGCGAGCTCGAGATCCTCCAGCTCGTGGCCGAGGGCCTCAGCAACAAGGAGATCGGCAAGAAGCTCTCGATCACCGAGGGCACGGTGAAGAACCACGTTCATAACGCCCTTGAGAAGCTGCACATGGAGAACCGGATCCAGGCCACGGCATACATCGTCCGGCAGGGCCTGGGGCGTCGTCCCGTCGCCGACTGACCGCACGCGTTGCACATCGGGGAGTCGACCAGTACCTCGGGATAGAGAGGCTTGGGCGCGCACTGTACCGGTTCGGGGATAGTCAGGGGACAAGGCGATGACTACCGTCCAAAGTGGTGGGAATCACGTGCCACCGCGAAAGGGCGAATCGGTGGTGAGTCAAGCACAGCACACGGTCGTGATCCTCTATGAGCACGCATTGCTCGGTGAGGGTATCGCGAAGTACCTTCGTGCCCAGCTCGGCGTCGAGGCCACCCTCGGATCGGCAGATGACCCCAAAGCGGTCACGTCCGCGCTGGCGTTAGGTCCGGAGGTGGTCATCTTCGAGTCGAGCGATCCTTTTCGCCAGTTCGACCTCAGCACCCTGGTCCCGCAGGCTGTCCTGATCGATGTGAGCACAGTCATCACCCGGGGCTCGGTCCTGACCCCCTGTGTCGCGGGGCTCGAGCAGATCCTTGCCGCCGTCCGCGACTGCAACAGCGAAGTCGCTGCACCGTCCGAGACTCGCCAGGTCAGAACCTCCGAGTCGCCTGCCCGGCAGAGGTCCGTCGCCTGCCGGTGATTCCGACGTCAGTATCACGATCGGCTGACCGTCTGGATCCAGCGGGCCTGTACCGGAGATCTACCGTGCGACGGATGGGATCCCCCGTATGTGGGCTACAGGATGTCAATGAGGCCATTGCCTCGATGTCGCGGGCGAGCTTGATCTGAGGTAGGCCCGTTTGTCGCGAAAGGAAATGGCGTAGGAATGAAGCCGAACCGAGAGACAGCCTCCGTCTCGGACCAAAGGCTGAGCCGTCTGCTGCGCTTGGGAGTTCTGGTGCTCGCAGTCGGCGTCCTGGCGTTCGCGGGCGTCTACTACCAGGACCAGCACGTCAACGCGGGCCCGTCGCTGCTCAGTCGGCAGACGGACTCCGCTGAGCAGGCCGTTCGCAAGGCGCCCACCAACATCGGCGTCCGGCTTCAGCTCGCCGCGGCCTATCGGCAGGGCAAGCGCTACGACGACGCACTAACGCAGTACGACGAGATCCTGAAGGCCGACGGCACCAACCGGGCAGCGATCCTGGGACGCGGCGGGGCCCTGATGGCAACGGGTGACCTCACGGCTGCAGCGACGGCTTACCGCAAGATCACCGGCGCGGCCGCGACGGGGGAGTTCGCTGGCGCCGACCCGCAGTTGGAGGAGGCGCACTACTACCTCGGCTCAATTGCTGTGACGCAGGGTAAGAGCAAGGTTGCCATCACCGAGCTCCAGGCTGCCGTCAAGATAGACGGCTCGGACTCTGACGCCCTGTACCTCTTGGGGGTCGCCCGGCTCAGGGACGGCGCGCCCCAGCTCGCCGTCGACTCCCTCAAACAAGCCCTCCTGTTCGTTCCTACGGGATGGTGCGAGCCCTATTCCCAGCTCGCCCAGGCCTACGCGAAGCTCGGCCGCCTACCCCAGGCAACCTATGCAAGAGCTATGACGGACTTCTGCCACCAGAAGACGGCCGCTGCCACACGCCAGCTGAAGACGTTGACCGCGGGACCGGTGGCGGTCGACGCAATGCTCGGACTCGCCCTGATCGCGGAGTCTGAGTCCAGCAACGCGGAAGCGGCTTCCTGGTTCAAGAAGGTCCTCACCGTGGATGCCACCAACGTGACCGCGAAGTCCGCCTTGTCGCAGTTAGGCGTGGGGCCGACCCCTGGGCCGAAGAGTTCCCCAACGACGCAAGGACGAAGTTGAGATGACGAACCTAGATATCTCCCCCCCGGCCGTCCCTGAGTCCACAACGTCCCTCGCTCACACCGAGGGTGACGTCGCCGGTGAAGTGACACACACGAAAATGAGCCGGCGCAACAAGCAGAAGATCGGCGCTCTGGTCACCCTCCTGGTGATCTTGGCCCTCCTTTTTGCCTGGTACCTCCTGAACCGCAAGCCGCTCAGCGAGCTGCCAGGCCTCAACGTGGCAAAGGTGCCGCACTACGAGTACAGCATCTACGGGACCACTGAACCCCTTGGTGTGGCAGCGACTCCCTCCGGGGACCGTGTGTACGTCACTGAATCCGGTGGCAAGCAGCTGGTGCGTGTCTTCGATCGCGCGGGCAAGCCGGTTGGCACCCTCAACCCGCCGTCGTCCACCGGCACAGCACACACACCCATGTACGTGGCGATCAACCCGACCACGCAGGACGTCTACGTCAGTGACCGTCTGACCGACTCGGTCTATGTCTACGACGCCGCAGGCACGTACCTGTCCACTTTCACCCCCAAGGGGAACCTGGGCGGCGGCTGGCAGCCCCTGGGGCTGGCGTTCGGCCCGGACGGCAGTCTCTACGCCACCGACGTCCGAGGCGTCAAAACCCAACGGGTCCTGGTCTTTGCGCCCGATGGCACCCTGGTGCGGTCACTGGGCGCACCCGGACAGCTGTCCTTCCCGAACGGGATCGCGGTCGACGCGAATGGCAACGTCGAGGTGAGTGACAGCAACAACGGCCGGTTGGTGGTCTTCAATCCCGCAGGAAAGATGCTGGCCACGATCAGCCGCGGTGTCGGCGAGGGCGACCTCGGCCTGCCTCGCGGAGCGGCGGTCGACGACGCCAAACGGCTGTATGTCGTGGACACCGCTGACCACATGGTCCGGGTCTACAGCGTCGACAACTCGACTGCAACGCCCACGTACATCGCGTCCTTCGGGGACGAGGGACAGACCGACGGAACCTTCGAGTACCCGAACGGAGTCGCCACCGACACCCGTGCTCACGTCTACGTCACCGACCGGGAAAACAACCGGGTCCAAGTGTGGGGCTACTGAGCATGGGAAAGAGGCGCTTGGGGAGTCAACCACCGTTTCGTGAAAAGACTGAAGGGTTCTGAAAATGCATCAACGCAGCACAGGAAATGGAGCACCGGTAATGAGAAAAGGAAGCAGGGCAATGAAGAGATTTCTCTTCCTTGGAGTAGGAAGCGCCCTCGTGTTCACCATGAGTGGCGTCGGGACGGCCCAGGCCGACAACGGGCCGCACGTCTCGACCGCCGCGCTCCCGAATACTACCGTCACACTCGGGGTCAACCCAGGTAACAACGTAGGCGGCACCAGGTGTGCCAGCTGTCACCGAGCCCACACATCCCAGGGAGAGTACAACCTGAAGCAGGCTCAGCCCGACCTGTGCTTCTCCTGCCACGGCAACGGGGCGCCCGGGTCAACGACCGACGTGGTCAACGGTATCGGCACGGCAGCTCCCACTGCCGGAGCACTTCGGGGCGGCGGCTTCAGCTACGCCCTGATGAACGCTGCCGGGCCGACCAAGACACTAGGCGCACTCGACCCCGCCACCGGGAGGATTGCGACCAGCAATCAAACAATCGGGTTGTTGTCTTCAAAGCTACCGACGACATCCAGCCACAACATCACCGGCACGGCAGGCACAGCCTGGGGCAACGGGGCCGTCTCGGCCACAGCCGTCACGGGTAAGGCCCTCACCCTCGAATGCGGTTCCTGCCACGACCCGCACGGCAACGGCAACTACCGGATCCTGCGACCGATCCCGGTCGACTCAGGCAGCGTGTCGCCCGTCGTGGTTCCTGGTGTGGCGGCAGTCCTCAATGACAACGGAACGGTCAAGACCCCTGCTGTTGCTCCCGTCACGAACGCCTTGGGCGTCAAGATTCCTGACGCGACCACGAAGGTCTACACGACAACCAACTACTGGTTGGCCGGAGACTCATACGTCCCACCGGTCGTCAACGGCGTCAATGTCGGGACCGCCGTCCCTGACGGATACATCGGCAACATCGCGCAGTGGTGCACCACGTGTCACACGCGTTACCTGGCAGGGAGCGGGTCCTACAAGACCGACTCCGGCGATGCCATCTTCAAGTACCGGCACCGCAGCGATGCGAACAACAAACTGGGTGCGGCGAACTGCATCACCTGTCACGTCTCACACGGCACGAACGCGGCCATGACCGGGATAGCCGGGGATGGAACAGCCCCCGGCGTCACGCTGCCTGGCGGTGCGAGCGCACCGACAGGCGACAGCAGGTTGCTCCGGGTTGACAACCGTGGCACCTGCCTTATGTGTCACAACGTCTAAGGAGACGCTGGCCACGTAGAGCTGCGTGTTCGCGGACATCGGGTGGCCCGGTTTATCGGACCACCCGATGTCCTTTCTCCACAATCAGTAGGCACAGGGAGCTACCAGTGAAGTACAAGAACAACGACATGGCCCGCCACGTTCGCGTGCGCGCCGCATTGGCGTACCCAACAATCTCGGTCGCCCTCGTTGTCTCGGCAGCCCTCGTGTTCGCCCCTTCGCCCGTCATGGCGCTCGCGGCCACGTCGACCCCAACGGCGACCGCGGCCCCCATCCCAACGCTTTCGACCCCCGTGGCAACCCCGTCGACCACCAGCACGGCCCAGATGACCAGCACCACGGCACCGTCGGCCACCAGCACCCCGCCGCCGGCCCCCAGCGCGACCCCCAGCCCCGTTGCCATTCCCAGCGCGGCGTCCAGCACTGCCGTCACACCAGGGGTCCTGCTCGACCATCACGTGCTGGCATGGATCCAAGGCCCGGGGGTCCCGGCCCGCTACCTGCCGATCGACGCCCAAATGAGCGACGCGTCGCCGTTCCAGATGATCCGGGTGCGGTTCAAGATTCACAACGCCGGCACCGTCGCGATCACGGCCAGCCCGCAGCTTGAGTACCGCCCCGACGGGAGCACTGGCTTCACCGTCGTACCGAAGGAGACCCACAAGGGAGTCCCCTTGCACATTGCCCGCGAATGGGTCCCAAGCCCTGGCCCTGGCGGTGGCACGGTGCAGGGTCCGCTGGGTGAAGACATACCAGTGGCCAAGTTCCTGACCGGCGACGAAGGGGGCGGCCTGGCGATGACCGGCCATCACTCGATGGGCGCCAACCCCGACCAGCCGGTCACCTTACCCCCAGCCTCTTACACAGAGCAGGAGTTCACCGTCCGGCTGACGATGGACGCGAAGTACCTCACCGGCTACCAGCTCAGGATCACAGACGGCCATGCCACGCTCGCGGGAGCTCAGGTGGCAGAGATTCGCCTCGGCCAGCCGCCCGCAATGCAGCTCTCGCCTGACCAGCACCCCGGTGTCGCCGTAGACGGCCCGAAACCGTCGACCCTTGCCCGCACCAGGTCGGGCGCTGCGGCCTCATCCTCCGCGGGCTCCGCGTTCCCCACGGTCTTTGCGGCCTCGTCCTCTGCGGACTCCGCGCTTCCTGCGGCTTCCTCAGCCTCCCCCGCGACCGGGATGCGCTATCCCCTGGTTGCCAGCACTCTGAGTACCACGGCCCTTGCGTCCTCTGACATCCATGGCCCCTACTCCATGACGGCGGACCAGTGCGGGATCTGTCACCGCGGACACTCGGCACAGACACCCAACCTCCTGGTCAAGAGCTCGCAGAGCACCTTGTGCCTGACCTGCCACGACGGCACGGGCGCCAGCGTGAACGTCCAGGCCCAGTACGCCCTTACTCGGCCTGCTAACAACTCTGCGGCGCGCGAGTACTACTCCCACGACGCCATGGCTCCGAGCACGCACACCCGATCAGATCTGGACGAGTTCGGTGGCGTGAGCAACCGACACAGCGAGTGCGCCGACTGCCACAACTCGCACAAGGCCAGAAGCACCGACAGCACTCAGAGCGCGGACGGATGGGACGCCTCAGGGCGGCTCGCCGGCGTCTCAGGGGTTTCGGTCGTGAACGGCGCAGCCGGCGCGGCCCCCACTTACACATTCCTGGATGGCGTCAACAAACCCATCACCACCGAATATCAGCTGTGCTTCAAGTGCCACTCGGGGTTCACGACGCTCACGTCCAACACCGGGCTCAAGCCATCGCAGTACGCGCTGGACAAGGGTGTGGAGTTCAACCCGAACAACGCCTCGTTCCACCCGGTCGAGGCGGCCGGGACCAACCAGACCGCGAAGATGGCTGAGAACCTTGCCGGGACATCCCCGTACAAGCTGTGGAACTTCACGCCAGCAAGCACGATCCGATGCCTGAACTGCCATGCCAGCAGCACAACCCCCGACCCAACCGCGACCCCGCCGCCTGCTGCCGGCGGGGCGCTCCCGCCGCACACGTCAAGCAACCGCGGGATCTTGCTGAGGAACTACCAGGACCGGGTGCTCAAGTCGACCAACGCGGCCTACTCGGCAGGTGACTTCGCACTCTGCTACGTATGCCACGGCGAAGAGCCATTCAAGAATGACACCGCCAACGCCACGAACTTCTCACTTCATGGGCTGCATCTGACCGGGCTGGCAGGCAAAGGCGCGAGAGGCACGGATATCGACATACCCGGCGACGGGCAGGGCAATGCCATCTGCGCGGAGTGCCACTTCCGACTCCACTCGACGACGAACAAGGTCGGCGGGCAGGTCGTTCCCGGATCCCGTTTGGTGAACTTCGCCCCGAACGTCCTGCCGAACGGCGCCGGGACACTCTCATGGACGCCCTCTACCAGTGGCGGCGGTTCGTGCACGCTCACCTGCCACGGCTACGAGCACAAAGCCAGCAACTACTGAGCCCGCTCGCAGCTTGTTCGCACGGAGGGCACAGACCCATCTATACCTTGAGCCGCTCTGTGGGCAGGAGCTGCCGTGGACAGTCTTGGACCGTCTCTATCCGATATGTGCCGCCCGACGGATAGTTCTACAAATCGCTCAAATAGAGACTAGTTGCAAGACCAAAAGCACTGCGGTTACGTCCGGGTACATACAGATAGACGGGAAGAAAGCATGAGTCATCATCCAGTATCCGTGAGAGGTCGTTCAGACGCCGCCGAGCTCAAGGCCGAACTGCTCGATCGTCTGGGCCTTCGGGCCGACGCAAGCGACCAGGACGTCGAAGCAGCCCACAACGCGTTGGTGGAGTTCCTTGAGCTGGCGCCGAACGAGGTCAAGTCGTGGGCCGGCGCCGCAACGGCGGACGTGGGCGAAGCCTTCGCGCTGCTGTCCGGCCCGGAGCGGGACCTGGTCGCGGCGACGGCCCCGGAGAGTCTGGACGAGGCACCCCCGGCTCCTGCACCCACCGCACCCGCTGC
>DAITND010000033.1:7814-19649 GCA_036834825.1 Dermatophilaceae bacterium
CCCCGGAGAGTCTGGACGAGGCACCCCCGGCTCCTGCACCCACCGCACCCGCTGCACCCACCGCACCCGCTGCACCCACCGCACCCGCTGCACCCGCCGCACTCACCGCAACCAAGCCACTGCGCAAGAAGCTCGTGTGGGCGGCCGTGCCCCTGCTCGTCGTCGCCGTCGTCATCGGCGTCTACTTCAACGGCAAGGGCTCCGCAGTGCCCGGCATCTCAGGCACGCCGACGGGCCAGCAGACCACCGCATCCGGGGGGGCCACCACGACCCCGGTCGACCCGGCGAAGGTCGCCGCACTCATGAAGAAGATCAGCACGAGCCCCAAGGACACTGCCTCACTCCAGGCGCTGGGCGACATCTACTTCGCCGCCGCCGACTACAAGAACGCATCGGGGTGGGAGCAGAAGATCCTGCGCGTCAGCCCGAAGAACCAGGTGGCGCTCCTGGCGCTGGGCGCGGCCCAGTTCAACCTTGGCAATTCGGCCGAGGCCAAGAAGCAGTGGCTCGTCGCCGCGGGGCTCTACCCCAACGCGGCCGAGGTCCACTACGACCTTGGCTTCCTCTACATGAGCCAGACCCCGCCTGACTCGGCCAACATGCAGGCCGAGTGGAAGAAGGTCGTGGCCATCGACCCCAACTCCAGTCTTGCCAAGACGGTAGCCACCCACCTGCAGAGCGCGACTTCCTCCCCCAGCGCCTCGGCTACCCCCAGCGCCAAGTAACGCCATGACCATCGTCAGCATCGCCATCGCGATCCTCGCGGGAGTCGTCTCCTTCGCGTCGCCGTGCTGCCTTCCGCTGGTCCCCGTCTACGTCACCTACATGGTCGGGACGACCCCTGTCGGGTCACCCACCGCGCGGCGGGTCGCGTTCCAACAGGCGCTCGCCTTTGTTCTCGGCTTCACCGTGGTGTTCGTCGCATTGTGGGCCTCGGTGGGTCTGGTCGGCTACCTCCTGCGGGACTACGTCGGGATCCTGCGACAGGTGGGGGGCGCCGTCCTCATCGTCATGGGTCTGCACGTCGCGGGGGTCATCCGCATCTCTGCCCTGTACCGACAGGTCACGGTCCCCACCGGGCGCCTTGTCGGAAGGTCGGCCACAGGGGATGGCACCGTGCAGGTCCTCGCACCGAGCTACACCCGCTCAGGCCTTCTCGGCGTCGCTTTCGCCGCTGGCTGGACCCCATGCGTGGGACCCATCCTCGGCGGCATCATCGGTTTGGCCTCGCTGAACTCGAGCGTCGGTCAGGGCACGGTCCTGCTCATCGCCTACGCGATGGGGCTTGGGATCCCGTTCGTCCTTGTCGCCGTGGGCGCAACCGCGGCGAACCAACGGCTCGTCTGGTTCCGCAAACACGAGGCCGGCGTCTCGCTGGTCACCGGCGCAATGCTCATCCTGGTCGGCTTCCTGATGATCACCAACCTGTTCGTGCGGCTGTCCGGTGCCCTACCCAACTTCGGTATCTGAGAAAGAGTTCACCATGAGCCAAGACGTTCGCACACGCCCCACCGGGCCCGGCGCCGGCGAGCCGCTCGACGCACTCGACGGTCCTGGCGGCGCCAGCTCGGTGGCCGCCTCGGACGTCCTGGACCGGCTATGGCGGTTCTTCATTTCCATGCGCACCGGGCTTTGGCTGATCCTCGCGCTGGGGCTGCTGTCACTGGTGGGCACACTGCTGGTGCAGGTGCCGGCAGGGATGGCCGGCGACGCACAGACCCACACGGCCTGGCTCGCCTCGATCCACTCCAAGTACGGCGGTTGGACGCCCATCCTGGACAGGCTCGGCCTCTTCTCCGTCTTCTCGTCGATCTGGTTCAAGGCGATCACCGTGCTGCTGGCGACGAGCGTCCTTGCCTGCTCGGTCAACCGGGCGCCACGCCTGTGGAAGCTCGCCTTTCACCCACGCACTCGGATGGGCGAGACATTCTTCACACATGCCCCTTTGAGGACGAGCATTCCCATGTCGGCCGGGCCCGACACCGCGGCCGACAACGTACGAAAGGTCCTGGCGTCCCATCACTTCCGGACCACCACCGACGCAGACGACGAGGGGATAAACCTGTATGCCGACCGCTTCCGCTGGGGTCCCTTCGGCACCGTCATAGCCCACCTCAGCTTCGTGGTCATTCTCGTGGGTTTCTTCCTCAGTGCGACCACCGGCTTCAAGAACACCCAGTTCATCGCACCCGTGGGCTCCACCGAACAGGTCGGCCACGGCAGCGGACTCTCGATCAAGGCGATGTCGTTCAACGACTCCTACTACCCGGACGGTTCTCCGAAGGACTACGTCAGTGACCTCGTCCTGTACAAGAACGGGGTCATGGTCGACCGGCAGATGGTGCGGGTCAACCATCCACTGAGCCGGGACGGCATCGCGTTCTACCAGTCGTTCTTCGGCGAGGCCGCGGCGATGCAGGTCAAGGACGGCGCCGGCACCATCCTCTATGGGCAGGCCGTCCCGCTGTCGTGGCAATCCGATGACGGCACGCACAGCATCGGCCAGTTCGACATGCCGAGCAAAGGCCTCAGCGTCTATGTCATCGGTGCGGCCTCGGGCAAGCCAGACCCGAACATCAAGGCGGGTCAGATGCAGCTCGAGGTCCACCAGGCCGGGAAGACGGACCCCATCGCGACCCAGGTCGTGGACCAGGGCAAGCCAGCGACCATAGGTGGTCTCAGCTACACGTTCCAGCGCACCCGTCAGTTCACTGGCCTGATCGTGGCCCATGACCCGGGAGCCAACTTCGTCTGGGTGGGCTCGGTGTTGTTGATACTCGGGCTCTTCCTCGTCTTCTTCTTCCCGCACCGTCGCGTATGGGTGCGCATCCGAAAGACATCTGGCGGCAGCGAGATCCTGTGCGCTTCCACCATGAAGCGTGACGTGGCGTTCAAACCGCAGTTCCACCAGCTGGTCACCGACATGCAGCTCGCCAGCACCCCGTCGAGCACCTCCCAGGAAGTAGGGCAGAGCGATGCTTAAGTTGTCCCAATACAGCCTGATGGCCGGCCTCATGCTGGTTGTCCTGGCCTTGGTCTGCTACATCCTGGTTCTGACGATGGGGCGGTCCGTGCGCCGGGCGCCGGTCATGGCCAGCGTGGGAGGTGGAGCTGGGGGCGGGTCTGGCGAGGGCGCTGACGACGCCGGGACAGCGCCGCCGCTGGTCAGCGGGCAGCCGCGTGCTCTCGCGCTCTACGGCACGTCCCTCACCCGGCTCGCCCTGGTGTTCCTCACCGCGTGTCTTGTGTTCCGGGCCATAGGGACCGGGCATGGGCCTTTCACCAACCAGTACGAGTTCTCTGTTGCCTTCGGCTGGGGCATGGTCGCGGCCTACATCTACTTCGAGCACCGCTACCACGTGCGCACCATCGCCTTGCTGATCCTTCCGATCACCGCAGCGCTCCTGCTCTACGCCATGTCGGTCGGGGCTACCGCCAACCCACTGGTTCCGGCCCTGCAGAACAACCTGCTGTTGACGATCCACGTGGCTGTGGCAATCATCGCCTACGGGGCGTTCTCGATCTCTTTTGCGGCGGCCGCGCTCTACCTCATCCAACCTGAAGAGGGCAGGGCAGGACTTCCCAAGCCCGCACTGCTGGACGAGATCGGCTACCGCGCGGTCATCATCGGATTCCCTCTGCTCACCATGACCGTCGTCCTGGGCGCCGTCTGGGCGGAAATCGCGTGGGGCAGCTACTGGAGCTGGGACCCCAAGGAGACGGCCTCGCTGCTCACCTGGCTCGTCTACGGCGCCTACCTGCACGCCAGGGTGGCCCGCGGCTGGGTAGGACCTCGCGCGGCATGGCTGCTCATAGCAGCGTTCGCCTGTGTGCTGCTCACCTTCTTCGGCAACCTCTTCTTCGGCGGCTTGCACAGCTACGCGAAGTAGTGGCACCACAAGACGCCAGGAAGCAACGAGAGGAAGACTCGCCATGAGTCCAGTGAGAACACCCAGCGCGCCGAGGAGTTGGCAGCAGCGCATCCGCGAGAGCCGCCTCGGCACAGTGCTGGTCCTCGGGGTGACCGCAGCCATCGTCATGGGGGGGGCCTATCTGGTGGACCGCCCTGCGGCCGCGCAGGCAGGCACCACGACTGTCAAGCTGTCGGGGACCGGCGACGGTCCGGAGCCGAAGGTGGGCAGCCTCACCCAGGACTTCAGGGCCACAACGGTGGACGGCAAGCAGGTCTCGCTGGGCTCTTACAAGGGACAACCGGTGTGGCTGACGTTCGGCGCCAGCTGGTGCGCCGCCTGCGTGGCAGAGGCGCCGGACGTCCAGGCTGCCTACCAGAAGTTCAAGGCTAAGGGCGTTGTCGTCCTGGCAGTCTTCATCTCCGAGGACTCCGGCACGGTGCGAGACTATGCCGGCCGCGTCGGACTAACATTCCCGAAGATTGCTGACCCGAACACGCGCATCGCATCGGTGTACAGGGTCTACGGGATCCCGGCCCACTTCTTCCTCGACCGCAGCGGTGTCCTGCGTTCGGTGAAGACCGGCGGCCTGAGCCCTGAGCAGATGGCCAGCGCCCTGACGGAGATCAGCCGATGAGCGAACCGGCAACGCCGACGCAAACCCCCGATGCTGGCGATGGGCCTCACTCCGACGGGGCCGCTCCAAAGCGGCGGCGGCGGCGCGTCCGAGGCTTCTTCGCCCCTGTGGGCCACGTGCTCGCCAAGATCCCCCACCCACCGCTGCGAAGCAAACGTGGGCTGTTCCTGCTCTTCCTGCTCGTTGCGGGGTTCGGTTCGATCGCCACGATGGGTGGCGTCACGGCCGTCGGCTTCTCGGAGACCCCCGCCTTCTGCGGCATCTGCCACACCATGGACCCGGAGCTGAAGGCGTACGCCATGTCGCCCCACAAGGAGGTCGCCTGCGCCGAATGCCATGTCGACTCCGGCGTGGCCGGCTTCGTCAAGGCGAAGGTGAATGGCACCAAACAGCTCTTGGACGTCATCCGCGGCAAGTTCCCGACGCCCATCGAACCTCCGGACCACGCCGACCTGCCTCCCGTCCAGCACACCTGTCTCAAATGCCACTCACTCGACGAGCTCACCGCAAACGGAGGGCCGGTGAAGCTGGTTCTGAGGCCCCGGTACCGCTCGGACCAGACCAACACCCAGGAGACGGTCGCAGTCATGCTCCGCCCCGGCGGCTTGGGAGACGCCAGCGGCGTCCTCGGCGTCCACTGGCACGTCCAGCAGACGGTGACCTACACCACCAGCGACATCAGATCACGCAAGATCGACCTGGTGGAGATCAAGGCCAAGGACGGGACGACCAAGCAGTACATCTCCGGGTCGAAGGTCGACGTCTCGACGGATGCCAAGGCCGCCGTCGACCGGCTCAAGTCGAGCGAGACGACGCGGCGGATGGACTGCATCGACTGCCACAACCGCGTCGGGCACGGGATCCCCAGCCCAGACGAGACAGTTGACGCTGCGATTGCTTCCGGAAAGATCAGCGCGACCCTGCCCTACATCAAGCGCGAAGGCGTCGCGCTTCTGAACGGGAACTACCCGTCGCTGCAGGCTGCGGACACGGCTATCGCCGGCCTGCGGTCGACCTACGCGGCCAAGTACCCGCTGGTCGCCCGTGCCCAGGGCGGGCAGGTCACCGCGGCGATCGACGAGCTGAAGACCGAGTACGCACTCATTGCGACCCCGGCCATGAAGGTTCAGGCGAGGACCTACCCGGACAACCTGGGCCACCAGACGTCTCTGGGCTGCTTCCGCTGCCACGACGGTGCCCACTACCTCGTGGTCAAGGGACAGGTCACCAACAAGACGATCCCGTCCGCGTGTTCCACCTGCCATACGTTCCCCCAGGTCAGTGCGAGCGCTTCCAGGTTCCCGCTGGCGGACAAACCTGCCGGGTCCTCTCTGGCGTCTGCGATCGCCAACATCCCACTGGGCGCCAAGCCGGCCGACCACAAGGACACGCTCTACGTGTTCAGCCACAAGAACGCGGTCAGGAACGTCGAACCGGCCGGGACGTCCTGCGCCGCCTGTCATACGCCCAGCTACTGCGAGAACTGCCACAACAGTGGTGCCATCAAGATCAAGCACGACTCGATGCTCTACAACCACGCCGACGCCGCCGCAGCGGCCGGTGGTACGCAGTCGTGCACGTACTGCCACCAGCCGGTCTCGTGCGCACAGTGCCACAAGGGCCCTGTCCTGGACAACAAGGCGCCGGTGGCCGCCATCAAGGCAAGGCAGACTCCATGACAGCGTCCCAGGCACCAGATGCGGAAGCCGTTGAGCAGTGGCTGACCGTCCACGAAGCGTGCGCGTTGATCGGGGTGTCCTCTGCCACACTGCGCCGTTGGAGTGCAGCCGGGGACGTACAGGCGTTCACGACCCCCGGCGGACACCGCAGGTTCGCGCGCTCGACGATCCTGGGTCTGCTGCCTACCGCGCGCAGACGGCGGCCCACCCTGGAGCGCCTCGGCGAGACCCCCGAGCACATGACACGTGTCTACCGTCGTCACGTGGCGCAGGCCTGCCACGGAGTGAGCTGGGTCGTCGGACTCAGTGAGGACGAGCTAGAGCCGCTGCGCGATCATGGCCGTCGGATCGCAGGGGCACTGCTGGTCTTCATCGATGCGGAGACGCCAGAGGAGCGCCGGCCTGCCATGCTGAAGGCAGTGAGCGCCGCCACTGAATACGGTCGGATTGCAGCCCGAGGATCCGGGATGATCCGGGAGACGGTTGAGGCGTTTCTGCGCTTCCGCATGCTCTTCCTCAGCGAGCTCGCCCAGGTGGCCCGACGCCGCGGGCTCGACACGGTCGAGGCCACCACCTTGCTCGTGACGGCGACCCAGGCCATCGACGAGCTGTTGGTCGCGCTGATGAGCGGTCATGAAACCGAGCTGGCGCAGAATGCACTCGTAAGGGGTGGCTCGTGATCACCAGGCCCTCAGCCGTGCTGTCGCACACCTCGAACGAGGCATCGGAAAGCGCCTCGGACATGGCATCGACACCCACGGTGGACGAGGCACCATCAACCACCCTGTGCGAGGCGCCGACAACCACCTTGCTGGCCCTCATCGCTCACGCCCGGGGTGTGCCCAGTGCTGCCCGCGAGGCGTTCGCCGCCAAGTGCGAGGCCCTGGCGTCCCATGAATCGATCATCCTCGTGCACACCTGCCACCGGGTCGAGCTTTACGTCGCCCTCCGCGGGTTCGACGTCAGCGAGCTCCCCCAGTTGCCACCCGGAGGGCTCCGCCTCGAAGACGCCGCCGCGGCGCGTCACCTCATCAACGTCGCCTGCGGACTCCAGAGCGCCGTCCTGGGCGAAGACCAGATCCTTCACCAGGTGCGCGAGACCTACTCCCTACGCCATGCCGCGCAGCCATTGGATCCGGTGCTGGACCGGCTGTTCCAGGTTGCGCTGAATGCCGGACGGCGCGCCCACGGGTGGTTTGCCGGATCACCGCGCTCACTGGGAGACGTCGCGCTCGACGAGATTGAGCGCATGGCCGGATCACTCGTCGACCAGCCCATCCTGATCGTCGGGGCCGGCAGCATGAGCCGGCTGACCGCCCAGGCAGCAGCCCGACGTGGGGCCCGGGTGACCATCAGCAACCGAACCGCCGAGCGTGCCCTGGCCCTGGCCCGCAACATTGGGGGCAAGGCGGTCGAAGGGGCCTCCGATGGCACCCTTGGGCCGTTCGTGGGCGCGGTCGTCGCGGTGTCCGGAACCTGGGTGATCCACCCGCAGGACGCTGCGCGTCTGATCGAAAGCGGCGCGATGGTTGTGGACCTGTCCTCGCCGCCCGCGGTCTCGGACACGCTGCAGACCCAGTTGGCGGATCATTTCGTTTCCATCGACGACTTGGCATGGGGACCACAGGTCGAGCTGGCCGGCGGGCTACGAGGCCGACTCGAGAGACTGGTGGCCGAGTCCGGCGGGGAGTACTGCCGGTGGTTGCGGGCCCGCGACTTCCTGCCGGCGATCCAGGCGATGACAAACGCGGCCGAGGAGCGCCGGCTCAGCGAGCTGGCGTGGCTGGCGCGCCGGCTCCCGAACCTGTCCGAGCAGGACCGGGCTCTTGTCGACCAGATGAGCCACCGCCTCGTGGCCGGGATCTTGCACAAACCCAAGTCCGCGCTCCGGCTCGATGAGAGCGGGGAACTCGGTCGCGCTGCCTGGGAGCTGTTCGAGCTATGACGAGCGCCGCTAGGCTCCCGAAGGAACTCATCACCGTTTCCGTCGCGGGGATGACCTGTTCGGCATGTGAGCGTCGCATTTCGAGGGCCCTGTCAGCGCTGCCCGGAGTCATCTCTGCCACGGCATCCACCCGAAAGGGCACCGCGAGCCTCATCACGACCAGCCAGGCCAGCCGGGCTTCCATCGATAAGACCATCACGGCCCTCGGATACAGGCTCGGGCGCTCTCCGTGGCTCAACCGAGACCCCCAGGTCTGGCGCAGTGCAGGGGTGGCCGCAGTCTTCGTTGCCATACTCGTCTGGGCGGTGGGTGCCGGCGACCTCACCGGACGGCTCGGCGATCTCGGCACGGGCAGTCTGCTGCTTGTCCTCGCGCTCGGCCTCGCCGCCGGGATGTCCACGTGCATGGCGATTGTCGGTGGAATTGTCCTTGCGATCTCGGCGAGCGCAGCCGGGCGGGCCGCCGCGAAAGGCGCTGAAACCCGAACCTCGGTGTGGCGGACAAACCTCATCTTCCAGGGTGGTCGCATCGTCGGGTTCGGCCTGCTCGGCGTGGCGCTGGGTGCCCTTGGGCGAAGCGCAACGATGCCGCAGCCGGTGGTCATAGCCCTGATGGTCGCTGTCGCCGTCGCCATGCTGCTTGTGGGCCTACGGCTTGCGGAGCTGTCGCCGCGCGTAGCCGGATGGTCGCCGACGATTCCTGCCGCTTTGGGCGATCAGCTGGGGCTCACCGGAGACGTCCCGGCCCGAAGAACCGCAGGTACCTTGCTCGCCGGTGCCGCAACGTTTTTCCTGCCGTGCGGCTTCACCCAAGCCGTGCAGCTCTACGCGTTCTCCACAGGATCGCCAAGCAGTGCGGGAGCCATTATGGCCACCTTCGCCATCGGTACGGCGCCGGCCCTGTTCGCCGTTGCAGGCGTGCCGACGCTGCTCAAGGGAACGAAGAAAGTCGCCATGCTGCGTGCCCTGGGCGTCGTCGTCGTCGGCTTTGCAGTCATCAATGCGACGTCGGCAATGCGCCTGGCCGGCGTGGACTTCACCACCGGAGCCAGTGGAGCACAGACGGTGAGTGCCAACGTCAGCCTCACCCCCACCGGCCAGACGATCAACACCACTCAGGACGGCGACGGCTACCACCCTGGCGACGCCGTGATCTACGCCGGGCGGCCCACGCACTGGGTCATGACGTCCACCGCGCCATTCACCTGCGCATCCACCGTGATCTCCAAGGAGCTGGGGGTGCAGACGACGCTGGCCGGGGGCCGCAACGTCGTCGAGCTGCCCAAGCTATCGGCGGGCACCTACGGATATACCTGCGGGATGGGCATGTACAGCGGTCGCATCGTTGTTATCCAGCCACCGTCGGCGGCGAAGTGAGCCGCCTGCCAACCTCCCAGTGGTGGCCGGCGGCTCGACAACCCGCCCAACTCGCCATCGGTGGTCTTCGTAGACCGATCCGATCGGGGTGTCACTCGCAGCCGCGGCTTGTGCGATGACGGAGTCGGTGGTCGTCTCGCGCCCTCCAGGTGTTCAAGTTCCTCCTTGCTTGTACCGATACCGCTGCGCCGTCCCCCATGCGTTGGCATCCCCCACATCGGGTGGACCGCCGAACCGAGTCGCAACACACACTCCGGTCGTGCGAGTGGCCGCTCACAGCGTGGCGGGCTTCGACCCCAACCAGAGCAGCCAGGCCAGCTCGACAAGGAGCGTCAGTCGTTCGCCGGAACCGAAGTGCAGGACCGCCCGGGTGGCGGATGAGGCGACCATCACCACAGACCAGAGAATCCAGAACCTGGCCGAAGACACGAGAGCGGCGACCGGGTGACGGCCCGGCCACGAGGGCGCTCAGAGAATGAACGACCGAGTCCGGGTGGGTGAGACCGGCCAGCAGACACCGATACCCCGTCTCAGCCGCCCGAGCCCAGCGCCCGAGCTGGCTGAATCACCCGATCTGGATGAGTCCGGTCGGTGCGCGGGGGGTGAAGGTTGGGAAGAGGACATCGACGATGGGACGAACCGCATGGCGGTGACACCCCGAACAGTGACCGCGCGCACGGTAACCGTGCGGCAACGCGTGCTCGCAATTCTCGCCCTCGGGGCATACCTGCTTCTACTGGTCGCCGTCCTCGTGTTTCTGCTGAACAACGCCGTCGAGCTCGTGATGGCGCTGGTAGGCCTGGCCGTCGCTGTTGGTGGCGGCTGGTGGATGGTGACCGAGGAGGTGCCAAGGCGAGGCTTCGGCATCGCCGGGCTGATCGCGGGCTTCGTGATCATTGTGCTCGCCATCCTGCGGGCGGCCACGACCACCGACCAGGGGCTCCCCCGGATCGCCGTGCTGGCGGCCTTGCTCGCCGTCGCCGGGGCGGCAGCCCGGGCCGCACTCGTGCCGGACCTGCATGCGCTGGACGCACAGCTCGCTGGCGAGAGGTGGCGGCCGAAGCATCCCGTACTCATCTGCAACCCGTGGTCAGGCGGCGGCAAGGTGGAGGAGTTCGGGCTGCTCGGCAGGGCCCAGGAGCTCGGCGTCGAGACGGTACTGCTCGACCATGGCCTCGACCTCGAGCAGCTCGCGCGTGATGCCATCGCCGGCGGCGCCGACTGCCTTGGCATGGCCGGTGGCGACGGCTCGCAGGCGCTGGTGGCGTCCATCTCCATCGAGCACGACATCCCGTTCGTCTGTGTCGCCGCCGGCACCCGCAATCACTTCGCGCTCGACCTGGGGCTGGATCGCGAGGACCCGCGAGGCAGCATGGACGCCTTCCACGATGCCGTCGAGCGGCGCATCGACTACGCGACGGTGGGAGATCGGTTGTTCGTCAACAACGTCTCCCTTGGTGTGTACGCGACGATCGTGCAGCAGGACAGCTACCGCGACGCCAAGCGTGAGACCTCCAGGGCGCTGCTGCCGGAGATGCTCGGAATCACGGCTGAGCCCTTCGACCTGCAGTTCACCACGCCCGACGGCATCGAAATCAACGGCGCCTTCCTCATCATGGTGTCCAACAGCCCATACGTGCTGGGTCCGTCGGTCGATGTCTCCCAACGCCGCAGTATGGAGACCGGCACCCTCGGCGTCTTCGCAGTCAATGCGGCCTCAGGGTCGGAGGCGGCCCGGCTCATGGCAGCGTCGGCGGTGGGGTTGCGCGGACGGGACCCCGGCTGGCACGAGTTCACCTGCGAGTCCTTCGAGGTGAGGTCGCGCGCCGGCTCGGCTTTCGCCGGGGTCGATGGCGAAGCGCTGGACATGCCCACGCCAATGAGGTTCCTCATCCACCCCCGCGGCATGCGCGTGCTGGTGCCCAAGTCGAATCTCGAGGTTACCGCACGTCGTCGCGCGCGGAACGTGACTGCAGGAGCCCTCCTCGCGGTCGCGCGAGGCAAGTCGTCGTCGGCCAACGTAACGGTGGAGGTCAGTGGCCGTAGTGGATTCATCGAGAGTCTTGCTTCTCGGACACGGCGTCCGGCTACCTCATCTCCTTCGCAATCCCCTGGCCCACTCCTGGATCTCATCCCAGTCCCGGAAGTCACCTTCGGGCAGAATCGCGCGAGCAGCCGGCAGCTTCCGCATCGACCGCTCTGCGAAACTCAGGCTTCCCGGATCAAGGACGCCGAAGAATACGCGGTGGCCTCGCGGATGGATGGCCTCCTGGAACTCGGGGAGCTC
>DAITND010000034.1:0-18864 GCA_036834825.1 Dermatophilaceae bacterium
CACCCAGAGCCAGGCAGGCCACGACCTCGCCTCACGCTGCTCCCCTGCTTAGCGCAGGTCGAACTCGTTACCCTCGGGGTCGCCCATCGTGACGTGGAAGTGATCGTGCTCGGTGACCCGCCCGATGACCGTTGCTCCGAGGGCTGCCAGGCGCCCGACCTCAGCCTCGATGTCGGACCTGCGGGCTGAGAGGGGATCACTGCTCAAGGCGATGTCGAGGTCCAGGTGAAGCCTGTTCTTGACCGTCTTGGGCTCTGGGACCTTCTGGAAGTACAGCCTGGGTCCTGTGCCTTCGGGGTGGCATATGGAGGTACCGTCGTTCCACTCTGACCGCGGCACTCCCATCGCGACCAACCACGACTCCCATGTCTCATGGCCTCGTGGTGGTGGCTCCGGGACATAGTGCAGAGCCGCCAGCCAGAACTGCGCCAGCCCCTGCGGGTCCGCACAGTCGAGCGTCAGCTGGACCGTGGTCGCTGTGGTTGCTCCGGCCCGGAACTCGGACCTGGGGGCGTGAGCCTGATGGTGCTTCTCGATCCGCACGACCGCCGCCCGGCCAGATCCCTCAACCAGCCGCACATGCTCCCCGCTGGGGCACACGGCATCCAGCGGCTGCAACCCGGCCCGGCTCCCGTCGGCTCCGACAACAGCAGCCGATCCGGTCAGCAGCACCAGGACCTGACTGCCGTCGACCGCGATCGGCCGGGTTTCGGAGAGGTCCCTGATGGCAACGGTGGCCGATAGCCGGTCGTTGCGTGTCATGACGTTGAGATCGCGGACCGCTCCGGCGAGGCGAGTGCACGAGGTCTGGCTGGCCCCGTCAAAGCTGAGCGTCTCATGCAGACCCAGGACATGTTCGACCCCGTCGATCAAAAGATCCATCCCCTCCCCCTGCACCACGGCGATGATGCGATCGACACCGGGAAAGGTCGAGAAAGGACCGGGTTCGGTTACCTCCGCGATGCTGATCCGCCAGTCGAAGCCTTGCGCTCCGGGGCCGCCAGCCGACACCACCTCACGAGTGATGCCGCCGCCGTTGCGCCATGGCACAGGGGCGAGCTCCGCGAAACGGACGACCCCCAGATGGTCAGGAGTGCGTTCAACGCTCATGACGGCCCCCCAGATCGAGTGCGCTGGCGATGGGAACGCCGGCCCGATAGAACAGGTGAAGGTATGACGGCGCGTCCAGCACCGTCAGATCCGCCCGGTTTCCGGCACGGATCACCCCAATGTCTTTGCGCCACAGGGATTTGGCGCTGCCGAAGGTCGCGGCTTGGAGCGCCTCCGCCGGCGTCAGATTCATCTCACGCACCGCAAGGGCAAGCACGAACGGGATCGAGGACGAATAACAGGTGCCGGGGTTGCAGTCGCTGGCCAGGGCGATAGTCACACCCGCATCGAGCAGGCGCCGAGCGTCCGGGTATGGCGAACGGGTCGAGAACTCCACGCCGGGCAGGAGCGTCGCCACGGTGGTGTCCGCCGCCGCAGCGAGCTGCTCGACATCGTCGGTGCTCAGGTAGGTGCAATGGTCGACGCTCGCTGCCCCCATCTCGACGGCGAGGCGCACACCAGGACCATGGCCGAGCTGGTTGGCGTGCACCCGAAGGCCGAGACCGGCGTCCCGACCTGCGGACAGCACAACCCGCGCCTCGTCCTCTGTGAAGGCGTGGACGCTGTGCGGCTCACAGAACACGTCGATCCAGCGCGCATGAGGAGCGCAGGCCGAGAGCATCTCACCGATGATCAGGTCGACATACTCTGACCGGCGATCGGAGAAGTCCGGCGGCACCACGTGCGCACCAAGAAACGTTGTCTCAGATGTGAACTCGGCCGCGATACGCAGCGACCTTGCTTCGTCCTGGACGTTCAGTCCGTACCCACTCTTGATCTCGACAGTGGTCGTCCCCTGGGCGCGCATCTCGGCCACGCGTGCGCCGACCAGGGCACGCAGCTCGTCATCGCTGGCCGCGCGGGTCGCATCGACCGACGTGACGATCCCGCCTCCGTCGTACCGGATGCCGCTCATCCGGGCAGCGAACTCCTGCGAACGGTCGCCGGCAAAGACGAGGTGGGAGTGCGAGTCCACGAAGCCAGGAATGACGGCGCGGCCGCCGACGTCCTGATGCTCATCCGCCGGCGGTGCCTGAGCAGCTGGGCCGACCCACTCGACAAACCCGTTCTGCACCACAACCGCGGCATCCCTCAGCCGGCCCAGGTGCTCCGAATGGTCGGCACCCTCCAGTAGCTCGTCGCCTGTGACGAGCTCTGAAATACCGGCGAACACCGTCGCGGTCATGAGCTCTCCCAAAGGGGCTGAATCGCCTTCTGCAGCAACAACCCGACGTTGCCCAGCACGTGTTGGCCGCCGGTCACCACAGTCTCGCCGTCCACGATCACGGTGTCGACGTCGGCACCACTGGCCGACAGCATGATCTGCTCCGGCGCACTCCCTGCGGTCCTGCGGCTGTCGATGCGGACGGCGACCAGATCGGCACGCGCCCCGACGGCGAGGCGGCCGGCATCCTCCCAGCCGAGGCTGTCGTGTCGGGTGGCTGCCGCGAGCAGCTCGTCCGGCCGGAAACGTCCACGCTGCAAGGAGTCCAGGCGCTCATGCATCTCCAGGGCCCGCCCCTCTTCGATCAGGTCGGTGACGGCGTGCTGGTCGGATCCGAGGGACAACGGCGAGCCCGCATCGGACAACCGGCGGGCCGGTCCGATGCCGTCTGCGAGGTCCCGCTCGGTCGTGGGACAGAGGCAGACCGTGGTGCGCGTGCGACCCAACATGGTGATGTCCTGGTCGCTCAGGTGCGTCGCGTGAACCGCAGTTGTCGTGGGGCCAAGGAGTCCCTCGACGTCCAGCAGCGCGGTGGGCGTCAGACCGTAGAACCATTGGCAGGCCAGGTTTTCGGCCGGTTGCTCGGAGAGGTGGACGTGCAGCGGCCGGCCGGCGGCGGCAGCAGCGACGACCCCGAGCTGATCTCGCGGCACTGCCCGCACGGAGTGCACGGCGGCACCCACCCTCATCCCGGCGGACTCCTTGAGATCCTCGACCCTCTGCGCCCAACGATCGGCGTTGCCATCGCCAAAACGCAGCTGTGTCGCGTCCAGCGGGCTGTGTCCGGCGGCGCTCAACCCTCCGGCGAGGTAGCAGGTGTCGAGCAAGGTCAGCCGGATCCCAGCGTTCGCGGCGCCCTGACGCAGGGCCTCACCCATGACGTTGGGATCGTCGTAGGCCACCCCACCCGGAGCGTGGTGCAGGTAATGGAACTCTCCGACGACGGTGATCCCGGCCAGCGCCATCTCGGCGTACGTGGCGGTGGCCAGTGCAAGGTAGGAGTCCGGGTCCAGCTGCGCCGCAACAGCGTACATCCGCCTCCGCCAGGTCCAGAAGGTGCCACCGCCATCATGGGTCCGTCCGCGCAGCGAACGGTGGAAGGCGTGGCTGTGGGCGTTCGCGAACCCAGGCAGGACTACACCAGGCAGCACCTGGGCATGCCCGGGTACGGTGCCTGGAGTCACCGCTGTGAACCGCCCGCCGCTGACCTCGAACGTCACGTCGCGGCCGAGTCCGGAAGGCAGCAGTGCGTATTGCGCCCACCAGCGCTGGGTGGCCGATGCGTTGACCCCCTGGTTCATCGGGCCAGCTCCTCGGTCACTGCGGCCAGGGCCTCGACGCCGAGGTGGCAGTCCCCGGGCTCAGCGAACTCGGCCGGCGAGTGCGAGATGCCCGTGGGATTGCGGACGAACAACATGGCCGTGGACAACCCGGCCGTGGCGACAACTCCGGCATCGTGACCGGCTCCGGTCGCCAGCATCGGCGCATCGTCGAGCAAGACCGAAAGCCTTCGCGCCAAGGGCACATCGAAAACCGTCTCGGGGGTCCATGACTCCTCGACCGTGAGAGCCCGAGAATCTGCTCCCACGGTCTCCACAACCGCCCGGACTCCTGCTTCGCCCGGGCCGCGGGCATCCAGCCAGGCGGAAACCCGTGACGGAATCGCATTGACACCATTGGGCTCCACCCGAACCTTGCCCACTGTGGCAACACACCCGTTCACCGTGGCCGCCGAACGAGCGGCCAGCACCGCTGTCGCGAGGTCGAGCATCGGGTCGCGGCGGTCCTCCAGACGCGTGGTGCCTGCGTGGTTGGCCTCGCCGTCAAGGTCGATACGCCAGCGCCCGTGGGGCCAGATAACAGAACCTACGGCAACCGGACATCCCAGGTCGATCAGGCCGCGCCCCTGCTCCACGTGCAGCTCGACGAAGGTGCCGATCCGGCGCAACGTCTCGTTGTCCGGGCCGACCTGCTCGACCGCGTGGCCGGCGGCAGTCATCGCCTCAGCCATTGTGATACCGTCCGCATCGCGCAGCGCCCGAGCCTTGTCGGC
Organism: Dermatophilaceae bacterium; assembly: GCA_036834825.1. Lineage (GTDB taxonomy): Bacteria > Actinomycetota > Actinomycetes > Actinomycetales > Dermatophilaceae > UBA4719. The sequence goes on from DAITND010000034.1 coordinate 4,389, forward strand.
GTCGAGCTTGCCGGTGATCAAACGCGATCCGGCGCACGCGATGCCGAATCGCGCCCCCTCCTCGTCGACGAAGTTCGCCACGCCGATGGGACGTGACGGCACGAAGCCTCTGGCCCGCAAGCCGTCGACAACGGCCAGAGCCGAAACCACCCCCAGCGGACCGTCAAAGGCCCCACCGTCCGGGACCGAGTCCAGGTGGGAGCCAATCACCACTCCCGGCCGGCCGGCGGTGACGGCTGCATCAGGATCACCCCACCACGCCCACTGGTTACCTGCGCGGTCAGTGACCAGTTCCAGCCCGCGAGCGGACGCCTCACCGGCGAACCACTCGCGCAGCGTCGCGTCCTGGCGGGTCCACGCATAACGTCGATAGCCACCCGTGCTGGCTTTGCGGCCGATGGGTGCGATTGCCGACCACATGCCGTCAAAGGTCATCGTGTCGAACGTCATGTGCACAACCTAGGCGACTGTCATTGTTCAGGTCTCGCGCATCGGAATCCTGACGCCGCGTTCTGCCGCGACCCGCTCGGCAATGTCGTAGCCCGCGTCCACGTGGCGGATGACTCCCATCCCGGGGTCGTTGGTCAGGACGCGAGCAAGCTTGTCGGCGGCCAGGGCCGTGCCGTCAGCAAGCGAGACCTGACCAGCGTGGATCGAACGGCCGATACCGACTCCACCGCCGTGGTGGATCGAGACCCACGTGGCTCCGGAGGCGGTGTTGATCAGCGCGTTGAGCAGTGGCCAATCGGCAATGGCGTCCGAGCCATCGGCCATGGACTCCGTCTCGCGGTAGGGCGAGGCAACGGAGCCGGCGTCGAGGTGGTCACGACCGATAACGATCGGCGCCTCCAGCTCGCCCGAGGCGACCATCTCGTTGAACTTCAGACCGGCGACGTCACGTTCGCCGTAGCCCAGCCAGCAGATTCGTGCCGGGAGACCCTGAAAGGCGACCTTTTCACCGGCTGCGCGTATCCACTTCTGCAGACGGTCATTGTCCGGGAACAGGTCCCTGATCGCCTTGTCCGTCTTGTAGATGTCCGCCGGGTTGCCCGAGAGCGCAGCCCAGCGGAAGGGGCCCTTGCCCTCGCAGAACAGCGGCCGGATGTATGCCGGCACGAAGCCCGGGAACTCGAAAGCCCTGTCGTAGCCCCCCAGCCGGGCCTCTTCGCGAATCGAGTTGCCGTAGTCGAAGACCTCGGCGCCACCATCCTGGAACTCGACCATGGCCTGGACGTGCTTGGCCATCGATGCTCGCGCCCGGTCGGTAAACTCCTCTGGCTTCTTCTCCGCGTAGTCGTGCCAGTCTGCCAGCTCTACGCCCTCAGGCAGGTAGGACAGGGGGTCGTGCGCACTGGTCTGGTCGGTGACGATGTCGATCTCCACGCCGCGACGCAGGAGCTCGGGGACGACCGTCGCGCAGTTGCCGACCAGTCCGACAGAGAGGGCTCTGCGATCCCGCTTGGCGGCTCCGCACCGGGCGATGGCGTCGTCGATGTCGGTGGCGACGAGATCCAGGTACCGGTGCTCCACACGCCGTTGAAGTCGGGTCGGGTCGACGTCCACGAGCAGGCAGACGCCATCGTTCATGGTCACGGCCAGTGGTTGGGCACCACCCATGCCACCGGCACCACCTGTCAGGGTCAGCGTGCCGGCAAGGGTGCCGTTGAAGCGTTTGTCGGCCACCGCGGCGAAGGTCTCGTGGGTGCCCTGGAGGATGCCCTGGGTTCCGATGTAGATCCAGGAGCCGGCCGTCATCTGGCCGTACATCGTCAGGCCCAGGTGCTCGAGCCTTCGGAACTCCGGCCAGGTCGCCCAGTCGCCGACAAGGTTGCTGTTGGCCAGGATCACCCGCGGCGCCCACTCATGGGTGCGCATCACCCCCACGGGGCGGCCCGACTGGACCAGCATGGTCTCGTCCTTCTCGAGCGTGGTCAGCGTGCGGACCATCGCGTCAAAGGACTTCCAGTCGCGTGCTGCCTTTCCGGTGCCGCCGTAGACCACCAGGTCGTCGGGGCGCTCGGCGTTCTCGGGGTCGAGGTTGTTCATCAGCATCCGCAGCGGGGCCTCGGTGGTCCACGACTTGGCGGTCAAGGTCGTGCCGCGCGGTGCGCGGACGGGACGGGCGCCTTCCATGACGAATCTCCTTGGTAGAGAGTGCAGTTCGATATATACAGCGTTCGCTTTGTCAGTCGAGCGGGCCGGTGACGGTCTCGACGGCACGCAGAACGTCTCCGCTAGCAAGGAACTGGACGGTAGCCTCGATCTCGGGAGCCATGAACCTGTCGACGCCCGGCCCTTCAGTCACCTTTCGAAGAGCGTTGATCACTGCACCGGTGGCCGCCGACGGCTGCAGCGGAGCCCGAAGCTGTATGCCGCGTGCGGCTGTCAGCAGCTCGACCGCCAGCACCCGGGTGAGGCCGTCGACGGACCGACGCAACTTGCGCCCACCCGACCAGCCCATGGACACGTGGTCCTCCTGCATCGCCGAGCTCGGGATCGAGTCGACGCTTGCCGGAGCTGCGAGCCGCTTCATCTCGGAGACGATCCCGGCGGCGGTGTACTGGGCGATCATGTATCCCGAGTCGACACCGGGGTCGTCGGCCAGGAAGGCGTTCAGGCCATTGCTGCGCGCAACGTCCAGGAAACGGTCGGTCCGACGTTCGGACATGCTCGCGACGTCAGCCGCCACGATCGCCAGGAAGTCCAGGACGTAGGCCACCGGAGCACCGTGGAAGTTTCCGTTGGACTCCACCCGGCCATCGAGGGTGATCACCGGGTTGTCCACGGCAGCGGCGAGCTCGCGGCCGGCGACCCGGGCGGCATGCTCGACCGTGTCGCGTGCCGCCCCGCCCACCTGCGGCGCGCACCGCAAGGAGTAGGCGTCCTGCACCCGGGTGCAACCCTGGTTGTCGTGGCTGGCCCGGATCGGGCTTCCGGCAAGGATCCGGCGCAAGTTGCCGGCCGATGCGGCCTGGCCGGGGTGGGGACGCAGTGCCTGCAGGTCGGCAGCGAAGACGTTGTCGGTGCCGAGCAGCCCCTCGACGCTCATCGCTGCGGTGAGGTCGGCGACCGTGAGCAGGTTACGCAGGTCCGTGATGGCCAGAACGAGCATCCCCAGCATGCCGTCCGTGCCGTTGATCAGGGCCAGACCCTCCTTCTCGCGCAACGCGACCGGGGTGATTCGCGCTGACCTCAGCGCGTCGGCAGCTGCGGTCAGCTCGCCCGACGCGTCGCGGACCGGCCCCTCGCCCATAAGGGCAAGCGCACAGTGCGCCAGTGGCGCAAGGTCACCCGAGCAGCCCAGGCTGCCGTACTCGTGGACCACGGGCGTGATCCCGGCGTTCAACATTGCCGCGTATGCCGTGATCGTCTCCTCGCGTACGCCGGTACGTCCGGTAGCCAGGGTCGAGAGACGCAAGAGCATGAGGGCACGGATGACCTCACGCTCGACCTCGGGACCGGATCCGGCAGCGTGACTGCGGATCAGACTGCGTTGCAGCTGCGCACGCATGTCCGGTGCGATGTGTTTTGTGGCCAGCGCACCGAAGCCGGTCGAGACCCCATAGTGCGGCTCGAAGTCGTCGGCCAGACCTTTGATGATGGCGCGACTTTTGCGGACCTCGGCCAGCGCGTCGGGCGTGATCTCGATGCGAGCGCCGCGACGGGCAACAGCCACCACGTCCTCGAATGACAGCGGGCCGATACCGACATCGATCGTGGCGACGTCGGTGGCCGGCTGGGCTGGGCGGAGGTGGGCTGATGTCATGAGTTCATTGGAACCCACCGGCGACCTGTCAACCATCCCGGACCAGAGGTTTGTGTCTCGAATCTGAGACAACTCGGGCGTGGCCAACATCGTGACCCGGCATTCGGACACAGCCGCCGAGTTGATCCGGGCAGGGGCCACCCTCAGGTGAGTCCCTGCCCTACTCGCCGTCGTGTGCCGCGCGCAGAGCGGTGATATCGATCTTGCTCATCCCCAGCATCGCCTGCATGACCCTGCTCGACTTGTCGGGGTCGGGGTCACCGAGGAGCTCATTCAGGATGGGCGGGACGATCTGCCACGAGAGACCGTATTTGTCCTTGAGCCAACCGCACTGCCCCGGTTCTCCGCCGCCCCTGGTGAGCTCCTCCCACAAGTGGTCGATCTCATCCTGTGTCACGGCTGAGACGAAGAGCGAGATGGCCTCGGTGAAGGAGAACTCGGGGCCGCCGTTGAGCGCCTGGAACTCTAGACCATCAAGCGTAAACGTCACCGACATGGCGGTTCCGGCCGGACCCGGCCCTCCGTCGCCGTAGCGCGTGACGCCCATGACCCAGGAGTTCCTGAATATCGATACGTAGAAGTTGGCAGCCTCTTCTGCTTGATCGTCAAACCACAGAAAAGGGGTGATCTTCTGCATCACGGACTCCTTGTCCACAGACTCCGGTCAACTGGGCGTGATTGGGATCTACTTGGCCTGTCGCGGAAAGGTACACCGTAGGGATGGGATCGGCCAGACCCCCAGCGGCTCGTCCCTGCCTAGCAGGCGTCTCTAATCTGAGACACCAGCCTGACACAATTGCCTCATGGCCAACGCCCCCGCCGCGAGCCAGGCTCTGGCCGTGCTGCGACTGCTGGCACGGCATACCGAACCTGTCCCTGCCTCCGCCATCGCCCGTGACCTCGATCTGCCCCGGTCCAGCGTTTATCACCTGCTCACCGTGCTGTGCGACCAAGGCTTCGTCGTGCATCTGGGCGACGAACGGCGTTACGGCCTCGGGGTCGCGGCCTTCGAGCTCGGTTCTGCCTACACCCGCCAGGCGCCGCTGCAGCGCCTGGCCCGTCAGCTGTTGCTTCGCCTGGTGGACTCCACCAGACACAACGCCCACCTTGCGGTGCTGCATGGTCGCGACGTCCTCTACGTCATCGAGGAGCGGGCGCCCGGCCGGCCGCCACTGATCACCGACGTGGGGGTGCGCCTTCCCTCGCAGCTGACCGCGAGCGGATTGGCGATGCTGGCCTCCCTTCCGCCACAACAGGTTCGTGTCCTCTTTCCTTCGCGAGACGCCTTCGTCCAACGACACGGGGTGGGCCCGACGACGCTCTCAGGCCTACGAGCCGTGCTGTCCCGGGTTCGCCGGGACGGATTCGCGTTGGAGGTCGGGACGGTAACGCCGGATTTCGCCTCCGTCGCTGCACCAGTGCTCGACCACAGCGGGCATCCGGTGGCCGGAATTGCGGTGACCTATCCCGCCGCAGAGGTTGCGGAGGACCAACGTCAGGCAATCGTCGAGCAGGTCATCCGAGCCGCGACGGACCTGACCCGTCGGGTGCGGGGACGCGCATGACATATCGTCAGGGCATGAAAGCCATCACAATCCCGACGCCCGGAGAGGCCGACGCGCTCGTCCTCGATGAGGTGCCCACCCCCGAGGTAGCGGCCGACGAGGTGCTGGTGCGTGTGGCAGCATCCGGTGTCAATCGCGCTGATCTCATGCAACGCCAAGGGTTCTACCCCCCGCCGCCCGGTGCCTCGGCATACCCCGGCCTTGAGGTGAGCGGCACGATCAGCGTCCTCGGAGACAGAGTGTCCGGCTGGGCGGTCGGCGATCAGGTGTGCGCGCTGCTGTCCGGCGGCGGGTATGCCGAGCAGGTCGCCGTTCCAGCAACACAACTACTGCCCGTGCCGGCCGGGGTCTCGCTGGTCGACGCCGCCGCGTTACCCGAGGTCGTCAACACGGTGTGGTCCAACGTGTTCATGACCGCCAACCTGCAGCCGGGTCAGACGATCCTGATCCACGGAGGGTCCAGCGGGATCGGAACTATGGCGATCCAGCTTGCGCGCGCCGGCGGCGCCCGCATTGCGGTGACTGCCGGAACGGGCGACAAGCTCCAGGCTTGTCGCGAGCTCGGGGCCGAAGTCCTGATCAACTATCGCGATCAAGACTTCGTTGAGGTTTTGAGCAACGCGACCGATGGTGGCGGCGCCGACGTGATCCTGGACAACATCGGCGCCAAGTATCTCGCCCGCAACCTCAGCGCGCTGGCCGTCAACGGACGACTGGTCATCATCGGGCTGCAGGGTGGGATCAAGGCTGAGCTCGACATCAACACCCTGCTTCGCAAGTGCGCCGCGGTGATCGCGACCTCGTTGCGGGGCCGGCCGGCGGCCGAGAAAGCCGCCATCGTGGCCGCTGTGCGCGAGCATGTCTGGCCGTTGATCGAGTCCGGTCAGGTGAAGCCGGTCGTGCATCGGACCTTTCCTCTTGCTCAGGCTGCCGATGCCCATCGCGAGCTCGAGGCCGGAACCAATATCGGCAAGGTGCTTCTCACGACCTGACCAGCCATGTTTTGGCCGAGAGCCAGAAACCGCATTCCTAAGGCCCTGCCGGCATAGAGAGCCGATTAAAGTGTCGGTGTGGCCGGATTGTCGCAAGGATATTCTCCTGCGGCCGACGAACCGCCGGCGGCAGGTTGTGCGGCACTTGCGGCCGAATACGACTGGTCCGAGAGTGATTTCGGTCCGCAAGACCAATGGGATCCTGCCGTCGAGGCTGTCGTCCGCACCCTGATCGAGGCCACAGCCCCGATGGCCTACTGTCACGGCCCGGACTACGCAATGGTCTACAACGACCGTTTTGCCGACCTGCTGGGTGCTAGACATCCGCGCTCCTGGGGTCAGCGGGCTCCTGTTGTGATGCCCGAGATCTGGTCACGACCGGGATATGCGGAGGCAGTGGACAACGTCTTCGCCGGCGGACCGTCGTTCCATGACGACGGCGAGATGCTGGATCTCAAGGGGCGGGAGCAGTCGCTGCCCGACTGGGCATACCTGGCCCGCAGCTACTCCGCGGTTCGGGACAACGAAGGCTCCGTTCTTGGAATCTTGGTCGTGGTGGTCGAGATCGCCCCCGTGCTGGTGATGGTCGGCGGGGCTGACCAGGGCGCTGCGAGATGGCGCGGGATCGAGCTGTGGGACGAGACCGTAGCCCGCCGACCGCTGGTCTGGTCGGGTTTCCGATCGGGCGCCAGACCTCCTGCGACGGCAGTCTCCAAGCCTGATCAAAGGTTCGTCGCCGAGGGGTCTGGACACCTGATCCTGCCACTGAACGGGCCCGACATCGAAGGGTCCATTGGCTACCTGGGGGTGCGCCGCCACCTTCCGGACGTCCAGATGGTGACCCTGGCGGCGCGCGACCAGAACGACATCGAGACCACTGCCGGTAGTGAGTTCTACGACGTCTTCGGTATGCCGGACGGCAGACTCGCCGCCACCATCGGCGACGTGATGGGCGCCGGTGTGGGGGCAGGCGCTGTCATGGCGCAGATCAAGGTGAGCCTTCGGGGAGCAGCGCTGACCAGCTCCGATCCCAACGTCATCTTCACCGCACTTGACGAGTTTGTCAGCCACCTTGACCGGACCTGGCAAGCCGTGCAGGGCCACGACCCGGACTCCGTGGAGGTCGACCGCGCCGGTTTCGGTGGCGAGATGTTCGTCACTGCGCTGCTCGCGGTCTTCGACCCTGCGACCGGCGATCTGCTGCTTTCCAGTGCCGGCCACTTGCCACCGGCGGTGGTTCGTCGTCGGACGGCGGGGGGCGCACAGGCCGATTCTGGACCTTCCGCCGAGTACGCCGCGCTTGAGCCCGGGCCCCCGCTCGGGATCTCCGGGACTCGCCCGATCCAACAGATCGTCCTGCACGAAGGCGACGCACTGGTCGCCTTCACCGGCGGGCTGCTCGAACGCCATGAACGGAGCCTGGCCCAGGGGCAGTCAACGTTGTTGCAGTCCTTGGGCACGATGTCCGCGACAGCTGCGCGCAGCATCTCCCAGCACGTGATCGACACCCTGATCGGGGACACGGGCCTGGAAAACGACTGCGCCCTGCTGGTTGTGGTCCGTGACAGCCGGGTCCACCAGATGGCCTCGGTGCTCGTGCCGCCGCACACGATCGCCGTGCGTGGGGCCCGCAGGTGGGCTCGTGCCCAGCTCGAGTCATGGGGTGTGAACGAGGAGATCGTGACCGCCGCTGTCATCTGCGTCTCAGAGCTCGTCACCAACGTGGTTCAGCACGCCGGCACCTCAGCCAGGGTCACCATGGAGCTTGCCGACCGGCTCCTGGTCACTGTCGAGGACACCGGCACGTGGAGCGCGCCACGTACTGGCCAAGTGGACCACTCGGCCTCACAGGGCAGAGGACTTGCTCTGGTGGCAGGTGTCTCCGATGCGATGGGCCAGGCCCGAGGGGTCGACGGGTCGACAGTGTGGTTCGAGATCGCACTGGACCGTGAGAGCACCTGACTCAGCACCTTGTTTTCCGACATCGTCGCGTGCCTCCACAACCTTGCCCGAGGCTCTAGAGGTCGGGTGCTAGAGGTCGGGTGCTAGAGGTACTGCCCCGTCGATCCGCTTTCCCGCGGGTCCGGGCGGTTCGGCATACCGCGAACGTACCCCGGAGGCTGACCAGGACCGCCGTCCTGACCGGGCTCACCCGGTGGGAGCGCACGACGCATGTTCTGCAGCTGCTGCTGAGCGGCCATCTGCTGGGCGAAGAGCGCGGCCTGAATGCCGTGGAACAGCCCTTCGAGCCAGCCGACGAGCTGGGCCTGCGCAATACGCAGCTCCGCGTCGGATGGCACGTCATCGCCGAATGGCAGGGTAATGCGCTCGAGCTCGTCAATCAGCTCCGGAGCCAGACCCTCCTCCAGCTCGCTGATCGAGCGGCGGTGGATCTCGGCGAGTCTGGTGCGACCGGCTTCATCCAACGGCGCGCTGCGCACCTCCTCGAGAAGCTGCTTGATCATGGAGGCGATCCGCATGACCTTGCCCGGGTGCTCGACGAGGTCGGCGGGGTCGCGGGCCTCCTCGTTGTCGCCGGGCTTGTCGGCCACCCCCATACCCTCCTGGGAGACCACGACGACCCGCCGGCGCTGGTTGTCGTCAGCCGAGCCCTGCTGCTCATCGCGGGATGTGTTCATGGTGCCCATCCTGCACCGTCAGCAGCCTGATCCGCTGCCCCCACGAAGAAACTCGTTGGACACCGGCCCATGGCAGGGCTGCCCGGCATCAGCGCAGCGACATACGGGCCCGGAGCATGTCGCGTTTGTCCTCGAACCGCAGCGCCTGCTTCTCCAGCCCATCCATGAACTCGGCCAGCTCAGTTCGCGCTGCCTCACCCTCAGCGGTCAGACCCTCGAGCTCGAAGACCTTCCAGAACCGCAGCACCGGGTCCAGGACCTCGTCCTTGTGCTGGCGCAGGTCGTAGATGCCCTCGACGGCCATCTCGACGGCCTTGCGCTGAAAGCCGGGAATACCGGCGCCCGGCATTTCGAAGTTCTTGACGACATCGAGGATCGCGACCATAGCCTGGTCAGGCGAGATCTGCAGGGCTGCGTCCATCAGGTTGCGGTAGAAGATCATGTGCAGGTTCTCGTCGGCCGCGATGCGGCTGAGCAGGCTCTCGCACATCGGGTCGTTGGTGAACTTGCCAGTATTGCGGTGGGAGACGCGGGTGGCCAGCTCCTGGAAAGAGACATAAGCCAGGGAGCCCATGAGTTCACCGGAGTGCGCTGACTCATATCCCGCAGACATATGCTGCATCCGGAAACGTTCCAGCGCAACGGGATCCACCATCCGGGTGACCAACATGTAGTCGCGCATCGCAATGGCGTGCTGGCCCTCCTCAGCCGTCCAGCGATGCACCCACTCGCCCCACGCGTCGTCGCGTCCGAAAATCAGGGCAATCTCGTGGTGGTAGCTCGGGAGGTTGTCCTCGGTGAGCAGGTTGACGATCAGCGCCGAGCGGGCGACGTCCGAGATCTCGCAGTCGCTCTGGCTCCACTGCTCACCGCCCATCAGCCCGTCGAAACTGCGGCCCTCGCTCCACGGGATGTAGTCATGGGGGAACCACTCCTTGGCGACCTTCTCGTGCCGGTTAAGCTCACCGACCACAACCTGGTCGAGCTCGCGGAGCAGTTCGGTCTGGGCTATCGTCTTCACCATGCTGTTCCTCCTGAGGTGACACTTACCTACGCCACCGTAGGTTACGGCAACATAGGTTGATGCGCGAACCCCGCAGCCAGCTCTGAGCACGGGCCGGTGCCGCCGATCATCACCTCGCCCGCATGGATAGGGTCACGGTCATGGCTCACTCTTTCGACACCGACTCCGAGGCGACCGGCCTGTGTACGTTCATCGATGCCTCTCCCTCGCCGTTCCACGCCTGCGCCGAGGCCGGGAAGCGGCTCGCGGCGGCCGACTTCAGCCTTCTGACGGAGACCGACGCGTTCCCGACCGTGCGCGGTCGCTACTTCCTGATCCGTGGCGGTTCGCTGATCGCCTGGAGCAGTGAGGCGGCCAGCGGCCCGGCCACGCCCTTCCGCGTCGTCGGTGCCCACACGGACAGCCCGAACCTACGGATCAAGCCGCAGCCCGACCTGACCCGGGCAGGCTGGCAGCTGCTCGGCATCGAGTCTTACGGCGGGCCGCTGTTCAACTCCTGGCTCGACCGCGACCTCGGGCTCTCTGGCCGAGTCGCGGTCCGAAGCGACGACGGGGTTCAGACCCGGCTCGTCACCATCGACGAGCCGGTATTGCGGGTGGCTCAGCTCGCAGTCCACCTCGACCGCGGCGCCAACGAGGCTCTGGCGCTCAACCCTCAGCAGCACCTGACGCCGTTGTGGGGCGTCAGCACCGAGCCCGGAGACTTCCGCGGATACCTCGCTGCCGCAGCGGGCGTGGAGGCCGCCGACGTCCTGTCCTGGGATGTGATGACCCACGACCTGCAACCATCCCGCCGGATCGGCCGGGACCTGGATCTGATCGCAGCGCCCCGCCTGGACAACCTGGCGACGAGCTACGCCGGGGTGCGGGCGCTGATCGATGCGGCTGAGGCGATGACCGGTGTCGGCCGTCCGCCTACGTCGGGGATTTCTGCGGCCCCGTCGAACCCTTCCATACCTATTCTGGTCCTGTTCGACCACGAGGAGGTCGGCAGCCAGTCCGAGCGCGGCGCCATGTCGACACTTCTGCCCTCGGTGCTCGAACGCATCGTGACCTCGGCCGGTGGTGGTCGCGAGGACTTTCACCGGGCGCTGGCCGGGACCGTCGTGGCATCCGGGGACATGGCGCACGCCACCCACCCGAACTACCCCGAGAAGCACGAACCCCAGCATCAGATCGCGATCAACGGCGGCCCCGTGCTCAAGACCAACGTCAAGCTGCGCTACGCGACCGACTCCGTGGCCGCGGCGGCGTTCATCATGGCCTGCGACCAGGCGGGTGTCCCCGTGCAGCAGTTCGTGTCCCGAAACGACATGCCCTGCGGCTCGACAGTCGGTCCGATGACCGCGGCGCTGGTCGGCGCCACCACAGTGGACTTCGGGGCGCCGATGCTGTCGATGCACTCGGCACGCGAGCTGTGTGGTGCCAAGGATCCCGCGATGTACGCCGGCGCGCTGGCCGCCTTCCTTAATCCGCAACGCTAGGCAGCGTGCCGAAGACTGAACCCACAAACCTCGGGAAAGTACTTGTGGTTAACCGGTAAACCTAGAGCGTACAGATATGACGTCGAGTACATGAGGTGTCCGACATACCCCTGGCTGGTCTAACCTGCGAGAACCTGTCCGCATCGTCCCCCCCGGAGGCCCTGCCGTGCCCAAGTTCGTCTATGACTTCGCCGAAGGCAACAAGGACCTCAAAGACCTGCTCGGAGGCAAGGGGGCGAATCTAGCGGAGATGACGCGGATGGGGCTGCCGGTTCCTCCGGGATTTATCATCACGACCGAAGCATGCCGGACCTACCTGGCCGACGGTTCTGCGCCGGACGGGATGGATGCCGAGATCAGCGAGCATCTCGGCGCGCTCGAGAAGGCCATGGGCAAGAAGCTGGGGCAGTCCGACGACCCGCTGCTGGTCTCCGTGCGCTCCGGCGGGAAGTACTCGATGCCCGGGATGATGGACACCGTCCTTAACGTCGGACTCAACGATGAGTCCGTCATGGGGTTCGCCAAGCAAAGCGGCAACGAGCGACTGGCATTCGACTCCTACCGTCGGCTGATCCAGATGTTCGGAAAGACCGTTCTGGGCGTCGACGGCCGGCTGTTCGAAGGCGCGCTGCACGCGGCCAAGGAAGCCAAAGGTACGCGCAACGACCTCGACCTGGACGCCGGCGACCTGCGAGCGCTGGTGGGTGCGTACAAGGAGATCGTGAGCGAACACACGGGCCGAGAGTTCCCGCAGGAGCCACGCGAGCAGATGGACCTTGCCGTCCGGGCTGTCTTCGACTCCTGGAACGCCGATCGGGCGATCCTCTACCGTCGCCAAGAACGAATCCCCTCCGACCTGGGCACCGCGGTCAGCATCTGTTCGATGGTGTTCGGCAACGTGTCCTCAGACTCGGGAACCGGGGTGGCCTTCACCCGCGATCCGGCCTCCGGGGCCCAGGGAGTCTACGGCGACTACCTGCAGAACGCCCAGGGTGAGGATGTGGTCGCCGGGATCCGCAACACTCTGCCCCTGGCCGACCTCGAGGGCCTGGACAAGAAGTCGTACGGCGAGCTGATGGCGATCATGAGCGAGCTCGAGAAGCACTACCGCGACCTGTGCGACATCGAGTTCACCATCGAGCGCGGCAAGCTGTGGATGCTGCAGACCAGGGTGGGCAAGCGGACCGCGAGGGCTGCCTTCCGGATCGCCACCCAGCTCAGCGACGAGGGTCTGATCAACGAAGCCGAAGCGCTTCAGCGGGTCACCGGCGCCCAGCTGGCACAGCTGATGTTCCCCGCCTTCGAGCATGGCGCAACCCTGGAACTGCTTGCCAAGGGTATGAACGCCTCGCCGGGTGCGGCCGTCGGAAAAGTCGTCTTCGACTCCGAGACCGCCGTCAAATGGGCACGCTCTGGTGACAAGGTGATCCTGGTCCGGCGCGAGACCAACCCGGACGACCTCAACGGGATGATCGTCTCGGAAGGCATCCTGACCAGCCGCGGTGGCAAGACCTCCCATGCTGCTGTCGTCGCACGCGGCATGGGCAAGACCTGTGTCTGTGGCGCCGGGGACCTCACCGTCGACACCGAAGGGCGGCATTTCACCACCAAGGATGGACGCGCCTTCCCAGAGGGCACGGTCATCTCGATCGACGGCACGTCCGGGGAGGTGTTCCTCGGCGAGGTGCCGGTCGTCCCTTCGCCTGTGGTCCGCTACTTCGAGGGCAAGATAGATCCCGAGGCCACCGACACCGACGAGCTCGTCAAGGCCGTGCACCGGATCATGCGGATGGCCGACGCCTTCCGCCGGATGTCCGTGCGAGCCAACGCGGATACCGCCGAGGATGCTGCCCGCGCCCGCCGCTTCGGCGCCGAGGGAATCGGTCTGTGCCGCACAGAGCACATGTTCCTCGGCGACCGGCGCTCGATGGTCGAGGCGCTGATCCTGGCGGAAACTGAGAAGGACCGGGACAAGGCCCTGGCCGAGCTGATGCCGCTTCAACGAGACGACTTCGTCGGTATCTTCGAGGCCATGGACGGACTGCCGGTGACCATCCGGCTGCTCGACCCGCCACTGCACGAGTTCCTCCCGGACATCACCGAGCTGTCGGTGCGGGTGGCATTGGCCGATGCTCGCGGCGAGGAGATCGAGAAGGACCGGCGACTGCTGAAGGCCGTGCGCAGGCTGCACGAGGAGAACCCGATGCTCGGACTTCGCGGGGTGCGTCTTGGCCTGGTGATTCCCGGGCTGTTCGCCATGCAGGCGCGGGCGGTGCTCGAAGCGGCGGTATTGCGGGTCGAGGCCGGCGGCAGGCCGCGAGCAGAGATCATGGTGCCGCTGGTCGGTGCGGTCCAGGAGCTGGAGAACATCGCGGAGATGATCAAGGGCGTCGCCCAGGAGGTTCGTGCCACCTCCGGGGTGGACATCGACCACCTCATCGGGACCATGATCGAGTTGCCGCGAGCCGCCCTCACCGCCGGGGCGATCGCCGAGGCCGCCGAGTTCTTCTCCTTCGGCACCAATGACCTGACCCAGACGACCTGGGGCTTCTCGCGCGACGACGTGGAGTCGGCGTTCTTCTCGCGCTACCTGGAGAAGGGCATCTTCGGCGTCTCGCCGTTCGAGTCCCTGGACCGTGAAGGCGTGGGGCGTCTGGTGAAGATCGCCGTCGAGGAAGGCCGCAAGGCACGCCCCGGGCTCAAGGTCGGCATCTGCGGTGAGCACGGAGGCGACCCCGACTCGGTGCACTTCTTCAACGACGCAGGCCTGGACTACGTGTCGTGCTCACCGTTCCGGGTGCCCGTTGCCCGGCTTGAGGCTGGCCGCGCCACCGGTGTCGGCAATGGTGTCAGCACCAGCGACACCCGCTGAGCTCTTGCAGAACCTGGGGACGGTGTACGAGTTTTTTCGCCAGGGCTAGGGACGGTCGGTCTATCGCGACCTCCCGTCTGCCGCTCGCACCGTCCCTGGGTTTTGCGGATCAGCTGGCCGCACCGTCCCTAGAG
>DAITND010000035.1:0-3133 GCA_036834825.1 Dermatophilaceae bacterium
TGGCAGCTGCCCTGGCGGACGACGTGCTCTCCCGGGGAGGGACAATTCGATATGGCGAACCCGTGCAGGCCGTCACCACGGTCTCAGGTGAGGTGCGAGTGCACACCGCCAAGGATGTCATCGTTGCCCACCGGGTGGCGCTCTGTGCCGGGCTCCACTCCGACCGCCTGGCCCGTGCCTCGGGGATCGACCCGGGCGTGAGGATCCTGCCGTTCCGGGGCGAGTACAGCGAGCTGGTCCCCGCACGGGCCGAGCTGGTCCGGGGACTGGTATACCCCGTCCCCGACCCTGACCTGCCGTTCCTGGGGGTCCACCTGACTCGAGGCCTGGACGGCGTGGTCCATGTGGGCCCCAACGCCGTGCCTGCACTGGCCCGTGAGGGTTACTCGTGGCGCGAGTTCTCGGCGCGGGACCTCGCTGAAACCCTCAGCTACGGCGGCTCATGGCATCTGGCTCGCAGGTATGCCAGAACCGGGGCCCGCGAGGTCACCCGCTCCTTGTTTGGGCGCTCATTGCTCAAGGACGCGAGGAAGATGCTCCCCGAGCTCAGGGCGAACGACCTGCGCCCGTCGATGTCGGGTGTGCGAGCCCAGGCTGTGGCCAGCGACGGTCGCCTCGTCGATGACTTCCTGTTCCGACGCTCAGGCGATGTGCTGCACGTCCTCAATGCCCCGTCTCCGGCAGCGACGGCCTGCCTGCCCATCGGAGTGCACATCGCCCGAGAGCTTCTCACACCGACCACGGCCGGATAACTCACGCCCCTTGTCGGTCCCAGTGCCGCTGCGCCTACCTCAATGCCGCGTGGCCATCGCGGGACAGATCGGCCCAGTAGCCGATGCAGCCGCCGAGCAGCACCAGGATCACGATGTCGTTGATTCTGCTCGGCGTGGCGACGCCGATCTCGAGGATGTCGGCCA
The DNA here is from genome assembly GCA_036834825.1 of Dermatophilaceae bacterium. Lineage (GTDB taxonomy): Bacteria > Actinomycetota > Actinomycetes > Actinomycetales > Dermatophilaceae > UBA4719. Next base: position 918 of record DAITND010000035.1, read on the forward strand.
CACCCACGAGCAACGGCCTGGGCGTGGCTGAACGCCATCCCTTCTACGCGGTCCAAGCCAGTGCGGCAGCCCCTGCCAGAACCCGGGCAGCGTCTTGGCCCCGCCGATGATCACCAAGGGGGCTGTCCGCCAACGGGTGCTCGGGATTGCGCGGCAGGTTCTGCTGGCGAACGTGGGCGCAAGTAGACGGCGTACAGCCAGGCGATGGGTCCAAAAACGTCCAGTCCGCACCAGAGTGCAACGAGCGCGGCTGGATCTGCCCGCGTGCCGTGCCCCCGGATCCCCCCAGTCGCTAGCTGGCCGCGCGCTCGTCGTCCTGCGGTTTCGGCGGACGGTCCTCGTTGTCCGGCGCCGCGCCGTCCGGGGCGGATCCGGACGCTTCACTTGGAGCATCGGGCGCGGTTCCATCACCTTTGATGCCCTTGTCGATCTTCTCGATCTTGTCCGCGGCGTCTTGCTGCAGCTCCTTGGCCTTGGCCTTGGCTGCCGCCAGCAGACGGTCCTTCATCGAGGTCGCGTACATGTCGACATACTCCTGATGAGACAGGAGCATCAACTCATACATGATCTCATCCGTGACCGAGCGCAGGACGAACCTGTCCTCCTCCATACCCTCATAGCGGGAGAAGTCCAAGGGCTTGCCGATGCGCACCCCGATGCGCATGATCTTGGGGACTCGCTTGCCACTCGGCTGCGCCTTGTCCGTTCCGATCATGGCCACTGGCATCACCGGGCAACCCGCCTGGAGCGCCATCCTGGCCACTCCGGTGCGTCCGCGGTAGAGCCGGCCGTCAGGCGAACGGGTGCCCTCGGGATAGATGCCGAGCAGCTCACCCCGGCGCAGAACCTTCAGGCCGCTGTTCACTGCCGCCTGACCGGCGCGTCCACCGGAGCGGTCAACCGACAGCTGGCCGGCGCCCTTGAAGAAGGCCGCCGTCGCCCGGCCCTTGACGCCACGACCCGTGAAGTAGTCGGACTTGGCCAAGAAGGTGACCCGGCGCGAGACCACCAGTGGCAAGAAGAACGAGTCCGAGAACGAGAGGTGGTTGCTGGCGAAGATCGCGGCACCCTCGGTCGGGATGTTCTCCTCACCCTCGACCCACGGACGGAACAACAACCTCAGAATCGGTCCGAGGATGAGGGTCTTGAGTACCCAGTAGAACAACTCGAAACCTCTCCTTCGGCTGAGAAATCAGACCCATTGACGACCCGTGAATCCTACGACACTATGCGCGGGTCCCGCGTCGTGCGAGGATTCCTGTACAAGGACCAGCATCGACTCTTCGCGAACTCAGGGGTGAACCTGTGGCCATTCTGACCGGGGCCGAACCGTTCAATCATGACGGATCCGACGTCGGGGTGTTGCTGTGTCACGGCTTCACCGGCACGCCGCAGAGTATGCGCCCGTGGGGCGAGTATCTCGCGAACCGGGGATACACCGTGCGCGTTCCCCTCCTACCCGGACATGGAACCACCTGGCAGGAGATGAACCGCACTGGCTGGCAGGACTGGTACTCCTGCGTCGACACGGCATTCCGCGAGCTGCATCAGACGTGCGAACGCGTGGTCGTCGGCGGCCTCTCCATGGGCGCTACCCTCTGCCTGCAGCTGGCTCAGGAGCACGGCCCGCGGATCAGCGGCCTGGTCCTAGTCAACCCCGCGGTCAAGTTCGACGACCCACGCGCCCGCCTGGTCCCTGTCCTGAAGTACCTCATGGGGTCGCTGGAGGCCGTCGGCAACGACGTCAAGAAACCAGGCGTCACTGAGCTCGCATACACGCGGACCCCGCTCAAGGCCGGGCACTCCCAGCTAATCGGCTGGGCGTCGGTCATTCGAGACCTTCCGGAGGTCACCCAGCCGGTGCTGCTCCTGCGCTCGACACAGGACCACGTCATCCCCGCGTCAAGCTCGGCGCTGATCCTGTCCAGGATCTCGAGCCACGACGTCACCGAGATCCTTCTCGAGGACTCGTATCACGTTGCCACCATCGACAATGACGCTCCTCGTATTTTTGACGAGTCCGCCAAGTTCATCGAGCGCATCGCGCTGACGTGAACGATCAAGAACGTCGCCGCTCGCCCGACGGCTTCGATGACGATGCGATATTCGCCGACATCGTGGCTCACCTGAACGATGAGGCATCCGAAGCCGACCAGACAGTGCGGCCCGCGGCCGAGGATGCGGGCCCCCATATCGACACGGCCGACAAGACAACC
>DAITND010000035.1:3233-18862 GCA_036834825.1 Dermatophilaceae bacterium
AGACAACCCCCGACTCGACAACCCCCGACTCGACCGATCTGCGGCCAGGTGACGGGCGGCCAGGTGACGGGCGGCCAGGTGACAGGCCGCCAGGTGACAGGCCGCCAGTTGACCAGCGGCAGTGGCCCATCAACCCGGCCCCGGGGCCGCCCACGCCGATCGATCCTCAAGTCGATCCCGGTCCGCAGGTCTGGCGGGCACACGAGGTGGACGACGAGCACGAGGAGCACTTCGAACCACCACCGGTCACTCCCCTCCCGGCCGGCGACCTGCAGTTCTGGGCCATCATCGCCGGCATGACTGGCGGGCCGCTGTTGCTGGTGTACCTCGTGTTCTTCAACCGCAACGCGAGTAGCTACTGGATACTCTTTGCCATCGCCATGTCCGTCGGCGGCTTCTGGCTGCTTGTCTCGCGAATGCCGGGCCAGCACAACGATGACGACGACGGCGCGCGGCTCTGACCATATGAATCGCAGCGAACAGTGTCGGGCCGACGCCTGAGGGCGGAGCCAACCGCCAGTGGTCAAGACGTACCCAGCAGGAGTGCCAGGGTGATCAGTCAGCCTGCCGTTCAGCCGGATAGCGGGCGAGGTCAGCCGCCCCGATCAGACCGGCGTCGTTGCCCAGCTGCGCGACCACGATCCCAGCTTCCGGCCGATATCCACGGCCCGCCAGCTGCCGCCTGAACGTTTCGCGCGTAGAAGCCAACAACAACTCACCAGCAGCACTGACGCCACCGCCGATGACGAACATGCCGGGGTCGAAGGCCGCCGCCAGGTTGGCGATACCGACCCCAAGCCAGTTGCCGATCTCAGCGAGAAGCTCGCGAGCCGTAGGGTCCCCATCACGGGCGGCCTGCGTGATCAGTGGGCCGCTCAGGTTGCCCACAACGCCTTCCACGCTATCGAGCAGGTCGCTGGCAATGGGAGAGTTGGCGGAGAACAGAGAACGCGCTTCTCGCACCAACGCATTCCCGCTGGCGTACTGCTCCCAACACCCGCGGTTGCCGCACTCGCAACGGTGGCCCCCCGGCACCACCTGCATGTGTCCGAACTCACCGGCTATGCCGAATCGACCACGTTGCACCTGACCGTTGATCAGGATGCCACCGCCGATGCCCGTGCCCAAGGTGATCATCATGACGTGGGTCTGCCCCTGCGCTGCCCCGAACTTCCATTCAGCCCAGACCGCGGCGTTGGCGTCGTTGTCAACGAAGATCGGCACCGACACCCGCTTCTGCAGGGCCTCCTGGAGAGGCTCGTGGCGCCACGACAGATGCGGGGCGAAGACGACGGTCGCCCGGTCCGCCGCAACAAAGCCGGCAGCACCGATGCCGACGGCGGCGACGGTTCCGGGCCCGGCGATCTGGATCAGCTCAGTGACGACCTCGACGATTGTCCCTTCGACGACCGCTGGGCTCTTCGAACGGGCAGGTGTGTCACGACGCGCGCGGTAGATCACGTTGCCATCGACGTCCACCACGCCGCCGGCCACCTTCGTGCCACCGATGTCGATTCCGATGGCAAGTCGGGGGTTCACGCGCACGCTCGCGCGGCAAGATCGGCAGCTCCGATCATGCCGGCGTCATTACCGAGGCTCGCCAAGGCGAACCGCGCCTCCGGCCGGTGACCGCGGCCCGTCAGCTGGCGGCGAAACGCGCCCAGAGCCGGATCCATGAGGAGAGCCCCTGCCTCGGAGACTCCTCCGCCGAGGACGAACAGCTCGGGGTCGAGAATGGCCGCCACCGAGGCCAGCCCCTCCCCGATCCACACTCCGAGATCGGCCAGCAGCTCGACCGCAGCTGGATCACCCTCCACTGCTGCCCTGGTGACGTCCGGCCCCTTCAGCGCCTCGGGATTCCCTCCACACAGCTCAACCAGACGCGCTGCCAGCGGTGTCCCAGTGACGACGAGCTCCCGCGCCTCTCGCACCAGAGCCGTGCCACTGGCATACACCTCCCAGCAGCCGCGGTTGCCACAGCCGCAACGGAAACCGCCGGGAACCACCCGCATGTGCCCGAGCTCGGCCGCCACTCCGAAGGCCCCATGCATCAGAACGCCATCGATCACGACTCCACCACCGATGCCGGTGCCCACAGTGAGCATCACCATATTGCCGGCGTCCACGGCGGCACCGAAACGAAACTCGCCCCAGGCTGCGGCGTTGGCGTCATTCTCGATGGTGACGGGCAGGTCGAGGGCGGACTCAAGACGTTGTTGGAGCGGCTCATCTCGCCAGGCAAGGTTCGGGGAGAAATACACCGTGGACCCCGAGCGGTCGATGAAGGCGGCACAGGCCACGCCGACGGCGTCGACCTTGTGCTCCGCGGACAGCTCCCGAGTCAGGCTGGCCGCTTCCTGGATGATGGCGGCAGGGTCGAGGGCCGGAGTATCCCTGCGCCCCTGGTCGAGAATCGTGCCCTTCCCGTCGACGACACCGCCACTGATCTTGGTGCCGCCGATGTCCAGCCCGATCGTTACGCTCACGGCGTCATCCTTCGCTCTCGTCATCCACGGGAATGTGCTGGACCGGCGCCCGATCAGGATCCGGCGGGCCCCCGGCAGGGGGCTTGGCAGACGACGCCGGATCAGAAACCCGAGACCACTTGGCGACGTCTCTGAGAGTGGCAGCCACAGACATGGCCAGGTCCGCCAGCAGATCCACGGTCTCGGGCCGGACCGAGCGCAACAACCCGATCCCCCGACACAACGGACAGAGCCTGCAGTTTGATGCAGTGCCGTCTCCCGGGGTGCCGTCGTGTTCGGCGCCACACTGGCTGCAGGCATCTTCCGAGGGCTTATCCGTCGCCCCGTGATCCTCCGCCTCGGGACCCTGGGCCGGAGCCGCCGGATCCGGCGTGTGCGGCCAGACAGGTTCCTCAGCCGGCTCACCGGCATACGGGCTGGAGTCATTGCCGCGGCTGTAGGTCGAGCGAGCCATCGTGGCCATGTCCTCGATCAACCGCGCTGCCTCCTGGGCGACGGTGCCGATCTGGGACGGGGGTTGCTCAGTCATTCAGGGGCCACACTCTCTCGCTCGCTTACGGGCCACAGTTTCTCGTCGGGAACGAACCGCACCCGAAGGGTCGCGTTACGCACCACCGCGCCGGTAACGACACACCGGCGCAAGATACTGGGCAATGACAGCACCCGACGATGGTCGGCCACCACTACGAGCAGTTCGTCGTCACGCCGTTTGAGGTCCACCTCGGCAGCCGTGACCAAGGGCAGCGGCAACGTCAGGAGATAACCTGCACCCTCCTGCCGCACGGTCATGCCCTGAGCAGGCGCAGTGACCAGGACGTCACCGATCGCCCCGGTACACGCCCGGGCAAGTGCGGCGAGTGCGTCTGGGCCAACAGGCTCATGCGGGAGGTAGGGGGCGATGACGATCGGCAGGGGATCGAAGGAGTGACGAACCTCGGACAGACCCCGCTGCTGGGCCTCATTCCAGCCGGCCAGCCACGCATTGTGGCTCGATCCCTGACCCGAGTCCGCCCACTCGACCTCGGGGGCCGGAGCATCAGGGGGTGCAGCGTCGGGAAAGACGCGATTGACCACGATCTGGTCCACCGTCAGACCGTAGAGACGCAAGGAGGTCAGCGTCCGACGTGACTCGGCGATGACCACCCGCTCGGGGGTGAGCACCAATCGCACAGAAGTTGTCTCGGCAGCCAGGATGGACTGGATCTCGAGCAGCGACTCATGCCAACGACGCAGGGTGTCCAGCACCGCAGTCCCGGGCAGCGGAAGCCCGGTCGCTGTCGCGGCGGCGGGACGCAGCGCTCGTAGGAGTCCGCGCTGGGCCGGGATGAGCCGCTCAAGGTGCCAAACCAGGGCCTCGGGCAAAGCAAGCAGCCGCAACGTCTCCGCGGTCGGCGCACAGTCGAGCACCACAAGGTCCCACGGTCCGGACTCGACCTGTTTTCGCAGCTCGAGCAAGGCGACGAGCTCGTCGGCGCCTGGGAGCTCAGTCAGCTCGTCGGCGACCACCGGGTCGATACCCAGCCCCTTGAACACGGTCAGGAGATAGTCCTGCACCGACCGCCAGGAACGCCGGACACTGTGGGAAGCGCTGAGCTGCAGGGCGCTCAGGCCCGGCTCGATCTCGACCACAGGGTCGGGGTCCTCCGCTGTGGTCACCAGGACGGCACCCAGAGCGTCACCGAGTGAGTGCGCCGCGTCGGTCGACATGACCAGGGTCTTGATGCCCGCACGGGCCGCTTGGACGGCGGTGGCCGCGGCCGTCGTCGTCTTGCCGACGCCCCCTTTGCCGGTGAAGAGGACGACTCTCACGAGATACCCGAACGTCGGTTCAAACCTCGACGCGTCTCTTGAGTTCTTCCAGGGCAGTCTCGATGATGACCTTCTCGGCCTTGCGCTTGAGTATGCCGAGCATGGGTATCTTGACGTCGACCGACAGCCGGTAGCTGACCGCGGTGACGGAACCGCCGTTCTGAGGGGCGGTGTCTACTGGTGTCGTGTCTTCGAGTGTGTACGAGCCATTCATCGCCTTGAGCACCACGCCACTGACCAGGTGCCACGAGACCACCCCTGTGCCGTCTTCGGCTACGTCCCAATCGTACTCTAGGACGTAGGTGTCCTTGATGGCACCGGCGGAAAGGGTGAACTCGACCTGGTCGGCCCATCCGTCACCGTCCTCGGAGATCACCGCCACATGCTTCACCTCGCCAGCCCACTCGGGATAGCGATCGAAGTCGGCAATAATGTCGAGTATCGCCCCGGGTGCTGCGGCGATGACGATGCTGGACTCAGTGCGATCAGCCATGCAGCGAAGGTTACCTTGCGGCGGTTACCACCACGTCAGGCGTGTGCCGAGTGACATGGGGGTCGCCGGCTCTCCCTGGAGTCGCCCCCGCGAAGGCACCTGTGAGATGGGCGATGTTCAGGAAATGTGCTTCATCTTGTCGGTTAGGGTACGCGGGCAAACACCAACAGACTGTCTAAAGGATCCTTCGTGAAACATATCGCGGTTCGACCGCTCGTCACCTCGCAGGTCAAAGGCAACCTCTCGGACCTGCCTGTCCGCAACGCCACCTCCCAGCCTGGCGCAGTGGCATTCTGCAAGCCGTCGTCTGGCACCTGGGTTGACGTCACGAACGCGGAGTTTCTCGCCGATGTCCGCGCCGTGGCCAAGGGGCTGATGGCTTCGGGGGTCGGCCTCGGGGAACGCGTCGCAATCATGAGCAAGACGCGCTATGAGTGGGCCGTGACTGACTTCGCCATCTGGACTGCCGGCGCTGTCTCCGTACCGATCTATGAGACTTCCGCGGCTCTGCAAGTCGGCTGGATCGTCAAGGATGCGCAGTGTTCTGCCGTGATCCTGGAGACGGCGACGCACGCCCGGATTCTGGCCGAGGCACAGGCCGACAGCCCTGAGCTCCGTCAGGTGTGGCAGATCGACGCCGGAGGGCTCGACGAGCTCAGGGCGGCCGGACGCGAGATCACCGATGAGGAGGTCGAGGCCCGGCGCAGCCAGGTCGGTCGCGGCGACGTCGCCACGATTATCTACACGTCGGGGACAACCGGCCGTCCCAAGGGATGCCAGCTCACCCACGACAACTTCATGGCTCTGGCCGAGAACGCAACGGAGTCGCTGAAGATGGTCATCTACGCCGAGGGAGCCTCAACACTGTTGTTCCTACCCCTGGCCCACGTCTTCGCGCGATTCATCCAGGTCGTCTGCGTCCATGCCGGGGTCCGGATGGGGTTCAACTCTGACCTCAAGAGCCTGCTCACGGACTTCGGCACCTTCTCCCCCACGTTCATCCTGTCGGTGCCGCGGGTCTTCGAGAAGATCTACAACTCCTCGGAGCAGAAAGCAGTCTCCGAGGGCAAGGGCAAGATCTTCCGAAGCGCGGCGGCGACGGCGATCGCCTGGAGTCAGACCCAGGAGAACGGCGGGCCGGGGGCCCTGCTCAATGCCAGACACGCCATGTTCGACAGGCTCGTCTACGGCAAGCTTCGCGCCGCCATGGGTGGCAAGGTCGAGTATGCCGTCTCCGGTGGTGCCCCGCTAGGTCCCCGTCTCGGCCACTTCTACCGCGGCATCGGACTCACCGTGCTTGAGGGCTACGGACTCACCGAGACCACGGCTCCAGCAACCTTAAACACTCCCGGCCACATGAAGATCGGAACGGTCGGTACCCCGCTGCCCGGCGTCGCCATCCAGATCGCCGATGACGGTGAGATCCTGGTCAAGGGCAACAACGTCTTCACGGCCTACCGCAACAACGAGGCCGCCACCACCGCCGCCCTCGTGGACGGATGGTTCCAGACCGGCGATATCGGAGAGCTCGACGACGAGGGGTTCCTGAAGATCACCGGCCGCAAGAAGGAGCTCCTCATCACCGCTGGCGGCAAGAACGTTGTGCCCGGGTTCCTTGAGGACCGCCTGCGCGCTCATCCCCTGGTGTCCCAATGCATCGTGGTCGGCGACCAAAGGCCCTTCATCGGCGTACTGATCACCCTCGACGCGCAGATGCTGCCCGCGTGGGCGAAGAACAACAGGTTGCAGAATCTGTCATTGGAGGATGCCCGCACGAACGACGTCGTCCAGGCCGAGCTCGGTCGGGCGGTCGACAACGCGAACAAGGCGGTGAGCAAGCCCGAGTCGATTCGCAAGTTCACAGTCCTTGCCGACGACTTCACAGAGGAGAACGGCTACCTGACGCCTTCGCTGAAGCTCAAGCGCAACCTAGTGATGAAGAACTACGCCTCTGAGGTCGAAGCGTTGTACTCAGGATCCAGGGAATAGCCGATTCACCCTCGGGCTTGGGCCAGAGTCCTCAGGTAGCGCTTCCAACCATCGACAAACTGCGCTTCGCTCACCCCAAAGCTGTGGGGAAAAGCCAACGTCGCAGTCGCTTCGGGGTCATGCTGGGCTGCCCCGCCCGCCGGCGAGGCCGATGCGACGACGCGATAGAACGCGACAACCTTGGCCTGGCCATAGAGATCGACCAGGCGACACACAGCCAGCCAAGACCCCGAGTATGACGGTGCGATCCTGGTCTTGGACGGGTCGAAGTCGGCCTCTCGTGGCAGCGCCGTGGGGCCCTTGCCCGCACGCACGAGAGCGAGTAGCTCGCTGGCCACTCGCTCGCGCGGGAGACCGAGACCGGAGTACCCCACGTAGTCGGCCATACCCTCGGTCAACCAGATCGGGACCGGACTCGTGGTCGATGAACGCGCAGCAACATGGGTCAGCTCATGGGTGATGACCACTTGTCGTCCGAGGGACTGCAGTGCGGTGAAAGCCCTGGGGTTGATGACAACTCGGTCCCCCTGAGCCCGTTTGCCCGACTCGATCACACCTTGGGTGATGGCAGCAACCTGATCGAGTCCTTTGTCGGCAGAACGCAACAACAGCTTGGCGAACTCCTCATTCGTGGACGGCGTCACTATGACCACGTGAGAATTCCAGTCCGTGCCCCACACGCCGCTGACCCGGCGAACCGCCGAGTCGGCAATCGTGCTGTAGTCCCGCATACGCGCCTCGGGCGCGTTGCCGATCACGATGTCGGAATTGCCTTTGATGACTCTTAGTCCTGGCAGGTCCCACATCTGGAACGGGGAGGCACCGTCGGTGTCGTCGGCAATGCGCCAACCACCGAGACGGTGCACCAAGGTGTATGTCACCTCAAAGGATTGTGGCGCCCGGTCGAATCCGGCCAGCGAGTACGTCCCCGTGACCGTGGCAGCCCAGGCGTTAGGCCCCACCGCCTGGACCCGTGTGGCTGCGAGCGAGGGAGCCAGCTGCGACGCGCCATATGAGAACTGGCCGAGCGGGAGCTTGACCAGGTTGTCGAACTCCAGGGACTGACGTCCCCGGAAACTCGAGCCTCGAAGGTCCACCGTGGCCATCCACGCACTCTTGTTCCGGGTCTTCACGGCCGCGGCTCTGGCGGACAGCAGACCTTGGGCAGCCGCCATCCGAGTGGTCTGCTCGTCCACCTTCGGCACCGAGGATGCGGCTTGGTTGGTGCCGCCTCGGTCGGAGGCCCTGTCAGTGGTCTGCCGCAGGCTCCCGATGACCCCCGGCAGGTCCAGGTTGCCATTCAGCTGCCCAGCGATGCCGACGGCGAGCCCGGCGCACAGCGCGATCGCGGCAACGCGCCTGGCTTTGGTCATTGCGCCATCGTAGGTTGCCTCAGGCTCTTTCGTGTATCTGTGCCTGCTCAGCCAACGCGAACGGTCCCCCATTGCTGTACGCCCTCCCGGCGCGCGCGCAGCCTTGCCACAGCCCCGGCCGTGACCAGCCCGGCACTGACGAACATGGACACTGCCCGGTGCTCGGCGGCATCCAGCTGCAGTTCGGGGGGCGATGCGGGTTCAGAGGACAGCCGAAGCTCGGGCGATGCAAGGTGATCGGCCGACCGGAATCCACGCAGCACCGTGACGACACATTCGTCACATCGTTGGCCGCGCACCGGACAGGTCATGCAGTCGATGATCATCACTGGCCCTCCGAACTCATTCCCGGTCCACCTCATCAATGGACTCGACTGGACTCAACCGTCCGGCCCGGTCGGGCCGCCATGTCAGAAACGCTAGGCCCCGGGTCCGACAGCCCTTCTGATCTCTCGCCCGGCCTGCATAGCCAAGGCCCGGTGGCAGCGCGCCTGACGCGCCCTGTCAGCCGCGGCACCTAACGTCGTCACCATGCAAGGCGTCCAAGGCACACTCGACGAGCTCGGCACCCCATTGGCCGAGGTCACCTTCGTGGTCGTCGACCTTGAGACGACCGGGGGCAGCCCGACGGGCGCTCACATCACCGAGGTCGGAGCGGTCAAGATCCGAGGGGGCGAGGTGATTGGCGAGTTCCAGACCCTGGTCAATCCCGCTGAGCCGATCCCGGCCTTCATCTCGGTGCTGACCGGCATCACCGACCAGATGGTGGCCGACTCGCCACGCATAGACAGCGTTCTGCCCGCTTTCCTCGAGTTCGCGCGCCACAGTGTGCTCGTCGCCCACAACGCGCCCTTCGACATCTCCTTCCTCAAGGCCGCCGCCACGCTCACCGGTCACAGCTGGCCGTCTTTTCGCGTGGTCGACACCGCACACCTTGCCCGACAGCTGATCAGCAAGGACGAGGCTCCAAACCGCAAGCTCAGCACGCTGGCGCGGCTGTTCGGGGCTGCGACAACCCCTGATCACCGCGCGCTGCACGATGCGCGCGCCACCGTCGACGTCCTGCATGGGCTGCTCTCTCGCGTCGGCAGCCTCGGAGTGGTGACCCTGGAGGAGCTCAGCACGTTCTCCTCACGGATCAGTTCGGCCCAGCGCCGTAAACGGCACCTCGCACAGGGCCTGCCCTCGGCCCCAGGCGTCTACCTCTTCAAGGACACTGCGGGACGCGTGCTCTACGTGGGGACATCACAGAACATCCAGCAGCGGGTCCGTACGTACTTCACAGCATCGGAGCAGCGCACGCGGATGGCCGAGATGGTCGCCATCGCAGCCAGCGTGACACCCGTGGTCTGCGAGACCACCCTGGAGGCGCAGGTTCGCGAGCTTCGCCTCATCGCAGAGCACAAGCCGCGATACAACCGCCGCTCCCTGAACCCCGAGCGGGCTCCCTGGGTCAAGCTCACCATCGAGGCCTTCCCGCGCCTGAGCATCGTGCGAGAGGTCAAAGCCGACGGCGCCCGATACTTCGGTCCCTTCAACTCCCGTCTGGGCGCCGAGTCCGCGATCGCAGCGGTCCATGAAGTGCTCCCGCTGCGCCAGTGCACCAAACGCCTGTCAACAAGCGGTCGACATGCTGACTGCGCCCTGGCTGAGATGGGGCGCTGTGGCGCACCGTGCACGGGAGGCCAGAGCGTCGAGGACTACGCCCTCGTCGTCGAGCGGGTTGCCCAGATGATCGCGGGCGACTCGCGCGAGGTCGTCGCAGCCCTGCGCCGGCGGATGAGCAGCCTCTCGGGTCAAGAACGTTTCGAGGACGCCGGCGCGGTCCGTGACCGGCTTGGGCACCTGGTCCGGGCGGCAGCACGCGCTCAGCGCATCGCGCCACTGGCGAACAGTGCCGAGATCGTGGCAGCGCGGCCAACGGCCCACGGCGGCTGGGAGATCATCTGCGTCCGCTTCGGTCGGCTCGCCGGCACCACTATGACTCCCCGCGGTGGCGACCCCCGCCTGTTCATCGAGGCCCTGGCGGTGAGCGCCGAGATCGTGGGCCCCTCACCTGGACCCGCTGCCTCCGCCTCAGCCGAGGAGACGGAGAAGATCCTGCGCTGGCTGGACTCCCCCGACGTCCGCATGGTCACCATCGATGGTGAGTGGACCTGCCCCGTGCACGGCGCGGGCGCAGCCCGCGACAGCCTGGATGCTGACCCCACGGCATACCGCGACGTAGTCAGCTTCGACGAGCCCTGCGACCCCGGGCTTCGCCAGCGGCGACCCGCCGTTGTGCTGGTGGGTCCCGAACACTGAGAGCTCCCAAGAGCCTGCGGCTAGGGTGGAGCCGTGATTTCCGCCATCGTCTTGATCAGCGCCGAGGTCGACCGCATACCCGAGGTCGCCGCCGCCATTGCCGACCTCAACGGTGTCAGCGAGGTCTACTCCGTCACCGGGGATGTCGACCTCATCGCCATCGTGCGCGTCCGCCACCACGAAGAACTGGCCGACGTCATCGCCGACCAGCTCAACAAGGTCAGCGGTGTCCTGGGCACCCAGACCCACATCGCATTCCGGACCTACTCCAAGCACGACCTGGAAGCCGCTTTCAGCCTCGGTCTGGACGACGCCTGAGACTTATCGGCCCGGGTGGACGCCCAAGCTTTTTTCGCGCGTCGCGGTGACCCACCGCTGCAGCAGTAACGCGGCGCTTCCGTCATCGATCACCGCAGCGGCTCGACCCATCCCCGTCTGCAACGCGGCGATGAAATCAGCCTGATTGTCGCCCACGTCAGGCACTGTGAGCGCCAGGGCGACCCCTGCGTTGAGCACCACCGAGTCGCGAACAGGCCCCACCGCGCCGGCGAACAGGTCCCGGACGACCTGGGCGTTGTGAGCCGCGTCCGCCCCTCGCAACGTCTCCACGGGGTGGCGTTCCAGTCCCACCGACGCAGGGTCCACGGTGTACTCGCGCACAGCACCGCCGCGCACCCACCAGACCCTTGATGTCGTGGAGATGCTGAGCTCGTCCAACCCGTCGTCGCCGCGGAAGACCGCGGCGTCCTTACCCCGTTCCGCGAACACTCCCGCCATCAGCGGTGCCATCCGCGCGTCCGCCACACCCACCGCCGCATAGGTCGGCTGAGCCGGGTTGGTCAGCGGCCCCAGGAAGTTGAAGGCAGTGGCGATACCCAGGTCACGACGCGCGGCGGCCGCGTGGCGCATCGAGGGGTGGAACTGCTGGGCAAAGCAGAAGGTGATGCCGACCTGCTCCACGACTGCGGCGACGCCCGAGGGGCTCAACGTCAAGTTGATGCCGAGTGCCTCGAGGACGTCGGCAGAGCCGGATGACGAGGAGGCAGACCGGTTGCCGTGTTTGACGACCCGCACCCCGCTGGCGGCGGCCACCAGGGCTGCCATCGTCGAGATGTTCACGGTATGGGCGCGATCGCCACCAGTGCCGACGATGTCCAGGGTGGTCCCGTCAACGGTGATGCCGCTGGCGTGAGCCAGCATCGTGTCGGCCAGTCCGCGCATCTCATCAACGGTCTCGCCCTTGGCGCGCAACGCCATGAGAAACCCGGCAACCTGGACCGGGCTGGCTTCCCCGCTCATGATCTGGTCCATGGCCCAGGCGGACTCCGTGGTGCCCAGATCCTGTCCGTCCAGCAGCGCGGTGAAAATCGTCGGCCAGGTCATCACGTTGGAGGCCGAAGTGGGAACCGTCACCGGCTGGGCGTTGGTTTGGCCGAGGCGCCGACCCTGCGGCCCAGCTCGGCTACCGCGCCTGCCACCGCGATCGGGTCAAGAGGGTGCGGAACAGCCAGATCGGCCTGCGACCACGCAGCGAGCCAGCCATCCTGGGGTCGGCCGGTCAGGACCAGCACCGGCGGGCAGTCGAAAATCTCATTCTTGAGCTGGCGGCACAGTCCGAGACCACCGGTCGGAGCAGCCTCCCCGTCCAGGACCAGCAGGTCGTACTCCCCGGTCTCCACGGCTTCGATGACCGCCGCCGCGGTCGCGCACTCGAGCCAGTCGCTGACCTCCACGTCGCGCGCAGGCCGACGACCGACCGCAACACGCACGGCGTCGCGCGTGGCGATGTCGTTGCTGTAGAGCAAGACGGACAGCTGGTACGGCATACCTGGCGAGGCCTGCTCGGTGCGAGAAGCCGTCGGCGTTGCGTGCGAATCGGTCATGAGGAAGATGCTACCGGTGCCTTTTTCACGGGGCGGGGGGCCCATCCAGGGGCTGCTAGTGCATTGCGAACCCGAATAGGGCAATATTGGCGCTCGTGGCGACCGCATCAGCAGTTAAGTCAGGCACCCCTAAGCCCTCGTCGGGCCCCATCCCGGGTCATGGCCCGGTGACGCGACCCAACATGGTCGCTGTCGGGACGATCGTTTGGCTGGCCAGCGAGTTGATGTTCTTCGCCGGCCTGTTCGCGATGTACTTCACGATCCGATCGGTCTCCCCGGGGTTGTGGGCCGAGAAAACGGGCCACCTCAACGTGCCCTTCGCCGCCGTCAACACGCTGATGCTGGTCATTTCCTCCGTGTGGTGTCAGCTGGGGGTATTCAAGGCCGAACGCGGCCAGCCGGCCCGCACCGGATCGTTGCTGCAGCCCAGGCAATGGGGCATGCGCGAGTGGTATGTCCTGACCTACATCTTTGGCGCGATCTTCATCTCCGGTCAGGTGCTCGAGTACGCCCGTCTGATCCGGGACGGGGTGACCATCTCCTCGGACGCGTACGGCTCGGTCTTCTACCTCACGACCGGCTTCCACGGCTTGCACGTCACCGGCGGCCTGATCGCGATCTTGCTGATCATCGGACGGACCTTCACGACGCGTCGCTACACCCACGCGCAAGCTACCGGCGCCATCGTGACGTCGTACTACTGGCACTTCGTCGATGTCGTGTGGATTGCCCTGTTTTCCACCATCTACCTACTAAAGTGATGAAATCCTTTTCCCGAGGCCTCCGCACCCACGACTGGAACATCCTGTGAATGCACTGGGCTCCCATCGCCGTCACCCGGCAGCGATTCTCATCCTGCTGCTGCTGGGGCTCGTCGCCACCGGGGGGCTCTACTCCCTTCTGGCGCCCCGGCCAGCACAGGCCGCCGTCGGCACGGCAGATGACATGAGCGCCGGCAAGAAGCTCTTCCTGGCCAACTGCGCCACCTGCCACGGCATCTCGGGCACGGGTGGCAAAGCCGGTGCCGTCCCCACCCTGCTCGGCGTGGGCGCCGCGGCGGTTGACTTCCAGGTCGGCACCGGCCGGATGCCGCTCGCCGGGACAGGTCTCCCCCAAGCCCCCCGCGGCAACAAAGTGATGTTCACCCAGACGCAGATCGCCTCCCTGGCCGCGTACGTGGCCACGCTCGGCCCCGGCCCGTCCATTCCCGATAGCCAGTACACCAACGGTGATGGCAGCATCGCCCGGGGCAACGAGCTGTTCAAGGTCAACTGCGCGATGTGCCACAACTTCGCCGGCTCCGGTGGGGCCCTCACCCGTGGCAAGTACGCGCCGAGCCTGCGAAACGTCACCGGGACGCACATCTACGAGGCGATGGCGACCGGGCCCCAGTCGATGCCAGTGTTCAACGACCAGAACCTTTCCCCGACGGACAAGAACGACATCATCAGCTACCTTCACGATCTGGACAAGAACAAGAACCCTGGCGGCCTGAGCCTGGGCAACCTCGGACCGGTCTCCGAGGGGATGTTCGTCTGGATCTTCGGCCTCGGCCTGATGATCGGTGCGGCCGTCTGGCTCGGTTCCAAGGCAGCGTGACCTGATGCGACGCGCGGGCAACGACTTACGACCCCATGACACGGAGCAGAAGCACACCATGGGCCAGAACTGCGAACTGACGGGATCGATCACACCATGAGCGAACACGGCACGGAGTCCGCAGGTGACCAGGTGAGGCAGCCAGGCACCGCGGGGCGCCTCGACCAGGGGCTGGACCAACGCCTGGACCAGGCACAGGTCGAGGGCTCGGGCGGTATACCGGAACGTTTCACCAATCCCGGGCTGCCCCCGCACGTGCCCCGCTCGGCGGATCTCGACGAGAAGGCGGCCCGTCGGGCAGAACGCCAGGTGGCAACCCTTTTCGGTATCTCGATGGTGGCCACCGTCGTATTTCTGGTCGCCTACTTCGCGATCGACCAGAGGACCTACAGCTTCATCCCGGGCATCGGGCTGGCGAGTCTGTCCAACATCGTTCTCGGCGTCTCTCTTGGAGTGAGCCTGTTGTGTATCGGTCTCGGCGCGGTCCACTGGGCCAAGACGCTGATGCCCGACACCGAAGTGACCGAGGACCGGCACCCGCAACGATCCTCCGACGAAGCGCGCCGAGACGCGGTCGAGACCATGGCAGCCGGAGGCGCTGCGTCGCAGCTGGGCCGCCGTCCATTGATCAAGTACACCCTTGGTGGCGCTCTTGGTCTCTTTGCCATTCCGCTGCTCGTGCAGCTGACCGGCAGCCTGGGCCCACTGCCCAAGGATGGTCTGTCAACAACGTTCTGGCGTAAGGGAATGCGGCTAATGCGTGACCCTGAGATGACGCCCATCAAAGTGAGCGACGTCACCTTGGGTTCTGTCTTTCACGTTATGCCCGAGGGCATCGACAAGTCCCCGCATGTGCTAGAGGAGAAGGGCAAGGCTGCGGTCATCCTCATCTCCCTACCCCCCGAAGCGATCAAGGTTCCCAAGGAAAGCAGCTGGGGCCACGACGGGATCGTGGCCTATTCCAAGATCTGCACCCACGTAGGGTGCCCCGTGGGCCTCTACGAGCATCGGACCCACCACCTGTTGTGTCCCTGCCACCAGTCCACCTTCGACGTGACCCAGGACTGCGCAGTCATCTTCGGTCCGGCGCACCGTCCCTTGCCGCAACTACAGATCACCGTCGACGCCGAGGGATATCTGGTGGCGGCCGCGCCGTTCCTCCAGCCTGTCGGCCCAAGCTTCTGGGAGCGTGGATGAGCCCCACAGCCACTCCGAAGGGTGCCGCAGGTCTGCGCGCCAAGGACGTCAAGCCGCAAGAACCGGCAAAGGGCTCAAAGGCCGTGGCAGGCGGCCTGGCGGGCTGGGTGGATGACCGTACCAGCGTCGCCAAACCGACGAGCTACCTGCTCAAGAAAGTCTTCCCGGATCACTGGTCATTCATGCTCGGCGAGATCGCCATGTTCTCGCTCATCATCCTGTTGGTGACCGGGACCTTCCTGACCTTCTGGTTCGTTCCGAGCGCTGGTCGGGTGATCTACAACGGCTCTTATGTGCCACTCAGGGGCATCCCGATGAGTGAGGCTTTCAAGTCCACCGTCGACATCAGCTTCGACGTCCGCGGCGGGCTGATCGTGCGCCAGATCCACCACTGGTCGGCCCTGTTGTTCACGGTCTCGATCACGGTGCACATGTTCCGGGTCTTCTTCACCGGCGCGTTCCGCAAGCCGCGCGAGATCAACTGGGTCATCGGCAC
>DAITND010000036.1:0-8949 GCA_036834825.1 Dermatophilaceae bacterium
CTCGCACAGGCATAAGTTTCAACAACCACCTCGTCCCTACTTGAGGAGGTCTGAGACTCAGTCCCAAGATCCGTTGAGCGCTTCGTCAAGGTCCCCCGCGCAGCTCGTATGGGGACGGGACGGCCTGTGCCCGCACCGGACACCGGCAGGAGTGCCCAAGGATCTCGTTGGCGCTCTTGTGCGCCGGAGGCTCTGGCTGACCCAACAAAGATCGTCCAAGCGACAGGAGCTTGACCATGTGGACCCTTTCCGGATTCGCCGACGAGATCACCGCGGACCTGCAGATTCAGTGCCAGACGTTGAACGGCCTTGGTATTGACTTCATCGAGTTCCGCAGCGCGTGGAACACCAACGTGCTCGATCTTGACGATGACCGTCTCGAGGAGGCAGGCAGAATCCTCGCCTCGTATGGGATCCGGCTGTCCTCGGTCGGCTCGCCGATCGGCAAGATCGCCATAGGCGACGACTTCGAGCCGCACCTGGTCCGATTCCAGCGCGCGCTGCATGTCGCCAACGTGCTGGACGCGCCATACATCCGGCTGTTCTCGTTCTTCATCCCCAGTGGGGAAGAGCCCGGGCGGCACCGCGACGAGGTGCTGCGCCGGATGGCCGCGCTGGCAACCGCAGCGAAGGGCCATGGCGTGGTGCTGTTGCACGAGAACGAGAAGGACATCTACGGCGATGACGCGCAACGCTGCCTGGACATCGTCGAGTCCGTCGGTTCGGCCCAGTTGCGTTTGGCCTGGGATCCCGCCAACTTCGTCCAGTGCGGGGTGGCGCCCTTCACAGATGGCTACGCGATGCTGCGGCCGTACCTGGACTACATCCAGATCAAGGATGCGGTGATGGCCACCGGGCAGGTCGTTCCCGCCGGCGAGGGGGACGGCGAGCTGTCTGAGACCCTTCTTGCCTTGGAGGCCGACGGGTTCGATGGGTTCTTCTCGATGGAGCCACATCTTGGCACCACCGCAACGATGGGAGGTTTCAGCGGCGCGGAGCTGTTCACCCGGGCGACCCGGGCCTTCACAGCGATGTTGGACGCTCAGGGCGTGGCCTACCGTTGATGGACCTGCCGCGTTTGATGGACTACCAATGGAGTGACAGATGAAGTTTGCCGTTGTCGGCGCCGGGGTCATCGGGGACCTGCATGCGCAGACGATCACCAACCTTTCAGGCGCCGAGGTCAGCGTCGTCGTCGATGTCCAGTTCGAGCGTGCGCAGGACCTGGCCGGGCGGCACGGGGCCCGGCCGCTGAGCGACATCTCAGCGGCGCTGTCCCTTCCGGACATCGACGCTGTGGCCATCTGCACCCCGAGCGGCGATCACGCTGACCTGGCGGTGGCGGCGCTCAAGGCCGGTAAACACGTGGTTGTGGAGAAGCCGCTGGATGTCTGTCTGGCCGCAGCTGGGCGGGTGGCCGCGGCCGAACGCGAAAGTGGGAGGCGGGTGACGGTCATCAGCCAGCACAGGTTCGACCCCTCCAGCATGGTGGTGCGCGAGGCGCTGTCCTCGGGCCGACTGGGAAGGGTCACCTCCGGCAGCGCATCAGTCTCTTGGTGGCGTAGCCAGGCCTACTACGACTCGGCCGCGTGGCGCGGCACGTGGGCGCTGGACGGCGGTGGCGCGCTGATGAACCAGGGCATTCATACCATCGACTTGTTGGTGTGGTTCATGGGAAAGCCCGTCGAGGTGTTCGCGTGGACGGGGTTGCTGGCCCACGAGCGGATAGAGGTTGAGGACACCGCTGTGGCCACGATTCGTTTCGCCGGCGGCGCGCTGGGGGTAATCCACGGCACCACAGCCGCCTACCCGGGTCTGAACGCCAGGCTGCAGATCCACGGAGACCGCGGCAGCGCCATCATCGATGATGACGAGCTGACCTATTTCCACGCCGCCGGTGACTCCGATGTCGTTGCTGATGTCGGAGCCGGTTCACCTGACAACCAGGTGGCCGCGGTCCTGCCCGGTGTGGTCTCCTCAGCCGGTCCGGGGACCGCCGGGCTGAAGCCCACCGCCCACGCGGCGCAGTACCAGGACTTTCTTTCGGCTGTGGCCAATGACCATCCGCCCCTGGTCACCGTCGCCGAAGCCACGCTCACGCTGGCCGTCATCCGGGCCATCTACGAGTCCGCCGACGCCGGACGTCCAGTCACTGTGGCCGATGTCGATGGGAGTGGACGTTCGGGGCGGTTCCGGAGCGGGTTGGCCAACGAGCATCGGCAAGGCGTTCAATGAGCGTGCTTGCTCCTCGCCGGATTCTGGTCGGTGGGTACACCGACGAGCCGTCCGGCGAAATCGGGCCGCACGGTATCGTCCCGATCTTGCACGACCCGTCCGATGGCTCGCTAAGGCAGGAAGGCCCGAGCCTGGAGCTCGCGTCACCGTCTTATCTGTTGCGTCACCCGCAACAGCCCTTGGTCTACGCGGTGAACGAGACCGATCCCGCCGCCGTATCGACCATCGGGATCGGGAGACCGCTGCGAGTGCGGTCCCAGCTGGCCATTCCAGGCCAGCTGCCATGTCACCTGTGCCTCAGCCCCGACCTGCGACACCTGCTGGTGGCAAATTACGGCAGCGGCAACGTCGTGGCTGTGCGGCTCGACGCCGACGGTGTTCCGCAAGAGGTGGCTGGAGTCTTCGACTCCTACGGCGCAGGCCCACACCCGCGACAAGACGGACCCCACGCACACCACGTCCTGCCTGGTCCCGACGGCCACTGGGTGGTCGATCTCGGCGCTGACGTGGTTCGACGCCTCCACCTCAGCCCAACCGGCACCCTCGAAGAAGGCGAACCGGTCGTCGCGTTACCCGCCGGCACCGGTCCCCGGCAGATCAGGCTTTCCGCAAGTCGAAGAACTGCCTACGTGTTGGGGGAACTGAGTGGAGAACTGATCACCGTGGCGTGCAAGCCCGGTCGGTCAGGCACGATCGTGAATCGTCGCCCTGCCTGGCTCACCGAACCATCTGGTGAGAACCTGCCCGCACATCTGCTGGTAGACGGTGACCGGTTGTACGTCTCTCACCGAGGCCTGAATCGGATCACCGTCTTCAGCCTGACAACCGATGTGCCCACCCCGCTCACGGAGATCGAGACCGGTGCATGGCCACGGCACTTCGCTCTTCGCGGCGGATGGCTCTACATCGCCGACCAGCTTGACGACCGAATAACGGCGAAGGCCCTCACCTCATCCGGCGATTCCTTGGAGACATCCCTGCACACGGCCATGCGTCGACCCAGCTGCGTTCTACCCCTGTGACTCTCGGTTCTGCTCCAGTCGGTTGCCCACCGTTGCCTCGTCCGCACTGGCCAGATGACACGCGCAGTCGCCGACGTCGGCAATTCCGCGGCTTCCGGCCGAGAGCGGGGCAGGCCCCACAATCGGCAAACCTGCGGCTATGCCTAGGCTAGGAGGCGATCCCTTCCTCGAGACAATTGGAGTTGGCATGGCTATCGTTCCTCATCTGACGTTGAACAACGGCGTCACCATCCCCCAGCTCGGCTTTGGCGTGTTCCAGGTCCCGCAGGCCGAGACGCAGCGCGTCGTGGAGGATGCGCTGGAAGCCGGCTACCGTCACATCGACACGGCTGCCGCGTATGGCAATGAAGCAGGCGTGGGTGCCGCGATCGCCGCCTCCGGAGTCCCGCGCGAGGAAATCTTCATCACCACCAAACTTCGCAACGGGGAGCATGGCACCACGGCAGAGGCATTCGAGGCCAGTCGGATGGCGCTCGGCGTTGACGTGATTGACCTGTACCTCATTCACTGGCCGGTGCCCTCCCAGGGGCTGTTCGTCGACGCCTGGCAGGCCATGGAGAAGATCTATGCCGCCGACGGAGCGCGGGCGATCGGCGTATCCAACTTCCTGCAGGACCATCTGGACACCCTGCTGGCCCAGACGACGGTCGTGCCTGCCGTCAACCAGGTTGAGCTCCACCCGACATTCCAGCAGGCCGTCCTGTGCGCAAGGTCTCGTGCCCATGGGATCGCGGTTGAGGCGTACAGCCCACTGGGCCAGGGAGCAGATCTGAACGCCTCTGCCGTGACCGCGCTCGCGCACAAGCGCGGGGCAACCCCTGCGCAGGTTGTGCTGGGCTGGCACCTCGGCGTCGGCAACATCGTGATTCCCAAGACCACCCACCCGGACCGCATGCAAGAGAACCTCGCCGCGGCCCAGATCACTCTCACCCAGGACGAGCTGGGCGCGATCACTGCCCTAGATTCTGGCGCCCGGCTCGGCGCTGATCCGGCCGAGGCCGCATTCACGCAGATGTAGCGCAGCGCCTCCCAGCGCAGGAACGTGTTACTGGCTTGAAGGAGTAGGGCACCCGCGCCTCGTGGCGGGTGCCCTACTCCGCTGGTTCAGCGGTCGACGCGGGCGCCGCCGCCGGCGGCGAGCTTGAGCACTTCGGCCTTGGTCGCCATGGTCGTGTCGCCCGGGGTGGTCATCGCCAGCGCTCCGTGTGCGGCGCCGTACTGCACCGCGGTCTGCAGCGGCTCGCCGGCCAGCAGGCCGTAGATCAGTCCGGACGCGAACGAGTCGCCGCCACCGACCCGGTCCATGATCTCCAGCCGCTGGCGGTGGGTGGCCTGGACGACGCCGGTGGACGGGGACCAGGCGATCGCGCCCCAGTCGTTGATGCTGGCCGAACGCACGGTGCGCATCGTGGTGGCGATGACCTGGAAGTTCGGGTATGCGGCGGCCGCCGTGGCGATCATTGCGGCGAACTTGTCCGTCTCCAGGGCCGAGAGCTCATCGTCCACGCCCTCGACCTCGAACCCGAGGCTCGCGGTGAAGTCCTCCTCGTTGCCGATCATCACGTCGATATGCCGGGCGATCTCGCGGTTGACCTCTTGGGCCTTGGCGCGGCCGCCGATCGCCTTCCACAGGCTCGGGCGGTAGTTGAGGTCGTAGGAGACGACGGTGCCGTGCCGCTTCGCCGCGGTGACCGCCTCGATGACCGTTTCGGCGGCGGACTCGCTCAGGGCCGCGAAGATCCCCCCGGTGTGTAGCCAGCGCACCCCGAGGTCGCCGAAGAGGTGGTCCCAGTCCACGTCCCCGGGCGCCAGCTGGGATGCCGCGCTATGGCCGCGGTCGGAGACCCCGACCGCCCCGCGTACCCCGAAGCCGCGTTCGGTGAAGTTCAGGCCGTTGCGTACCGAGGCCCCGATGCCGTCGTAGGGGACCCACTTGATGAGCGAGGTGTCCAGGCCGCCGGTGAGGATGAAGTCCTCGACCAGGCGCCCGATCTCGTTGTCCGCCAGCGCCGTGACGACCGCGGTGCGCAGGCCGAACGCCCGGCGCAGGCCGCGGGCGACGTTGTACTCCCCGCCGCCCTCCCAGGCCCGGAAGGACCTGGCGGTGCGGATCCGCCCTTCGCCGGGGTCCAGGCGCAGCATCACCTCACCCAGGGACACCGCGTCGAAGCGGCACGCCGATGCGGGTCGGATGCTCAGGTCAGCCATCGTCATACTCCTTGTTCTGGTTAGTCACGCACTCAGGCGGTACTCGCGGGGCGGGTCAGCTGGTGGCCAGAGCCAGGGCCACGGCGTCGGCCGTGAGCTGCCGGATGGCGGCGAAGTCTCCGGCCTTGACGCGGTCGCGCGGAACCATCCACGAGCCGCCGACCGCGGCCACCGCACCGATGGCCAGGTACTGCGCCAGGTTCCCCGGTCCGACCCCGCCGGTAGGCACGAACTGGACGCCGCCGAAGGGGCCAGAAAGCGCCGCGATCGCGGCAGCGCCACCGGAGGTCCCGGCCGGGAAGAACTTGACCGTGTTCAGGCCAAGCTCGAGGGCAGCCTGGACCTCGGTCGCGGTGACGGCACCGGGCAGGGCGAGCACGCCGTGTTCCTGACAGCGCTCGACGACGGCGCGGGACAGACCGGGCGAGACCACGAACCTGGCACCGGCGGCCACCGCTTGGTCGACCTGCGCCGGGGTGAGCACGGTGCCCGCACCCACCAGGACGTCGCCTCGGGCGGCCATCGCACGGATCGAGTCCTGCGCGGCGGGGGTGCGGAACGTCACCTCCGCGACCGGCAGGCCACCGGCGACTAGCGCACCGGCCAGCCCGTCGGCGTCGGCGGCGTCATCCAGCACCACGACCGGAACCAGACGTGCGGCGATCAGAGCTGACAGGACATCCATGAGGGGATCCGTTCCAGGTAGCAGGGCGGGTGTGGTGGCGTTCGTCATGTCGGCGATGCTTCTAGGCCCGGGAACCCAGGGCGGCGGAGATCTTGTCGGCGCTTGAGACGGCCAACGCCGACATGGCTTCGATCTGCCCGACAGTGTGCTCGATGAGCAGGGTCGTGATGCTGATGCCGTATTTGACGGTGCCGGTGTGGTCCCGGATCGGTGCCGCGACGCAGCCCAGACCAGTGACGTTCTCCTCACGGTCCAGGGCGTAGCCGAGCCGGCGCACGTCCGCGATTTCGGTGCGCAGCCCCTCCAGCGAGGTGATCGTGTGCTCGGTCCGGGCTGGCAGGCCGGCCCGCGCGACGAAGCGCTCGAGCTCGTCGTCCTCCCAGCTGCCCAGCACGACCTTCCCGATTCCGGTGCAGTGCATCGGGATCGCGAGCCCGACGCGGGAGGGCATCACGTACGGCCGGTCGGAGTCGGCTCGGATCAGGTAGATGATCTCGTCGCCGTTCACCACGCCGACGTGGACCGTGCACTGCGACTTCGCTACAAGCTCGTCGACGAACGGCCGGGCGATCGCCGAGATGTCGATGCGCTGTAGCGCCGTCCCGGCCAGCGACAGGAGCTTCGGACCCGGCAGGTAGTTGCCGTCGGCGTCTACGGTGACGAATTGGCGCTCGACCAGTGTGCCCAGGATGCGGTGCGTCGTGGCCTTGGCCAGCCCTGCTGCCTCCACCACCTCGGTGAACCGTGAGTGCGTGAGCGCGGCCTCCAGCACGAGCAGGGTCTTCTCGCTCGCGCCGGCGCTCGTCGTGGCGAGTACGCCGGCGGCTGTCGTGGTGTCGTCGAGGGGGTGCTGTGGTGTCATCTCGATGGAACTTAGTTCCGTCATACGGAACAACCTAGCACGGTTCCTGTCCCTCGGGCGCGGCGGGCTCGTCAGCCGAGCATCGCCGCGATGACCAGTAGTGCCGGCACAGCCAGGGTTGTCGTCACCACTCCGGCATCGCGGGCCAGCGCCTGACCGCGCCCGTACTGGGTCGCGTACACGAGCACGTTCTGGGCCGTGGGCAGTGCTGCCATCGCGACGACGGCCAGCAGGGCGCTGCGGTCCAGGCCCAGTGCGTGCCCGAGAAGGAAAGCGAGCGACGGGCTGACGACGGTCCGCAGCACCGCGACGAGCACGAGCTCGCGGGGCCGGGTGGTCTCGCCCTCGGTGCGCGGAATGGCGATTGACATACCGAACGTCAGTAGCGCGAGCGGCGCGGCCGCGGCCCCGATCATAGAGAACGGGCCGAATATCACCTCGGGCAGCTTCCACGGGAGCCCGGCGAGGAACAGCCCGGTGAGGGACGCGACGATGATCGGGTTGCGGAGCGTCCGCGTCACGATCCCGCGCAGGCCGGGTCGGGCGGTGCTCAGGTGCGCGTCCAGGACCGTGAACGCGATCGGGGCGATGACGAGCAGCTGGAACAGCAGCGCCGTCCGGATCGACTACCACGTCCACACGTGTTGGTCGTACGACGCGGAGACGAGCCTGGAGGCGCTGCTGGCCCGAGCTCGTCAGGCGCGCCTCTCGCGGATCTGCGTCACCGACCACGACACCATCGAGGGGGCCCTGGCCCTGCGCCAGATCGCGCCGCCCGACCTCGACGTGATCGTGGGGTGCGAGTTCAGCACCGACGACGGGTCGCAGGTCATCGGGCTCGGCCTCTCCGCGATGATCCACGAGAAGCGGGTGCTCGAGCTCATGCGCGCGATCCGGGAGGATGGCGGGCTGGTGCTTGTTCCGCATCCGTTCCGGCGCGGGAGCGGCCTCTTCCGGCCCGAGATACGGCGCTCGGCGACATTCGTGGATCGCGCGCTCTCGCTCACGGACCTGGTCGAGTGCTTCAACGGCCGCGACACGTTCGACAACAACGAGCGCAACCACCGGTTCGCCGTGGAGCGTGGCCTGCCCTCGGTCGCCGGGAGCGACGCGCACACGCCGGACGAGATCGGTTCCGTGTTCGTGGAGTACCAAGCTCCTGGGGAGGTGGACGGCAGATCGGCGCGCTTGATCTGCTTCCCCGATCGGCCCCGGCGGCGTGAGCACATGCTCAAGCGGACGGCGATGGAGTTCTACCACCGCAACGCGGACCGGTTGCCCGGGCCGGTGACGCACGCCTATCGGGTTGCCCAGGAACGAAGCCACCGCACGCCGCACGCCGGTGGCGTCCCGCGCGTGCAGCACGAACTGCCGGCGGTTGCGCTGGGTCCCGATGAACGCTAGCCCGTCCACCCGCGCGCAGCGTGCAGCCAAGAGGACGGCCGACGTCGTGTGGGCGGCGGTGCTGCTGATCCTGTTGCTACCCGTCCTGCTGATCGTCGCTGTTGTGGTGCGGGTCACCTCGCGCGGGCAGGTGATCTTCCGGCAGCAGCGGATCGGGAAGGACGGGCGTCCGTTCGTCATCTACAAGTTCCGGACGATGACGGCGGGCGCCGATGGATCGCAGCTCGGGACGTATGCCCACCGAGACGACCCGCGCATTACGCCGGTCGGCAAGATCCTTCGGCGCACCAGCGTGGACGAGCTGCCGCAGCTCGTGAACGTTCTCAGGGGCGACATGAGCATCGTCGGCCCGCGACCGGACCTACCCCATCACGTCGAGAAGTACACGGACTGCCAGCGCCGCCGGCTCGAGGTGCGACCCGGCATCACGGGATGGGCGCAGGTCTCGGGCCGGAACGACCTCAGTTGGGAGGAGCGCATCAAGCTGGACGGCGAGTACATCGAGCGGTGGTCGCTGCTCCTCGATCTGGCCG
>DAITND010000036.1:9049-18842 GCA_036834825.1 Dermatophilaceae bacterium
GCTGCCCCATGTGACCGCTGACGAGCCGGGGTACCTTCGCCGTCTGCAGGAGATCTGCCTCCGCGAGCGCGTGGCCATGGTTTGCTTCGGCTCCGAGATCGAGATGCGCCGCGTCGCGCCGCATCGCGCCGAGATCGAACGGGCGACGGGCTCGCGGCTCGTCCTCAACGAGCCGGACCACCTCGAGGCTTTCATGGACAAGTGGACGACTGTCCGCACGCTCCGTGATCGCGGGTTCCCCGTCCCCGACAGCGTCCTGGCGACCGATCCGGGCGCCGTCGCTGCCTTCCTCACCCGGCACGACCTGCCGGTGGTGCTCAAGCCTCGGCATGGCTCCGGCTCGACGAACGTCTACGTCGTCCGGAGCCTGCGCGAGCTGGAGGTCCTCACCGAGTACGTCGTCGAGCCGCTCCTGCAGGAACTCCTCCTGCCCGACGTCGAGGAGTACACCGTGGGCGTGTACAAGAGCCCCCGGTCCGGGTACCTCGGCCAGATCGTCTTCCGGCGCGAGCTAGGCGCCGGCCTGACATACAAGGCGGAGGTTGTGCGCGATCCTGAGATCGAGGCCACGTGCCGGAACGTCGTAGAGTCCTTCGACGTGTGGGGACCGATCAACCTCCAGCTCCGCAAGACTGCCGCCGGGGTCCGGATCTTCGAGATCAACCTGCGCTTCTCGAGCTCTGTTGTGATGCGGTCCTGTTTCGGGTTCAACGAGCCTGAGCTCGCGCTGCGCGACCTGGTGCTGGAGGAGCCGCTCACCCCCCGGCCATCCGCCCGGGATATGCGTTCCGGTACTGGGACGAGATCTACCTCGAGCCGGGCCAGTACGCGGGCGGGGAGGCAGCCTTCGACCAGGGGGGGCCGAAGGGCACGCGCTCGGACAACTTCTGATCGCGATCTTGCGCGCGGCGGCCTCAGCCTGGATCCACCACGGAAGTAGTTCACGAGAGCCGGGTGGCCCGGACCTTCTGCCTGGTTTGGGCCCCGGCGTAGCGCCACGGTAACTTTCGCTGATCCTTGGCGTTGCCTTCCGGCATAGACCCAGTTGCCCTCAGCCCTGGCCGGTCGCGGCAGCCGTGGCCTTGCCGCGCACCACGACCACCGGACAGGGGGCGTGCTCCACGCAGTGGGTACTCACCGAACCCATCAGCATGCCCGTGAAGCGCCCGTGCCCATGGCTGCCCACGACGAGCAGGTCGGCGTCGTGTGCAGCATCGATCAGTACCGGTGCGGATTGGCCCTCTACGACGGAGGTTTCCACAGGTATGTCCGGGGCATCCCCAAGGGTTGCCTTCACCGAGGTTTCCAGCTGTTGCGCCGCGTCAGCGGCGAAATCCATATCTGTCCAGTCCGGGGCGATGCCGTACGTCGTCGGGCATTGCCAGGCTGTCACCGCGCGCAGCCTGGCGCCAGTGGCCCGGGCATACTCGGCGGCCCAACGCAGCGCGGCCAGGGACTGGTCCGACGCATCGACGCCCACCAGGACGACCGGAGATGGAGATCCTGTCGACATACCAAGTCACCTCTTCTGCGAGATTACGTCCACACTGCTGCGGTCGGTCCAGAACGGTCAGGGCCGAAAGTCCCGGACCTGCCTTGAGTGTGAGCTCGAGGTGCTCCCGAGCCCCTGACGCCCGGAGCCGAGGGGGCACGAGAGGGGCGCCATTAGGAAAACACATAACGTCACGATATGAATGTTCCGTGGACGTGACGACAGCAAACAGCGCAACCTCCGCCACCGGGACGAGCGAGACACTCGACGCGTTCTTCCGCCTGTGGCTTCAGCTGATCCCGTCTGGGGGTGTCAGCTTGACCGCAGCCTCGACCCTTGGCCTGTTGCTGCGCTCGGGCCCCCTGCGGCTGACCGCACTGGCCGAACGGGAGACGGTGAGCCAGCCGGCGATGACCGGTCTGGTCAGCCGCCTGCAGGCTGCGGGTTTGGTCGCACGCCGCGTCGACCCCAGTGATGGCCGTGCGGTGCTCGTCGAGTCCACGGCCGCGGGGCGGGCGCTGGTGCAGGACCGGCGCGCCAGACGAGCAGCCGCGATGGAAGAGCTGCTGGTCCTGCTCGACCCCGGCGAGCGCGCCAGCTTCGACGCCGCGATCCCGGCGTTACGGCGCCTCATCGATCACGGCGCCCACGACGATCACCTTTTACCAGACATCAAGGAGAGCCGATGACCACCACGCCAACCCGAGGCAGCGAACAGGTGAGTATGTTCGCCCAGCCGAAAGCGGTGTATGCCGTCGCTTTCGCCTGCGTGATCTCGTTCATGGGCATCGGCCTGGTAGACCCGATCCTGCCGTCCCTGCGCACCAAGCTGAACGCGACCCCCAGCCAGGTGACGTTGCTGTTCACCAGCTACCTGGTCGTGACGGCCTTCGCGATGCTGGTGACGAACTGGGTGTCCAGCAGGCTGGGCGCCAAGCGGACCTTGGTCACCGGCCTGGCGATCATCGTCGTCTTCTCCGCTCTGGCCGGGACGTCCGGCTCGATCAACGGCATCGTGGGCTTCCGCGCCGGCTGGGGCCTGGGCAACGCGCTGTTCATCGCCACATCGTTGGCGGTCATCGTCGCCTCGGCCTCCGGCGGGTTCGGCGGTGCCATCGTCCTGTACGAAGCGGCACTGGGACTTGGCATCGCGGTCGGACCGCTGCTCGGAGGCACCTTGGGCAACATCAGCTGGCGCGGCCCGTTCTTCGGGGTGGCCGCTTTGATGGCCGTGGCCCTGGTAGCCATCGTCGTGCTGCTCGATCCCACACCCCTGCCCACCCGCCGTACGTCCCTGTCGGCGCCGTTGAAGGCGCTCACCCATCGCGGCCTGCTCACGCTGAGCCTGACGGCGCTGCTCTACAACTGGGGCTTCTTCACGATGCTCGGCTACGCGCCGTTCCCGATGGGCCTGACGGCCATCCAGCTCGGATTCGTGTTCTTCGGCTGGGGCCTGCTGGTGGCGTTCTTCTCCGTCTTCGGGGCGCCCTGGATGCAGCGACGGTTTGGCACCGCCCGGTCCCTGTATGCCGCGCTGGTTCTCTTCGCCGCCGACCTCGCGGTCATCTCGATCTTCGTGAACAACCGCACGGTCCTGGTCGTCGCCGTGATCACCGCCGGGATCTTCATCGGGATCAACAACACCCTGACCACCCAGGCCGTGATGATGGTGTCCCCGGTCGAGCGCCCGGTCGCCTCGGCCGCGTATGGGTTCGTCCGTTTCCTGGGCGGCGGACTGGCGCCCTTCGCCGCCGGCAAGCTCGTCGAGCGTTTCAACGTGCACGTGCCGTTCGCCATTGGCGCCGTCGCCGTGGTCGCCGCAGTCGTGGTGTTGTCCACCGCACACCAGATGCTGGCCCAAGCCGACCAAGGCCTCGACGAGGATGGCCATCCGGCGACCGAGCACGGAGACCCCACCGACGTCGCCGGCGAGGTAGCCGATGAGTTTGGTGGGGCCGGCGGCGCCATCGACAGCATCGAGGAGACGCGCCACCACACCATCACCACGGGCTGAGCTGACCGGACCGGTGAGCGTCTGGCAGGTCGTGGCGCTCTCGAACGGCCAGCATGTCGTTGTGGAGAAGCCCTGGGAGTGTCCCTGGCACCGGCTCGGCGGGTCGCCGTGGATCTAAGACGTCGAGATCTGATGGCGATACGAGCCAGGTCAATGCGCGATAAGGCTGTCTTGACGGCGGCGCACAAGCACCGAGCCAACGATCTCAGATCACCGCGGGCGGGCCGGCCTGACCCTCTCTTCGGATCAAAGAGGGCACCACATGGGGCAGGGAGCCGGCGCCCGATCAGTGGCATGGTTGGATCGCGAAGCTCGCCCTGGAGAATCGTGAGCTGTGGTGGGCGATCTTGCCCACTGCGGCCGCGCTACCGCGCGTGGCGGTGGGCGCTGCAATGCGAGGGGTGACCTGAGGTAAGTCAGCGACCCTCGTTTTCGCTGCTACCACGATGGCGCTGCTTGCCTCACCGGCCCCGCGAGCGATCAGCACGACTCTCCCAGAGGTGATCGACAAGGACGCATCACTCACGGCATAGTGCACAACACTGAGAAGTATTTGGGGGATCGTGTAATACCGCCTCGCGGGGTTACATCCATGCAGGTGAACCGCGCCGGTAATCGTGAGGGAGCCGAGAATGAGCGGGGAGGGCACACAGGGCCTTGGCCCGGCCGCAGAGCCCATGACGGTCCGGCCGGCAGGGCGCGGGCGCCGGCGCACCATCATCCGCTGGGTGGTTGGCCTTGTGCTGCTCTTGGTGATCTCCATCGTGGGCTACGCAGTGTTTCAGTACCTCAACTTGTCGATGGGGATCAAGAGGTCGAACATCCTTGGAGGCAAAGGGTCCACGATGGGGGATACGAATATCCTCATCATGGGGCTGGACAGCCGCCTGGATGAGAATGGCAACCCGTTGCCGAAGCGGATCTATGACGCGCTCCACGCGGGTGACCAGCAGAGCGGTGGGCTCAACGCCAACGTGCTGATGCTGTTGCATGTGCCCGGCGACGGCAGCAAGGCAACCGAGATCTCGATTCCCCGTGACGACTACGTTCACCTGGCGGGCTGCCCGGACGGGCAGTGCATGGGCAAGATCAAGCAGGCCTACGGGTTGGCCTTCGACCAGGAGTCCCGCCGCCTGGCCGCTCAAGGTGGCCTCGACCGGACGCAAAGACAGCAGAAGGAACGTGACGCTGGACGCAAGGCAGAGATCGCGACCGTCAAACAGCTGCTCGGAGGCCTGCCGATCGACCACTTTGTCGAGGTCACCTTGGTGTCCTTCTACCAGATCGCCCAGGTCGTGCAACCGATCACCGTCTGCGTCAACGCAGACACCCAGGATAGTTACTCCGGCGCCAACTTCCACAAAGGCCTCCAGCACATCAACGCTTCCCAGGCCCTGGCGTTCGTGCGCCAACGCCGCGACGACACCCACCCGGCGCTCAACTTCACCGACCTCGATCGGGAGCGCCGCCAGCAGGCCTTCATCGCTTCGCTGGCCTACCAGCTGAAGCAGGCCGACACCTTCGCCGACCCCATCAAGATGACCAAGATCTTCGATGTGGCAAAGCAGAACACCGCCATCGACTCAGGCCTGGACCTCTTGTCCTTCGCGCGACAGGCATCGAACCTCAGCGGCGGCAACGTCACTTTCTACACCCTGCCCATCGACCATTTCGGCACGGACCCGCTGGGCGAGGACGTCAACTATGTCAACGTGGCGCTCATCCAGGCCACGGTGCGCCACCTGATCGCCCCAAAGCCTGCCGTCACCCCGGCGACGCCACGCCCCAGCACGTCGGCCACGGCCGCCCACGTCGTGGTCGACGCCGTCAACGCCTCAGGTCGGCCCGGGCTCGCCGGCCAGCTCGAGCGTGCGCTGACCGCTCGCGGGTTCCGGCCAGGCAAGGCGAGCACCGGGCCTGTTCTGGTTCGGGTCTCGGTCGTCGAGTACGGCGCCGGCGCCCAGACAAGCGCCTCCAGTCTGGCCGGGGCCCTGGGCGGTCTTGCCACCCAGCGCAGCGCCGGGTTGCGCCCGGGCGCCGTCCGCGTCGTGATCGGCACGGACTTCACCCTTCCCAGCGGTTTCGCAACGGGGCGCCCTTCGCCATCGGCGACCGCACCGGCCCCGGCGAAACCGGTGCCGGGCGCGGGCCCGGGTGTCGCGGCGCCACCGCCCACCGCGCTCAGCGCCCTGTCCGGCGGTGGCATCCCATGCGTCAAATAGCGGGCCACGCCAACTCAGTGGGCCAGGTCAGGGGTAGGCCGGTTCATGGCGCTCCTGCTGTCGCGTCTGATCTGCTGATCGAAACTGGCGCCGGGTGTCGGGTAGTTCGAAGGCTGCGCCGCCCCGGCGGGCGCCACTGACCCAGAGCACGATGATGGACGTGAGCATCACGGCTGCCTCAGTGACCCTTGCGGCGAGTGAGCCGTGACGTTGGAACCCCGTGAGAACGATCATGGTGACGAAAGCGAAAGTCGCTGCGGCTCTTCCGATTCAGGACGCGCGATCGCCGTCCTGCGCGTTTGTGGGGGTCCGGGCCCCTGGCCCTAGGCGACGCGCTCTGACCCCCGGGCCACGGTGGGAATGGATCGCTTCACGTGGCTGGGGCCAGGGATGGGGCGATGGCCCGGTCGATCAGTGGGACATGGTCGGCGCCGGTGCCATCACCTCGCCCTCCAGCGAACCCAGCTCCCAGGTGCCGATCCCGGCGGAGATGAGCAGGGGCAGCACGAGCGCGAGCGCGACGGGCGGGATAGCCACGCCGGTGTCGTTGACCAGCAGACCGACGATCATCGTGACGGTGAGCCCGATGAGCCCCGCCCGCAGGGTCTGGACCAGCTGCATCAGGGGGACCAACGGTCGCGCCAGCGCCGAGCCGGGGCGGGCCAGGACGTAGGCCAGGACGATGAGCATGAGCGGGACGAGGTAGGCGAACACCGTGGTGTGGATCAGGGTGTCGAGGTTTTGTGCGAGTTTGCGGTTGACGATGTCACCGGCATTGCCGTCGATGACCGACTGGACGAACCGGCCGAGGTGGGATCTGGACTCTTTGGGGCGTAGCCAGTCGAGCAGCGCGATCGTGATGACCACCAGGGCAGTGCCGCCCCCGATGAGCAGGGTTTTGCGCCAGCTTAGCCGCACGTGCAGGATCGACAGGACGAGCACGGCGAGCCCGGGGACCAGGGCCGGGGGCCCGCCCACTTTGCTGCCCCAGATCGGCATCGCGACGAGCAGGACCGCGATGGAGCCAAAGATGGTGACGGCGAGCGCGGCCAGCCGCGGGTGGCCCAGGCGGACAAGACCGCTGGAGAGCGCGATCGCCACCAGGAAGGTCGCTGCGGCGAACAGGGCGAAAGCCACATTGCCGAGCCCGAAATAGCGACCCCCGACGATGGGGTTGAGACCCAGAAGCGATGCCACCTGCAGCCTTGAGCCGGTCATGACGTCGGCGGCCAGCACGACCAAGGTCATCGCGGAGACGGCGGCGACCGGGCCCATCGGCCAGCGCCGCCACCCACCACCCAAGGCGATGGCCCCGAGCACCCCGGTCCATACCGCTGTGACGAGAACGAGCGCGACCGGCGGCTGGGCATAGCGCCACCACGGCACGATGTTGGCGAGATATGTTGCCGCCGGGACCGCTGCGAAGACCACGAACCCCTTGCGCACCCACGTGCGCATCGACTCACGGAACCCCTCGCTTCCGAGACGACGCCACCACGTCACCGCGAGGACCGTCAAGGCGGCGAGCATGAGCGCGCCCCACGTGACGAAGAAGGGGTAGACCACCGGTTGAACCCATCGCGACGAGAGCTCGTAGTCCACGAGCCTGCCTTGGCGGCGCTGGGCCAGCGCTTCCGAGTCGTTCGGGGCGGGCATGCGCTGCAGCGGCGAGCCGCTCACCTCCGAAGGCACGGCCACCCCGGCGTGGGTGAGGATCGTGGCGGTGATGTCGTCGAGCTGGACGAGTCCGGGCTGGTGGGTCGAGGGAGAGTAGAGCGTGCCCGGTCCGAACCCCTGGCCCGTGGCAAGTACCACCCTCAACCCGGGGCGTCGCCCCGCGTCCGCGAGGCTGACAACCACGACGTCCGCGCCATGGGGAGCAGCCGCCACGACGTGTCCGACCTGCTGGTCGACGGCCGCCAGCTGCTGATCGTGGGAGAGCGCAGGCTGGTCCGGGTCGGCGACGTCGACGTCGTTCGGGTCACGAATGGCGCCCACGTCGACCAGCGCGGTGGGGCAGGCCGCGAGACCGACGCTCAGGTTGGAGGTGTCAAGGCTGTGGAAGCGGGGCACGACGCCGTCGCTGACCGGCGCCGCGCCCAGGGCTGCCCCGGGCCCGATCGCCGAGATGCACTGGCCGTGGCTCGCCAGAACCTGTGACAGCGTACCCAGCCGCGAGCCGTAGGGCCGGTTGGCAGCTGCGGCCACGAGCGAGTCCCAGCCGGTGATGAATCCGCTCTTGACGTCCGGGATCGGCCGGCAGGCCGGGGCCCTTGGGCCATCGTCCGGCTGTCCGGCCCGGTTGCCCGCCGACAACGTCAGCCACCCGTCGATGGGGCATGTGTTGGCGTGGACGGCGGTGACGTTTAGTGCGGCCGAGGAGCCCTCACGCAGCAGTCTCCAGAGGTTCGGGGTGCGGGTCGGATCGATGTCGGCGGGGCTCAGACCACCGGTGCCGATGACCACGAGCCGCACTGTCGGGCTGGTCTGCGAGGGCTTGCTGGAAGCGGCGCCGCTGGTGCGAAGTGCGCTGTTGGCGACCACCGCTAGCACGAGAAGGGTGGCGGCGGCCGTCGCCTGGAGCACCTGTCGCCGGTTCACCGGGCTCAGCGTAATCGGTTGTCCTGCGGGGACCCCAGAGCCTGCCGGGAAACCAAGAGTGCCACCTAGATGCCGGATACGTGCGCGATCTGGCCGATGGCTGCGGTCACGATCATGGCCGCGCTGCCGCCGAGGACGACTCGCAGGGTGGGACGCAGCAGAGTCGTGCCAGCAGCGCGGGCGCCCAGCACCCCCGCAACCGCCAGACCCACGATGGTCACCGACACGATCAGGACCAGCCGGGCCCCCTGGCCGGCTGCGAGCATGCCGAGGAAGGGGACCAGGCCGCCGACGGCGAAGCTGGCTGCCGACGCCCCGGCGGCCTGCCGTGGTCGCGCCTTCGTCGACTCGTGATGTCCGAGCTCGTCGCGTAGGTGAGCCTGGAGAGGGTCGTCAGCGTGCAGGGCCACGGCGACCTGCTCAGCGAGCTCGCGCGGAACTCCGCGGGCCTGGTAGATCTGGGTGAGTTCTTCGAGCTCTCCTTCGGGATCGGCGGCAAGCTCGGCGATCTCGGTCTGCCGGTCGGCGCGCTCCACGTCGGACTGCGAGCTGACCGAGACATACTCACCTGCCGCCATGGCCATCGCGCCAGCCGCCAGCCCCGCGGTACCTGCGGTCAGGATCGCTCCGGTCGATGCACCGCTGGCCGCTACGCCCACCAGCAGGCTCGAGGTGGACACCAAACCGTCATTGGCCCCCAGCACGGCCGCGCGCAGCCAACCGGACCGAGCGGTTCGGTGTCCTTCAGGGTGTCCCGCAAGCGCGTCGAAGAACGTATTGGCGGCACTGCTGGGATGGGACTCTTTGGCCACCGGTCCTCCTGGTTGGTGCGGCTTCTGACAGGCCACGATCAGGTGATCGCGCCAGGCACTGGTCACGATAGGCGCCCCGGACGCGGACAGCGACCAACCACGCGGCCAGCAGTGCGTTGAACACGCTGTCTGGCACGGTTCCCGCTCGATCGAAGTGCGGTGCCTGAGGCCATGATGGGCGGCCCAAAACAGTGCAGTGTCGGCTAGTCAACTCGCGTCCTTGGACGTGGACGAACACGTAGGATTCTGTCGCGTTACCTCTTGCCTGTGTGAGCACCACGAGAGGACATCCATGCCCCTGACATCACTGCGGTTCTTGGCCTTGTGCGTCTGCTTGGCCCTTGCCATCCCGGTGGCGTTGCTCCTGCTCTACCGTCGAGCGCCCAGGAAGCCTCGCTGGGCTATCACGATCCTGGTCGGCATGCTGCTCGCACAGGCATCGGCTATCAGTGCGGTGGCCGTCAGCGTGAACCGGGACTACGGGTTCTACCCCTCGTGGTCATCGCTTTGGGGTACCCCGGTTCCGGTACCTGTCGCTCCCGTTGTCAAAGCGGGGTCGCGTCTTGGGCTGCACGCTGTGGTGGGCAAGCATCGACCGCTGCTGCCGTTGACCTCCGGGCCCGCATCCGACATCGGACGCTACGACCAGATC
>DAITND010000037.1:0-18551 GCA_036834825.1 Dermatophilaceae bacterium
CAAGACATAGAGGGACATCATGGAGCTCACCACCGTCTGGTTCATCCTGATCGCCGTCTTGTGGACCGGCTACTTCGTCCTGGAGGGCTTTGACTTCGGTGTCGGCATGCTGATGCCGGTCCTTGGCCGGGGTGAGCAGGGCGAGGTGCGAAAGCGTGTGCTGCTGAACACGATCGGCCCGGTCTGGGACGGCAACGAGGTGTGGCTGATCACTGCCGGCGGTGCCACCTTCGCCGCGTTTCCGCACTGGTACGCCACGATGTTCAGCGGTTTCTACCTGCCGTTGCTGATCATCCTGGTCGCACTCATCGTGCGGGCCCTGGGCTTCGACTACCGGGGCAAGGTAGACAACCCGACCTGGCGCAAACGCTGGGACATTGCCATCTTTGTCGGTTCTGCGCTCCCGGCCCTGCTGTGGGGAGTCGCGCTGACAAACGTTGTGATGGGCCTGCCGATCAACGCCGCCAAGGAGTACACGGGCAACCTGTTCACCCTGCTCAACCCGGTCGGGCTGCTCGGCGGACTGACCACAGTGGCGCTCTTCCTGACCCACGGCGCGATCTTCATCACGCTCAAGACCGAGGGCGATATCAGGCACGAGGCACGAGCGCTCTCGCTGAGGCTCGGCGCCGTGGCGGCAGTGCTCGCGGTGGTCCTGCTGGTCACCATCAACGCGTCGACCGGTTCGATGTGGTCATGGACCGCCTCGGTCGTGGCGGCAATGGCCTTGCTCGCCGGGTTGTTCGCCGCATTCCGTGATCGCGAGGGATGGGGCTTCGTCGGGACTTTCGTCGCGATCGGGGCCGCCGTAGCCACCCTGTTCCTGGCGCTGTTCCCCAACGTGATGCCTTCCACCACCAACGCCGCGTACTCCCTGACGACGACGAACGCGAGCAGCACGGCATACACGTTGACGATCATGACCTGGGTGGCAGCGGTGTTCACCCCCATCGTCTTGGTGTACACGTCGTGGACCTACTGGACGTTCCGTAGGCGGATCGGCACCCAGCACATCCCGGCGATCAGTGTGGGCACAACGCTGTGACCCGCCCGTTCGACCGCCGGCTTCTGACCCAGGTCCCCGCGACGCGGCGACCGGTGCTCGCCCTTGGGGCCATCGGTGTCGCGCAGGGTCTCGCGACGATCGCACTCGCGTTCGCCGCGACCGCCCTGGTGGTGGCCGTGGTCGAGGGCCGTCAGGTGCTGACACCCAGCCTGTGGCTGGTGGGCCTGTTCATCGTCCGGGCGCTGCTGGCGGCGGCAAACGAGCTGGTCGGCACCTGGGCCGGAATGCGGGTGTCGACCGTCCTGCGAGAGCATCTCATCGGAGCTTGGCTTGATCGTGACGCTGACTCACGCCCGCAGGCAGGACGCGCACAAGCCCTGGCGACTCAGGGAATGACCAGCGTCGAGCCGTATGTCGCTCGCTACCTCCCAGCGCTGGTCTCCGGGGCCTTCCTGCCGCTGCTCGCCATCGGCACCCTGGCGTTCGTCGACTGGCCCAGCGCCCTGATCGTGGCGTTGACGGTCCCGTTGTTGCCCGTCTTCGCGGCTCTCATCGGCCGCACCACCCAGGAGTCGACCCAGCGTCGATGGCGGTCGCTGTCAGCCTTGTCCGGACACTTCCTTGACGTGATGCGGGGCCTGCCAACCCTGGCGTCGTACGGGCGGGCCGAAGCCCAGGTGGGCTCGATAGCCACCGTGAGCCAACAGCACCGGCTCGCAACGATGAAGACGCTGCGGCTGGCCTTCATGAGCTCTGCGGCGCTCGAGCTGCTGGCCACCATCTCCGTGGCGCTGGTAGCGGTGAGTGTCGGCATCCGCCTGGCAACGGGCTCAATGTCACTGGACACCGCCATGTTGGCCATTCTCCTGGCACCAGAGGCCTATTGGCCGATCCGTCGGGTGGGCACGGAGTTCCACTCCGCAGCGGACGGAGCCGAAGCCCTCAACGATGCCCTCGCCGAGATTGACGCGGCCGTCCCCGGACAAGATGCCGCTGACGACACAGTCTTTGCGCTCGACGACAACGAGACGACCCTCGAGCCCTGTCCTGTGGTGGGCGAGGCGGTGGGATACGGCTTCCCGGGCGCGACCACCGACGTGCTCAAGGATGTGTCCTTCAACCTCCCCGTCGGGCTCACAGTAGTGACCGGCCCGTCTGGGGTCGGCAAGTCGACGCTGCTGGAGCTGCTGGCCGGGCTCCGCCGACCGACCTCCGGCACCATCACCGCACCCCGTTCCCATCTGGTCACCCAACGCCCCTTCCTCGCAGCGGGGACGGTGCGAGACAACCTCACCCTCGGGAACGACTGCACCGAGGACGAGCTCTGGCATGTCCTGGGCGTCGTCGGGCTGGATCTCATGGTCGTCACTCTTGAGCGCGGCTTGGACACCCGGCTCGGTGACGACGGCTTCGGCCTGTCGGCCGGTCAGCGGGCCCGTCTCACTCTGGCCAGAGCCGCCCTGTCGCCTGCCCCACTGGTGCTGCTCGATGAGCCCACGGCCCACCTCGACGAAGAGTCAGCGGCGTTGGCACACCAGCTGATACAGAAGCTGGCCGAGCTGCGCACCGTTGTGGCCGTCACGCACCGGCCCGAGCTGCTCGCCCTCGCCGACGAGCACATCCACTTGGTCCCACGTCCCGCCCCGAACCTCGCGGTGCTCCTTTCATGAAGACTCCGAGCCCCCGTAAGATCTCTGCCGGCGCGAGCCCAGGGATCCGGTCGCCCCGGGCGAGACAGACGACCGCGGCGATTGTTGGCGCTGGCCTGCTCGGTGGTGTTGCGACCACATCGGGTATCGCCCTGACCGCCACCTCCGGCTGGCTGATCGTGCGCGCCAGCCAACGCCCTGTCATTCTCTTGCTGCTCACCGCGATCGTGGCCGTGCGCGCGTTCGGCATGGCCCGGCCCACCTTTCGCTACTGGGAGCGCCTGCGCTCACACGACGCCGCACTCGCCGACCTCGCAGACCGACGCACCACGGCCTACCAACGGCTCATCCCACTGACGCCGGCCCGACTTGGACGTCGCGGCCGAGCCGACCTTCTGACCGGGGTCGTCGACGACCTGAGCGACATCGTGGACGCGCAGGTCAGGGTCACCGTGCCAGTACTGGCGGCCGTCGTGGCAAGTACCGTGGCCACCCTCGTCCTCGTCTTTCTCTGTCCTGCGGCCGGCCTTGTCATTGCCGCCATGGCGGCACTCACGGCTCCCATCCTGGTCCTTGGATGGCGGTTGGAGAGGCGATCCCAACAGACTTTGCTGCGCGCCCGTGCAGAGCTCTCCCGCGTTACCGCCCTGGTGTCCGGCAATGCCGGTGAGCTCCAGGCCATCGGTGCCAGTGACCGGGCCCAGGCCTGGTTGGCCACCGCCCATGCAGACCTGTCCCGAGCGGCCGGGCGACAGAGCCGTGGTCGCGCCATGGCGGCAGGGCTCCTGCTCCTGCTGACCGCCGCCGGCACCGTCGCGATGACGGCCGTCATTCTGCCGAGCGTCGGCACGACGATCTCGACGCCCGTGGCCGCGCTCCTGGTCCTGACGCCCATCGCGCTGGGTGATGCCTTCTCGACTCTGCCCGATGCCGTCCGCGCCCTCGCCCGATCCCAGGCCAGCGCCGTCCGGCTGGCCGCGCTGCTGGATCAACCGTCGGCTGTCCTTGCCACCGGGGTCCAATCACCGGGACCCATGGCGGGTATTTCGCCGCATATCTGCGTGAGCGAGCTGACGGCTGCCTGGTCCGGCACCGGGCCCGACGTCGGACCACTGGACCTGCAGATCCAACCCGGAACCCGGCTGGCCATCACGGGCCCCAACGGTTGCGGAAAGTCCACCCTTCTTGCCGTGCTAGCCCGGGCGCTGGACCCCACGGGCGGCAGCTACCGGCTCGGTGATCAGGACGCCTTGGCGCTCGAGCTCGGGCAGGTTCGCCGGACGTTCGCCGTCCTGGACGACGAACCGCATCTCTTCGCCTCCACGCTGCGCGCCAACCTTGCGCTGGCCCGACCGGAGCCTGCCGATCCTGTTCTCATCGAGGCCCTGGATCATGCGGGTCTGACCCAGTGGTTCAGGGAGCTCGACCAGGGGCTCGACACCGTCGTCGGTGCGGGCGGGCGCGGCGTCTCCGGCGGAGAACGAGCGCGTCTCGGACTGGCTCGGGCTCTGCTTTCGAAGCGCCCGGTGCTGCTGCTCGACGAGCCCGTGGCCCACCTGGACCACGCCACCGCGGACGCGGTCATGGGCGACCTCACCCGATCCGCGAGGGGCCAGTCGGTAGTCATGGTCACCCACCGCCGCGACGGTCTCGCTGGTTTTGACCGGGTCATCGACCTCTCACTGCACATGGGTGATCCGGCCAGCGTGGTTTGACCCTTCCTCGTTCCCGGGTGAGCCTGGTCGGCGCGGGCCCCGTCAGCCGGCGATCACGTCACGGGCTGCCCAGCATCAGGGCGTTGACGAGGTAGACCACGGGAGCGCCAAGCCCGCGAAGGGTAGGCCGGCCGCCCAGAAGGCAAGTGCCTCCACTCCACTCCACTCCAAACCACGCAATCCGGAAGACCACGTCGGCCGCGCCGTGCTGGGGGCGGAGGCCTTCGGCGACGCAAGAATGCCCCAGATGACCCCCATCAGCAGGACCCCGCCCGGACCGGCGAGGAGCCGAGCCGGCCAACCCTGGGTCATGGTTCGCCCTCAGAGGCCGACCGCGAAGAGCACCGTAAGCTCGAGCAGGAAGGCGACGCCAAGGCTGCTCGTGCGGATCATGGGGCCACTTCTCCCCAGTTGCGCAGGTTCACGTGCAGCGCCGAGACAAGACGCTCGAAGGTGCCCCCGACATCCTGCGGCAACCCGAAACCGTCGTCGAGCTCCAGACTGACGAAACCGTGAAGGGCGCTGCGCGCCACCCTGGTGGCATGAATCGCCTCATCGCCACCCAACCCATAGCCACGAAGCGCGGCGAACACGGCCTGCACTGCCCGCTCACTCGCGGCCACGTGCTCCGGATCCTGGGCGTCGGGCACGCGTTGGGTCAGCGGGTATCGGCCGGGGTGGGACAGCGCGTAGTCATGATAGGCGTGGGCCAGGGACCGGACGGCGTCCTCCCCCGACCGGCCGGCCACAGCAGCCGACAGGACGTTGGCCAGCTCAGCCGTCACCCGAGCAGAGACCTTCTGCTGCAACGCCTCCACGCTATGGACATGCTTGTAGAGCGAAGGTGCGGCGACACCCGTGCGGCGGGCGACGGCGGCCAGAGTCAGGGCCCCCGGTCCCTGTGCGTCGACCAGTTCGACCGCCGCGTCGACCACAGAGGCCGTGGACAGGCGGGGTCTAGGCACTGACGACGTCAGCCAGGAACGGCAGGATCGCCGACGCAGTCACCTCGGGCACCTCCGCGTGCGGGTAGTGCCCCGCACCCTCGATCAACTCGAGGCTGACTTCGGTGTACTGACCAACCAGCGCCTCACCCTTCGTGGCTGCGACAACGGCGTCCGGGAAGTCAGGGTCCTTGGTACCCATGACGATTCGCACCGGGCAACGCAGCTCGGGAATTCGGGCACGGCACCGCTCCTGCTCGGTCGCCACACCTCTCAGCGCGGCCATCCGCCCGGGCTCGTGCAGTGATGCCCTCATGGCCACCAGATATTCGTCGAAGTCGGCGGGCTTGGCGGCCTTGTAGAGCGACGGGTAGTAGAACCGGGTCCAGAGCCAGGGGCTGCCAGTAACGATCTTCTCGGCCAGTCGCAGGATGGGGGACATTTTGCCGTCCTGCAGGAACGGGTCCACGAGGGCGAGCCCGCTGACCAGCCCGGGTTCCTGTGCGGCCGCCCAGATCGCTGCGGCGGCGGCGTTGGAGTGTCCAATGATCGTTGCGGGCCCGCTCAGGTGGCGGATCAGCGCGAGCATGTCCTCGCCAGTCGCCGGGCTCCCGTAGCCGGCCCAAGTCGCGCTCGACGCGCCGTGACCGCGTTGGTCCATACGTGCGACGCGGTAGCCCGCCTCGACCAACTTCGGGGCCAGGAAACGGAAGGCGGCGCGAGTGTCGCCCATGCCGGCGACGCACAGAACCAGCCCCGCATGGTCGGGTCCGGTGACGTCATAGGCCAGCCGACCGCCCGGAACGTCTAGAAGCTGAAGCTCTACAGACTTGATATTGTCCATAGCCAAAAAGCTACTGTCCATAGCCTACATGTGTCAAGGCCCCGCGTCAGGTGGGTTGGGCCCGGAGCGCTTCGGTGATCTCGGCGTCGGTTGCGCCCAGGGCTCGGGCCTTCGTGACGTATGCCGCAGTGGGACTGGCCAGCCGCGCCCGCCTTTCCCGCGCGGACGGCTTGCGCGCAGCGACCGCGACCCTGGTCCCCCCACCACGTCGGGACCCGACGAGTCCGGCGGCCTCCAGCTCGCGGTATGTCCTTGCGACTGCGCCGACTGCCAGGCCCAGGTCGCCGGCGAGCTGACGTAGCCGGCGGAGTCGCCCACCCTGCACAAGTACTCCGCCCTCGATCAGATCGACCAGCTGACGGGCTAGCTGCTCGTACCGAGGCGTCGGGTCATGGAGAGTGACGGTCAGCGTCGGGTCATCGAGAGTGACGGTCAGCGTGGGGCTCATCGGCGGGCGGCCAGACCTGCTGCTGCGGGCCCTCCCAGCTCCGGCGGACACAAGCGCGGGCCGACCATCAGGGGCGAGGCGCCCGACGGCGAGCGGCAACATCAGCGCCTTGACCACCAGCGGGGCGACGCCCACACCAGGCCACGACGCCAGCGAGCAGGAGAGGCCGATCAAGGGGCTCCGGCGTTGAGGGCGACCCCGAACAGCAAAGTGGCAACCATCACCCCGGTGGCGGCGACAACGGCTTCGGCCGAACGGCGGCCCAGGATGTCGTCGGCGGGGACCAACCCGAGGCCCGCCCAGCGCCACCGCACCGCCTCACGACGTCCGGCCAGTGCGCCACAGCGAGACGGGTCGCGCTCAAGGAGACGCCGAGACCGCCCCCAACGCCGCGGCGCCCGCACGAGCCAGACGGCGACGAGGAGGAGCGGAACCACGACCACGCCGACGCGATCGTTCATGAGAGCCTAGGTTGTCTCACAAAGCCGTGACAACGAGCACGGTTGCCCTCGGGACACCTTGGGTCAAATGCTTGCGACAGACTCACAGGTCCGAGGAGCTCCTGCAGAGTCGACCGGATGACCGTCCTCTGACCCTGCACGACCGCGGTGTCTGCAGATAGGCCAACATGGGCCGGTGACTTGGCATCGCTGGCACACGAGGTGGTCGCATACCTCGACAGGTGTGCTCCTGGCCATCGGCGCTGCCCTCCTGTTCGCGGTGAACGGCAATGTCAGCAAGGTCGCACTGCAG
Source organism: Dermatophilaceae bacterium (assembly GCA_036834825.1). Taxonomy (GTDB): domain Bacteria; phylum Actinomycetota; class Actinomycetes; order Actinomycetales; family Dermatophilaceae; genus UBA4719. Next base: position 7,360 of record DAITND010000037.1, read on the forward strand.
AACGGCGTCTCCTCCCTCGAGCTCGTCTCCATGCGCAGTGCCGGAACCGCGCTGATACTGATGGCCATTACAGCCGTGAGAAGCCCGGCCTCTCTGCGCGTCAGTCGGCGCGAGCTGGGCTTCCTGGCGCTCTATGGGGTCACCGGCATCGCGATGGTCCAGTGGCTCTATTTCGTGGCGATCCAGCGGATGCCCGTTGGCATCGCCCTGCTGTTCGAGTACACCGCGCCGCTCATGGTGGCCTTGTGGGTGCGCTTCGTCCAAAAAGAGCAAGTGAAGTCCCGGCTCTGGCTGGGCCTGGCCTGCGCGCTGGGAGGTCTGGCCCTGGTGGCCCAGTTCTGGAAGGGCATAACCCTCGATCCAGTCGGCCTGATCAGCGCAGTCGGGGCCGGGGCAGCGCTGGCCTGCTACTACCTGATGGGCGAGCACGGTCAGCGGGAACGCGACCCGATCTCGTTGATGGGCTTCAGCTTTGGCTTCTCCGCCATCCTCTGGGCCATCGTCTCGCCATGGCAGGAGTTCCCGTTCGCACGGCTCACTCACACGCTCGATCTGCCCGGCGCCCTACCCGGCAGTGCCCCGCTGTGGCTGATGGTCCTGTGGATCATCGTGCTCGGCACCGTCGCGCCGTTCCTTCTCGTGCTTTTGGCCGTTGCCCGACTCGGACCGGCCCGGGTGGGTCTGATCGGGATGCTCGAGCCAGTGGGCGCCGGCATGATCGCCTGGGTGCTGCTCGGGGAGTCCCTCAACACGCTCCAGATTGTCGGGACAGTCGTCGTCCTAGTTGGGATTGTGCTGGCCGAGACAGCCAGGCAGCCCGCCACCTCTGTGCCCGAGCAGGAGGCCGGCGCGCTGCACCCGGAAGGTGCCTCACCTCTGCCGGAGGGCATGGCACCCTGAGGTTTGTGCCGTGGTGGTTGAGGTGGCGGCTGTCAGGCCCCAGTGGGAGGCTGCACGTGAGCCGGACCACACCATCGACCGGCGTCCCACCCGGCTACGTATCAGCCTTCGACCGGGAACCTCAGACACGGTTTCGGTGCAGGAGACTGTCTCGGCGGCTCATCAAACGTGACCGACCAGTGTTCGAGGAACAGCCCGGACTCTGGGAGGATGGCCATCATGGTCTCGCTTGCTGACGCGTCCCCGCCCATCGCTCTTGGCGCCCTCGACGGCCGCTATCGCCCAACCGTCGCCCCACTGGTTGACCACCTTTCTGAGGCGGCGCTGAACCGCGAGCGCGTCCATGTCGAGGTCGAGTGGCTGATCCACCTCACCACAGCCCAGATCATCGCTAATGTTCGCGCGCTCACCGCCGACGAGCAGACACGCCTGCTGGCCGTCGTGGAGGACTTCGGCCCCGGCGACATCGCCGAGCTCGCCGAGCTCGAGCGGGAGACAGTCCACGACGTCAAGGCCGTCGAGTACTACCTCAAGCGTCGCCTCGCCGCGATGGGCGGCGAAGCGGCCACAGGCCTGGCTGCGATATCTGAGCTGATCCACTTTGGCTGTACCAGCGAGGACATCAACAATCTGTCGTACGCACTGATGATCAAAGGGGCCGTGCAGCAGGTCTGGCTGCCACGAGCCACCACCCTCGTCGACGCGGTCGCAGCGATGGCCCGCGACCTGCGCGACGTCCCGCTCCTGGCACGCACCCATGGTCAGCCTGCGACGCCGACCACCATGGGCAAGGAAATCGCGGTGCTGGCCTACCGGTTGCAGCGGCAGCTCTCCCGGATCGGCCGCGCGGAATACCTCGGAAAGCTGAACGGGGCAACCGGCACGTATGGCGCACACGTCGCTGCGGTGCCCGACGCGGACTGGCCGGCGATCAGCAAGACGTTCGTGGAATCACTTGGCCTGACTTGGAACCCGTTGACCACGCAGATCGAGAGTCACGACTGGCAGGCCGAGCTCTACAGCGACATCGCCCGCTTCAACCGGATCCTGCACAACCTCTGCACCGACTTCTGGACCTACATCTCGATGGGCTACTTCGCCCAGGTGCGCGGCCAGGGCACCGTCGGCTCATCGACGATGCCCCACAAGGTCAACCCGATCCGCTTCGAGAACGCCGAGGCCAACCTCGAGGTCTCCAACGCTCTGCTGGACGTGCTCGCCTCAACCCTGGTGCAGTCCCGGATGCAGCGCGACCTCACCGACTCGAGCATGCAACGCAACATCGGCACCGCTTTCGGCCACTCGCTGCTCGCGATCGACAACGCCGCCCGAGGCCTGGCCGGGCTCGACGCCGTGCCGACCGCTATGGCGGCCGACCTCGAGGCCAACTGGGAGGTGCTCGGCGAGCCCATCCAGTCCGTGATGCGTGCACTCGGGGCTCAGGGTGTCGAGGGTATGGAGAACCCCTACGAGCGGCTCAAGGAGCTCACCCGCGGCCGCCGAATCGGCGGCGAAGACCTGCGCGAGTTCGTCGGGAGCCTGGGCCTGCCCCGGGACATCGAGCGCCGCTTCCTTGAGATGACCCCCCAGACCTACGTCGGGTTGGCCGCACGGCTCGTCGACTACCTCGGCTGACGTGGGCGAAGGCCAGGGCCAAAGCGCCCTCGTTCGCGCAGGCTGTAACGTCCTGTCCCGCGCCTACCGCGCCGACATCGCTGACGACGCGACACAGGGGCAGTATGCCGAGTGGCTCGGAAATGTCCGCGACCGCGCTCCAGCGTGTGCAGATGTGCTCGACCGCGGGTGCGGCAACGGCATACCAGCTGCGAAGTGGTTGTCTGACAACGGGTTTCGCGTCACGGGCGTCGACTTGAGCGACACCATGGTCGAGCGGGCGCGAGAACTAGTGCCGGAAGGGACGTTTCTTCGAGGCGACGTGACCTCGGTCGACGAGGTCGCCTTCGACGTGGGCAGCTTCGACGCTGTGGTCAGCTTCTTCGCTCTGATCCACGTTCCGGTCACCGACCAGCCCGGCGTCCTCGCGCGGGCTGCTCGATGGCTGCGCCCGGGCGGGCTCTTCGTCGCGACCGTCGGGCACACCGGCGTGCAGCTGCACAGACAACAACTGGCTGGGTGGCACCCCCACGTCATGGAGCCACCCCGGGGCCGCGACCTATCGAGCCTGGATCGAGTCGGCCGGACTCGCAATCGACCGCGAGCGCTTCGTGCCCAAGGGCAGCAGTGGGCACACGCTCTTCATCGCCACCCGCGAGCGATGAACGAAGGGTCAGCCAACCGGCTCGAGGAGCACCAACGCGATCTCGCGGGTGGTCTTGTCCTGGTAGCCGGCATAGTTGTTGTGGTCGGCAATGACCAGTGGCCACAACCTCTCGCGCTCCAGCGTTGTCGCGACGCGCCCACGTCGCTGGTGCCTGGGCTCCCCCTGCAGCCTGACCTGGACGTCAGGGTCGTCCCTCAGGTTGAGAAACCATGCGGGCGGGCGGACATCGCCACCACCGGATGCCACCACGACGAAAACGGCACCTTCTTGCAGTGGTGAAGTGAGCATGACCGAATGGGGCTGACCGCTCTTGCGACCAGTGGTGGTGAGCTCCAGCACCGGCATGTCCATCGCGGTCCACCCCAGGCGCCCGCCAGTGACTGCGAGCACGATGCGATGAATGACATTCATGGCCTTGAAGCGGAAGCTGCTGCGCATAGACAAAACCTACCGTGGCGCTCTCACCGGACCAAAGTGGCGTGCTCCGGCGCCGCAATCCAACGCCACGTGATCCGATACCACGCCGCCCGATCCAGCTCAGATGGTGACAGGACCCTTGGGCGTGTCGAACGTGACAGTGAGCAGGCCCGGAGTGCCGTGCGGCGCGACGAAGGTGAAGTCGATGACTGTCGAGGTCTGGTCAACGGGCAGGCCGAGCCACTCGCAGACCCGGTCGGGGTCGCCCGCGATCTGCAGGCCGCTGATGGTGACGTCGGCGGTGGCCCCGACTGAGGGGTGAACGCTCTTGTCTTCCCAGTGGATGTAGAACGGCAGCTGCGGGTCGGCCATCAGTCCCTTGACACCAAGCTGGCGCCACTTGAGCTCTACGCCATCGGGACGGCGCCGGCAGCCGGCCACGGCCTCGCGACCTAGCCGCTGCTCCGCCTCGGAAAGATCGTCGACGCTGACAACCCATCCCAGCCAGCCACCGCCCGCCTCGGAACGGGCGCGAACGGCTTGGCCGAACGGTGCCTTGTCAGAGGCGGGATGGTCAAGGACCGTGACGACCTCGACAAACCGTTCATGGGCAAGGGGGATGATCATGTTGCGAGTTCCGAAGCGGGGATGGATACCCCCATCGACCGCCATTACGCCCAGTTGCTTGGCGAGGCGCTGGGCTGTCGCTGTCAGGCCATCCGTTTCGGCGGCATATGAAACATGGTCAACTCGCATACCGCCATCGTGACACTTCGACACAGTGGGTTTCTGACCGGGGTCCGTTCTGCTCGCTGTGGCGTTGTCATCCGCATGGGTGGGCGTCAACGCCCCCCGCGTTGGCGGACCGCTTCGTAGATGACCACGGCTGCCGACGTCGCAACGTTGAGGGAGTTGGCCCGGCCCGCCATCGGGATACGGATCCTGTATGTCGCGGCCGCCAAGATCTCGTCGGTCAGGCCGTACTTCTCGGCCCCCACAGCGATGGCGATCGGCCCTCTGTAGTCCACTTCCGTGTAGTACAGATCCGTGTCCGGCGTCGTGGCGGCGAGGGCGATACCGTGCTCCGACAACCACGTCAATGCCTCGGGGGTACCAGCGGACGCGACCGGCACCGAGAACACCGTGCCCTTGCTGGCGCGCACCAGGTTGGGGTTGCTCCAGTCCGTAACGGGATCGACGGCCACCACGGCCTCAACACCGGCAGCATCGGCCGTGCGCAACATCGCGCCGAGGTTGCCCGGCTTCTCTACCCCCTGGCAGATCAGGGCCAGCGGCGTCGGCCCGACGCTCAGGTCGGCGCACGAACGCACCACCGAGTCCACCACGGCAAGGAAACCGTCAGGGCCCTCGCGGTAAGCGACCTTCTCGAACGCCACGCGCCCGAGCTGCTGGGTGTCCGAGCCCAACGCCTGCACCCGCCGCACGACGTCCTGCTGCACCACGGGGTCAAGCATGAGCTCGAGACAGAAATAGACGGTTCGCGGCACCACACCCGCGTCCAGCGCAAGGGACAGCTCGTCATACCCCTCGATGAGGGTGAGCCCTGCATCCTCGCGCGCACGACGACGACGCAAGGAAACAAGTGGCTTCAAGCGGGCGTTGGCCGGCGAGGTGATGATGAGCTCAGGCATGACCCGCACAGCATGCCAGTACTCGGCTCGCAGCAATAGACAATCGTCAGCCCAGCAACGACTTCAGGACGGGGACCAGACCGTCATGGTCGACATCGAGGGTGACTTCATCGGCGATGGCCTTGACCTCATCGGGAGCGTTGCCCATCGCGACGCTGCGAGCCGCCCAGTGAAGAATCTCGAGGTCATTGCGCTGGTCACCCACGGCAGCGGTCTGCGCGGGCTCGACGCACAACCGACGCCGGACCAGCTCGAGGGCCGAGGCCTTCGAGACCCCCTCAGGGTTGATGTCCAGCCACGCCGTGAATCCCACGGCATAGTTCACCGAGTGCAGGCCGATCCGCTCAACCAGCTCCAGGAAGTCCTGGGCGGTGCCGGTCGGGCTGCGGAAGGTCACCCGGGTCGCGGGTGAAGCCGAGAGCTCAGCCCAGGGGATAACTCGCACCTCACCGACCAGCTCGCCGTCAGGGAACGGACCGCTCACCTTGAAACCGACCCCAACCTCCTCCACCGCGACCTCGGCGTCCGGCCAAGACCCGCGCAGCATCTCCAGTGCCGGACCCGGGTCGAAGGTCACGACCTCAAGGATCCGATAGCCCTTAGGTTCGTCGGGGTCCAGCTCGGCGGTCACCGCACCGTTGGAGCAGACCACGAAACCACGCTCCAGCCCGAGGTGGGAAACGATCGGCATGGTGGTCCCGATGCCTCGGCCAGTCGCGATGACCACGTGCAGACCGGCCTCGGCGACCTCGCGCACTGCCCCACGAACCACCGGCGACATCAAGCCGTCGCGTCGCAGCATTGTGCCGTCAAGATCGAGGGCGATCAGCCTTCTTGCCATCCCGAGTCCAGCTAAGCCGTCGGCGTCAGGACGTCGATTCCGAGGAAGGGTCGCAGCGCGGCAGGTACGAGGACCGAGCCGTCGGCCTGCTGGTGGTTTTCCAGGATCGCCACCAACCAGCGAGTCGTACCCAGCGTGCCGTTGACGGTCGCAACGTGCCGCGTGGCGTTGCCCTCGGCCTGCGGGTCGCGCTCACGAATGTTGAGACGGCGGGCCTGATAGGTCGTGCAGTTCGAGGTCGACGTCAGCTCGCGGTAGCGGCCCTGTGTCGGAACCCATGCCTCGCAGTCAAACTTGCGTGCGGCCGGACCACCGAGGTCGCCGGCCGCGGTGTCGATGATGCGGTAGGGAACCTCGATCTTGGCCAGCATCTGCTGCTGGCAGTCGAGCAGCCGCTGGTGCTCGGCCTCCGCCTCCTGCGGGCGACAGAAGCTGAACATCTCGACCTTCTGGAACTGGTGCACGCGGATGATGCCGCGGGTGTCCTTGCCATATGACCCGGCCTCGCGGCGGTAGCAGGCCGACCATCCGGCATACCGCTCGGGACCGCTGCCGAGATCAAGGATCTCGTCGGCGTGGTACCCCGCCAGGGCCACCTCTGAGGTCCCGGTCAGATAGAGGTCGTCGGCCTCCAGGTGATAGACCTCCTCGGCGTGGGAGTCCAGGAACCCCGCCCCGGCCATGATGTCGGCCTTGACCAGGGTGGGGGTGATCATCGGGGTGAACCCGCTCTCGACGGCTTGGGCGACCGCCATGTTGAGAAGGGCCAGCTCAAGACGTGCACCGACACCCTTGAGGAAGTAGAACCGCGATCCGCTGACCTTGGCGCCACGTTCCATGTCCAGAGCGTCCAGGCCTTCGGCGAGCTCGAGATGGTCCTTTGGCTCAAAGCCCTCCGTCGCGAAATCTCGTGCAGTGCCGATCGTTTCCAGGACGGTGTAGTCATCTTCGCCACCGCTGGGGATGCCCTCGATGACGACGTTGGGAACACGGCGGATCAACGCCGCGAGCTCGGCATCAGCACCGGCGGCCACAGCCTGCAGGTCCTTGACGCAGTCAGAGGTGGCCTTGGCTGCGGCCACCAGCGCAGCCTTCTGCTCGCCTTTTGCCGCCGCGACCTGTTTGCCGAACGACTTCTGCTCGGCCCGCAACGACTCGAACTGGGCGATGGACGAGCGTCGTCGTTCGTCCGCGACAAGGATCGCGTCGACGATCCCCTCGTCCTCGCCGCGGGCACGTTGCGAGGCGCGGACGGCTTCGGGCTGGTCGCGCAGGAGCTTGATGTCGATCACGAACCCGAGCCTATCTGCGCGCCGTACCCGCTATTGAGCCCGTTGCCGACCACGACGGCCGCCGAACCCGCATCGGCAAGGCTGAACCCCACATCGGTAGGGCAGGCACCCGGTCAGCCGGACACGTCGTGGAGGTGATGGGTCAGGTCATGCAGGAAGTACTGGCCGAGGGTCTCGATGGTGAATATCGAGCCGTTGGTACGTCGTCCCGTGCGCTGCCAGTTACCGTCGCCCACCTCGTCGAAGGACGCCACAGCAGCCTGCGCTGCCGCCGACAGCTCAGCGCTGACCACTTCCGGGTCCTGCGCGCCGTAGGCGCCGGCGATCGCCGCGTCGTCCTGGTTCCAGCTCTCGAAAGCCGGGTCCACCTGGGAAAGCATGAGATGCACCCGCGACTCGAAGACGCGGCATACGTCCCTGACATGACAGGCGTACTCAAGAGGTGACCACACCCCTGGTTCTGGCCGGGCCCTGACATCGACGCGGGAGCACACCGCCGGCCAGCGGGCGGCGTTCAGTCGCAGGCTCGCAGCGACCTGCGGGCCGCCCACAGAGCGGGCGTCGAATCCGCAGTCGTGACAGGGTTGCTGCAACACCCAGGTCCAGTCCTTGTCATCGGGTTCGATGCCGGGCGCCTGGTCATCGGGTGTCTGGTCGGCACGTTCAGCGGAGGAGGTCATGGGGCCATCCTCGCGCAGGTCGCGCAGGTCAGGTCGTCGGGCGGGTCGCTCGGGTCTTCAAGACGGTGACTCGTTCTCTTCCGGTAACCTCGCCACGTGACAGACACAACCGGAAGGATCGCCATCGCAGCTATCGCTGCGCTGTTGCTGATCGCCTGGCTCCTTCGCTCGGCCTCGGGCGACACCATGTCTCAGGCGGTGGGAATCCGCCGTTTCGGCCGGCGCCGTCCGCCACGCGCGCACTTCCGCCCCGCGGGGGCAGGCGAGTCCGAGGCACCCAGGCGCGTGGCCGCGATCATCGTCAACCCGACCAAGTTCGACAACATGGATGCGATCAGGACAAAGGTCGCCAGAGGCTGCGTCGCCGCCGGCTGGGCTCAGCCGATGTGGGTCGAGACAACGGCACAGGACCCCGGGACCGGCCAGGCCCGGCAGGCGGTCATCGATGGTGCCACGGTGATCTGCCCGCTCGGTGGAGACGGGACCGTTCGAGCCGTGGCCGCAGCGCTAGTCGGGACCGAGACTCCCATCGGCCTTCTGCCCGGCGGCACGGCGAACCTGCTCGCCCGCAACCTCAACCTGCCCATGGACTCCCTGGACGACGCCCTCAAAGTGGCACTGACCGGCCAGAACAAGCGGATCGATGTGGGTCGGCTCACCGTGCACTACGCCGGAGAGCACGCGCACCCCGAAAAGCACATCTTCCTGATCATGGCCGGCATCGGCTTCGACGCCGCGATCATGGCTGATGCACCGGAGCGCCTGAAGAAGACGGTCGGCCCGCTGGCCTACACCCTCTCCGGCGCGAAGAACCTGCGCGGTCCACAGTTCAAGGTCCGGATCAAAATCGACGACGAGGCCGAGTTCAGCCGCCGCACGCGCAGCGTCGTGATCGGCAACTGCGGCAAGATCACCGGCGGTCTGGTGCTGATGCCCCAGGCGCAGGTCGACGATGGCTGGCTCGACGCAGTCATCCTGTCCCCCGTCGGTCTCGTCGGCTGGGTGGCCCTGGCTGGCCGCGTGATCTCCCAGAAGCGCAAGGGCCACGAAAGAGTGGACCACCACCGCCTGAGGTCAGTGACCATCCGCTGCGACCATTCCGAAGCCGTCCAGATTGACGGCGACATCGTCGGCCGGGCCCACGCCCTGTCCGCGACTGTTGAGCCTCTTGCGCTGGTCATCCGGGTGGGCAGCTTGCCTGCCTGGTCGTCCAGGGTCAGGACGATTGGTGGCGCAGACTCCTCAGCCAGGCCCGGGCCTCGATGAACTCCCTGTCACCGGTGCCACGCAACACCTGCGCCTCGACACCGTCGGCCCGCGGATAAGACCCCAGGAAGCGTACTTGGGCGCACACCCGTTGCAGGCCCATCAGCGTCTCGCCGACCCTCTCATCGTGGACGTGCCCCTCGCAGTCGATCGAGAAGCAATAGTCTCCGAGCCGGCCACCGTTGGGCCGGGACTCGATCCGGGTCAGGTTGATGCCGCGGGCGGCGAACTGCTCGAGCAGCTCCAGCAGGCCACCAGGGTGGTCCTCGCGCTGGAACAGCACGACCGAGGTCTTGTCGGCCCCAGTCGGCGCAGGTAGCTGACCGGGCCGCGCGACGAGCACGAAACGGGTGACGGCTCCGCTGTTGTCGCCAATGTCCTCCTGCAGGACCGTGAGCCCGTGGTTGGCCGCGGCCGCGGGCGCGCAGACCGCGCCCTGGTATGCCGGCCGCTCGCCCGCCAGCCCTGCGGCAGCGGCGGCAGTGGAAGCCCCGGGTAGGTAGTCCACGTCGGGAAGGTGCACACCCATCCAGGCGCGCACCTGGGCCCACGCGTGCGGGTGGGTGGATACGATCCGGATGTCGGCGAGCGCAATGCCGGCGGGGGCAGCAAGGACAAAGGTGATCGGGACAACCTGCTCGGCGACCACTACGAGCGGGTCCCCACTGGCCAGTGCATCCAGGGTGGCACTGACCCCGCCCTCCACGGAGTTCTCGATCGGCACCATCGCTGCCTCGAGATCGCCTGCGCGCAAGGCTGCGAGCGCGGCGTCGACGGAGACGAACGGGATGCGCTCCGCGTCGTTGGCCAGCGGGGAGCATTGGGCCAGGGCCATCTCGGTGAATGTGCCTGTGGGACCCAGGAATCCATATCGCGTGCTCATGAGGCGCCCTTTCCGGTTCGGGCAGCGGCGAGCGCCTGCTGCTCCTCGGGTGTCAGTGTGACTTCGCTGTTGCCCCCGACCACGCCCTTGGCATAGCTGCGGGACTCACTGCGGCCGCGGATCGAGCTGACGACCAGCCCATCTCCTCGGTCGTCGATGATCGCCGCCGAGAAGGACAGCTGGCCGCCCATGTCGCCGAACGCGTCGTAGCGGACCACGGCAACGTGACGCAGACTCTGCTCGACATCGCCAACGGTCCGGCGGACCTGTGCGCGGATCCTCTCGAGCTCGCCGTTCAGGTGGGCGATCTGGCCGGATTGCCGCGAGAGAACGGCGACCATGTCCTCTTCGCCTCCGGTCCACAGGATGCGGTACCGCGCTTGAATTCCGGACAGGCGCAGATGAGCACCCACAGCGATCGCGAGAGCCAGAACCGCAACACCCAGCGCGACGACGACCAGCGTCGAAGTGGTGCTCGTGCCCAGGTCCACCAGAGAAGCGTATGACGAGCGGAGTCCTCGCCGCGCAGTATCCCGACCTGATCGCCGGGGAACAGGTGGTCTCGTGGTCATCACCGAGCTCGATCCCAGTGACCGACCAGGGGTTTGCGCCGCGGGCGCCCAGAGTCAGAAATCTGTGATGTCGTCCTGCGAGAATCCGCTCGGCGGCGCTGGTCGATCCCTGCTCTGGCGGGGCCGCTGTTCCAGGCCGCCACGGCAAACCTCAACCCGTACTCGCAGACCATGGTTGAGGTCGACAGCCAGGCTCGTGGTCCTGTGTCACTGACCCTGGGTGGGACGGATCGCACCGTCGCCGAGGCGATCACCAAAACGACATTCAAGCCGTACCATAAGTCCTCGGTCATGACCGAGATCAAGGACGTCGAGGGCCGTGGCCACTGCCTGACGATCGACCACGGATGGCGCTAAGTGGCCGACTCTGTCCTTGCCTGGATCACGAACAAAGGGCTCTTGCAGAGG
>DAITND010000038.1:0-18191 GCA_036834825.1 Dermatophilaceae bacterium
CCTGGAACCAGCACACCCAACAGGCAGCCGCTTGACATCTAAGCCCATGGGATGTCTGGCCCGCGCCATCCGCGTCCACACCGGGTACGCCCGCGCCAACCACGAAGCACATGCATTGATCCGTCAGGCGTTGACCGGCAGTGGCGACATCGACCCCCGCGACGGCACGTTGACCATCCGGCTCGACCCCCTACCAACGCAGCGGGCCACCACCGCCATCGCTGAACTCTGTGAGCACTTGACTGCCACCCACACCCGCTACCCCGGCACCAACCTCACCCTGCGCTACGAGATCAAAACCCGCCCCTGAACTCGCACAGACTATGACTCCATGTCCAGAGTCCTGAGGTCAAGCGGAAGTGCGAAAGTCCACTTGTAGGGATCACTGTGAATACAGGTCTGCTCGTTCTGCGGCTCGTCCTCGGCCTACTACTGGTCGGCCATGGCAGCCAGAAGCTCTTCGGCCTGTTCGGCGGTCCCGGCCTCGCCGCCGCCGGCGGGTTCTTCGACTCGCTCGGGTTCCGCCCGGGCAAGCCCATGGCGATCGTCGCCGGCGCCTCCGAGGCTGGAGCCGGGGTGCTGCTCGCGCTCGGCCTGCTCACCCCGCTGGCATCGGCAGCCATCATCGGCACGCTCGTGGTGGCCGGGTCCGTCCACTGGGCGGCAGGGCTGTGGGCACAGAGCGGCGGCAATGAGATGCCGCTGCTCTACGTCACAGGGGCTGCCGCGCTGGCCTTTACCGGGCCCGGTGCGTACTCGCTGGACAACGCGCTCGGCCTCGACGGCCTGGCCGGAATTGGCTGGGGCGTCGCGGCGGTCGTTGCCGGGGCATTGTCCGGGCTCGCGGTCGTGGTTCGTGGTCGGCGTGCCCTTGCCGCCGACGCCCTCGCGCAGGCCGTGACGCAGGAGCGCGTCCCAGCCTGACCCTCGCAGCCCCGCCCAGCTTTGCTACACCAGACAACCGCGCGCTCAGCTGTGACAGGTGACCGATCCCATACCGGGGTCGTGGCCGCACTGGCCGGAGAGACGCTCGCGGCTCCTTGGAACAGCCTGGGCCGACCTCAGGTTCGCTCGAAGTTCAGGTGCGTGACTCCTGGCGCTGCCACCGTCCTGACATGGGCAAACTGCGGGTTGCCGGCACCCAGGTGATCGAAGAGCCGTTCCCCGTCGCCGAGGAAGATCGGCACCAGGTTGATCTCCATCTCGTCGACCAGGTCCGCATCGAGCTACGCCCGGGCAGCTTCCGCGCCGCCCGCGAGTGAGACGTCCTTCCCGGCTGCCGCAGTCCTGGCCTGGTCGAGGGCCGACTTAATGCCGTCGGTGACGAACGTGAACGTCGTGCCGCCCTCGCATACGAGCGGCTCGCGCGGATGGTGGGTCAGCACGAACACCGGGTGGTGGTATGGCGGGTCGTCGCCCCACCAGCCGTTCCACGGGTCGTCGCCCCACGGTCCGGTTCCGCCGCCGAACATGTTGCGCCCCATCACGGTCGCGCCGATATTGGCCATCGACGCCTCGATCACGGGGCTGCTCTCGTTGACCACGCCGCCCTCGAACCCCTGTGTCTTCCGCCACGCGGCCAGCGGGAACACCCAGTCATGCAGGTGCATGCCGCCGACGCCCAACGGGTTCTCGACGTCCTGCCCGGGGCCGGCGACGAAGCCGTCCAGGGACATGGCAATCCAGAGGCGGAGCCTGCTCATGACCTCACTCCTTCCGCGCGGGGCTGCCGGCGTCGGTTGACTACGACGTGGAACTCAGCCATCGATGTCGATGCCGGACAAGGGCATCCGCAGGTAGGCACGGACCACGTCATACCACTGCGAGGTTAGCCTCGCGTCGTCAGCGGTTCCTCAGCACGCGGGGAAGTCGGCGAGTCATCGGCAGTTCGTCCAGCGAGGAAGTTGGCGAACCATCGGCCGCTGTGTTTGACGGTTCTGCGTTGCGTCTCATAATCGACGTAGACAAGGCCGAATCTCCTCGTATAGCCCCAGGCCCATTCGAAGTTGTCGATGAGGCTCCAGGCGAAGTAGCCCTTCAGCGGCAGCCCGCGTCGCAGCGCGTCAGCGCATGCTGCAAGATGCTGTTCGAAGTAGCGGCGGCGCTCCTCATCGACGATCTCGCCGCCTGTGACGACGTCTTCGTAGGCGGCGCCGTTCTCGGTGATATAGAGCGGCAGGTCCGGGCTGCGGTCGTGGGCAAGCTCGAGCACGTCGATGAGACCATCGGGGTGAATCGGCCAGCCCATCTGAGTACGTGGCACACCGGTATCGAGGAACTGAACCGATTCACTTCCGGGGTTGGAACTGGCCTCCGTGGTCGTTGTGGTGGTCGTGGTCGGTCCGGCCGCGACCACGTGCCTGCTGTAGTAGTTGATCCCGAGGAAGTCGATCGGCGCTGCGATCTCCACGGCGTCGGTACTGGGGTTCGCGGCGAACCACTCCTCCTCACCGAGATCGTGCAGGACGTCCGCGGGATACCGGCCCAGAAGTATGGGATCGAGGAAGAGACGATTCTGCAGGCCGTCGATACGGCGCGCCGCGTCAAGGTCGCCCGAGCTCTGCGTCGCGGGACGCACGGAGTAGAGGTTGAGTGTGACGCCCACGTTTGCGGACGGTCTCGCCTCTCGGATCGCAGCGACAGCGCGACCGTGACCGAGCAGTAGGTGATGGGCGGCGTGCGAGGCGCGCGATCCGATTCGCTTCCCCGGTGCATGCTCCCCTGAGGCGTAGCCGAGGAAGGAGGAACACCACGGCTCGTTGAGCGTGATCCAGTTGGTCACGACGTCACCGAGCTCGGCTGCGGCAAAACCGGCATAGTCCCCGAAGCGTTCGGCGGTGTCCCTGTTCAGCCACCCTCCGCGGTCTTCGAGGGCGAGCGGCAGGTCCCAGTGGTAGAGCGTCGCGAAGGGGGTGATTCCGCGTTGCAGCAAGGCCTCCGCAAGGCGTCGGTAGAACAAGATGCCATCGGGGTTCGCGGCGCCGACGCCCTGAGGTTGGATGCGCGGCCACGCGATGGAGAACCGGTAAGCCGTCACGCCGAGGTCCGCCATGATCCCCACGTCTTCGACGAAGCGGTGGTAGTGGTCGTCGGCGATGTCCCCGCTGCTCCCGTCGGCGATCGCGCCGGGGTGTCTTGCGAAGTCGTCCCAGATGGACGGTCCGCGGCCGCCCTCGTTCGTGGCACCTTCGACCTGGTAGGCCGCGGTCGCCGTGCCCCAGACGAAATCTGATGGGAAGTCTGCTCTGTCTAGCGTCATCGGACTATGCCTCCTTTTCGGGCGCGAACCAGTCGCCTGCCCTCGTTTTCGGTTACCGCAATCAGCACGTTTGTCCTGTCAGCGTTCGGGATCAAGCCAGTTTTCGGGAGAAGGAACGAGCTGCTCGAGCTCGCCCCAGAAGGCTTCGGGCAGCTCGGTGGCAGCGGCCGTCAGAATGGTCCGAAGCCTGCTCTGTTTGCTGAAGCCGACGATGGTAGAGCTGATCCGCTGGTCGCGAAGCGATACCTGCAAGGCCGCCGTGGCAAGGTCAGTGCTCCACTCCTCGCACAGGTCCGCCATGCGTCCTATCGCAGTCAATGTTGCCTGGCTGGCCGCGCGATACCCGTAATTCTTGTTCGTGCCCCGTGGCCGGGCAAGGATGCCGCCGCCGTAGATGGCCGCATTCACAATAGCAATTCCAGCGTGCTCAGCCTGTTCGATCAACGCGGCGGCGCTTCGGTCGACGAGGGTCCAGCGATTGTGCACCAGCAGGACTTCGAATACACCCAGATCGAGGTAGCGAGCCATCTCTACGACATCACCTCCCGCGACGCCTATGTGCCCAACCTCTCCGCCCTCGCGCAACTGGACCAATGCGTCAACCGCTCCGCCGGGCTCCGTCATCATCGCGAAGTCATGGAACTCCGGGTCGTGCAGGTAGACCAATGGCAGCGTCGCCAGACCGAGACGCCTCTTGCTCTCGCGAACTGACTCACGCACGCGGGCGCACGAGTAGTCAGCGCCGCTTGCATCGACTTTTGTGGCAACCACGAAATCTTCGGGAAGTCCGCCCGACCGGGCGATGCCTGCACCGATTCGACTTTCGCTGCGTCCCTCCGAGTATCCATTCGCGGTGTCAAGGAACCGGATAGGGCTGGAGAGAACTGCCTGAACGAGCGCGACTGCGTCGTCCTCGGCCACCTCGTAGCCGAAGTTCTCCGGCATGCTGCCCAGGGGAGCTCCTCCAGCGCACACCGCGGTGACCGTCAGGCTGGTCGCACCTAATGGCCGCCTCCAACCTCTCTCATCGGGCGAGCTCGCCACCTCAGTCCACGACCGAGTAGACGAAACCGTCAGTGTCTGCGTACACAGGACTTCCGTCCGCAGGCTTGTTCACTCGCTCTCCATGTTGGACCGCCGCCGTGGCAGTCAGGCGCGCGTTCGCAAAGCCCGCTGCGTCTAGCTGCGGCGTTCTTTCTCTCTTATCCGAGTCGTAGGTGAAGACTTCAAGAACGGTGTCGCCGCCCTTGAGGTAGTTGATATTGAACCCACGAGGATCATGGGGCTGGTTGATGGTCCCGATGTGCTCAAACCCGAACGAACTGTAGAACCTTTGCGTGGCTGCTAAGTCGTCTACCGTCACCGCGACATGGTCGAAGCGTGGGCGCTCGGGGACACCCAGGGCCCGTTCAGCGGCAACGCCTCGCTCATTCGCAATGCGGTGGTACTGAAGATCGCCCTCGACAAACTCAAGGAGGGTTCCGTCAGGGTCGAAGAAGAATGTGATACGGACTCCGCCTTCCGCGTTCAGCGGGAGGAGATGGAACGGAACGCCGGCGGCCTTGAGATCATCGGCCAACGGGTCCACCTTTGCCACCTTGAAGCCGATGTGCCGGAAGCCCTTCTGCAGGTCGTCTGCCTCCCAGGTCGATACCTGTGCGCCGTCAACTCGCTTGAGATCGATCGTTGCGGTCACGAGGTCAAGTACCGCATCATCCTTTGTTGGCTCGCCGACGACTTCCGCTCGCAGGTAGCGCGTGTAGAAGTCCACCGACCGCGAGATGTCCGAAACGTTGATGCGAATATTCTCGATGGTCACTTGCTCGTTCTCCTTTGTGGTGAGATCAATTCTTGACCGCGCCAAGCGTCAAACCAGCCACGAACTGGCGCTGCATCCATACGTACACCAGAATAACCGGCACGATCGACATAGTCAGTCCAGCAGTCAGCATTGGCCAGTCGGTTTGATACTGGCCCATAAGGCTGTAGAGCACGGGTTGCAGCGGCAACGCACCCGTGTTCTGCAATATCGTGTTCGCGTAGAGAAACTCGTTCCAGGTCGCCAGGAACTGAAAGATGACGACCACGGCAATGCCGGGGCGTGCCAATGGCAAGATCACGCGCCAGAAGATGGTGAACTCGCCGGCTCCGTCTATACGGGCGGCCTGCACGAGCTCGTCGGGGAGCGTTTCGAAGAACGCTCGCATGAGGAACATTGCGAAGGGCGCAGAACCGCTCACGTAGAGCAAAATCAATCCGGCTTGCGAGTTCAAGAGGCCGAGTTTCTTGAGCTCGAGGTACAGCGGAATGATTAATGCAGTGGCAGGCATCATCAGCGTCGAAAGGAGGATGACGTAGATGAGGTTCTTGAATGGGAAGCGCAGTTTAGCGAAAGAGTAGCCAGCGAGTGTCGAGAACACCAAGACGCCCAAGACCGTTACCGTCGTGATCCAGACGCTGTTCGCAAAGTGCAGACCGAAGTTAGTGGCGGTCCACGCTCTGGGATACGCCTGGAAAGTGATCTGCTTCGGAAGGAACGGACCATTGAAGATCGTGTTCTGTTCCCTCAACGAAGTCAGGATGAGCCACACGAGAGGGAAGATGGTGAGCGCGCAGAGGCCAACCAGGATGAAAGCCACGAACGACTTCCCGAGCGGCATACGGCGCCTGCGCCGAGCTCCAGGAGGTGCGGCCCTCGGCGTTGTCTGCGGTGTCGTCAACGTGCCGCTCATCGGTTCGCCCTCCTCGCCAGGGTGACCTGGAACAGCACCGCGAGACCGCACAGCACCATGACAACAACACTGAAGGCACTCGCGTAGCCGAGCTGCGGAATCGAACCGGACGTCGAGCCGAAGGCGAGAGTGTAGAGGTAGGTACCGAACACGTCCGACGCGTGGCTCGGTCCGCCGCCGGTCATGACGAAGATGATGTCGAACACCTTGAAGCCGTTCATCAGGTTAAGAGCGATGACGATCGCCGTAATGATGCGGAGGCCTGGGATCGTAATGTAGAAGAATTGCTGCACCCGGCTCGCGCCGTCGACCTGAGCCACCTCGTAAAGGGTCGGGTCGACTCCCTGTATTCCGGCAAAGAAGATGAGCATGTTCAAGCCAAATGCACCCCAAAGTGAGACCACGAGAATCGAGGGCAAGACGGTCGATGGATTAGATAGCCACGGCTGAGCGAACTGTCCGAGGCCAATCGTATGCAGCGCTTGGTTGAGCGTGCCGATGTTGGGATCGTAGATCAGTTTCCAAAGCACCCCGGAGACGACAAAGGAGACGATGGCGGGAATGAAGAGTATGGTACGGACGACAACGCTGAGTGCCTTCCATACAAAGTTGACCAGAACGGCCGCCACCAGCGGGATGACCGTCTGAAGGACCGTCGTTGACAGAGCGAAGAGAATGGTCACGACAAAGGCTCGGCGAGCCACTGGGTCGTTGAACATTCTCACGTAGCTGGCCGATCCCGTGAAGGAGGCCGGCCCGAAGCCATTCCAGTTGGTGAAGCTGAGTCCGATGGCATAAAGGATCGGCCAGCCAACGAAGATGGCAAAGAAGACTACCGTCGGAACCAGGAACGTATAGCCGGCGATGCGCTCAGCACCATACAGTCGCCCCCACGACGAGCCCGCGCGTCGTCGTTCCCGGCGCGCTGGGCGCACCCGATCGACGCGCGAGTTCTTCGCGAGCGAATTCTTCGTAGCCACGGTCAACCGCGCGCGTTCAGGACGGCCGCCTGCATCTCCTTTGCAACGGCTTCGGGCGACCCCTTCTGGTCGAAGATCTTTGCCAGGGGCTCCAGTCCAGCCGCGGATCCCGCACCGAATGGGATGTGCGGGCAGCCATCGGGAAGCCACGACGTCATGAGCTGAATGATCGGGTTCTCGATCAAGGCGGCGGCACTCTTCGTCGAAGGCATGCTATTCGACCCGTTCATCAGGGGCGAGTACTGCTTCGCCGAGTACATGAACTTGAGGAACTCAAGAGCGGCATCCTTCGCCTTGCTGCCCGCCGCGACCGACCATCCAGCACCCGCCTGATCCGCCGTCCAGTGACGTGCCCCGCTCTTGATAGCAGGAGTCCTCATGACCTTGTACTTCTTGACGAACTCCGGCGGAGCATTTTGGACAAAGTCCTGCGGACTCCACGATCCGCTGAACAACATGGCGGCACCACCGGTATAGAAGAGCTGTTCGGCTTGAGCCCCAGCGGTGCCAGTCGTCCCCGGCTGGAACACCTTTGCCTTCACAATCTTGTCATTCAGCTGGAGCGCCTTGAGCACGACGTCCGAATCCCAAGTGAACCCGGTTTCCAGTTGATCGAGCTTGAGGAAGTAGGTGGGATCATCCGAGACCTGGGTGATGAGCGGCAGGAAGAAGTCGCCAGCACTCGTTGTGGGATTGGCGCTGAAGGCTAGGGTGGACTTGCCTGTGGCGTTGATCTTTGCCGCAGCTGCGATGAGGTCGTCCCACGTCTCTGGCTCGCCATTGACACCGGCCGCAGCCAAGAGTTCCGGGTTGTAGAAGAGACCAAAGGTTTGGGCCATGAAACCGACGGCGTACTGCTTGCCGCCGGTGGTGTATTCTTGGTTGGTCGGCGGGAAGAAATCGTTCAGGAAACTAGAGCCGAGTTCCTTCTTTAGATCCGCGGAAACGCCTTGCGTTCCGTATGTAAGCGCGCGCGTGTGCGGCGCGAAGATCTCAGGAACGTCGCCAGCGGAAACCGCCGCTTGCAGTGCCGGCAAGTACTGATCCGGCGTCCCGAATAGACGGTTGTTAATTGTGATCGACGGATGCTTGTCTTCGAATGCCTTGATGACCTTCGGGAACAGATCCTGCTGTTGGGTGTACCAACTCCACATACGGACAACAGTCTTTCCACCCGAGGCACCCGAGCCTGCGGTTGGGGTACTCGGCGCGCATGAAGCCAACGCTGCCGCGGCAACCCCCACGCCTCCCACCTTGAACAGGGTGCGGCGGCTCAGTTGGCTCCCGAATGCGGATGCTGCAAGCTTTAGCGGCGTCTTGTTGCTGCTGCTCATGATCTGTCTCCTCGTTGAATATCAGTAACGAATCTATTCCCATTTCGTGTTACAGATTGTTGATAGTCGGCGTGCTTGTTCATAGGCGCTCCACGGTCACTCCGAGCACGCTGGACATGACGTCTACTCGACGGGATAGATCTCCCGTGGCGAGGATGGCGTGGTGAGACGGTAGTTTTTCGACGAACCGGTAGCCATCCGCCACACGGAGAATGGCGCCGTTGCGGCAGTCCGAGTCCTGGTACTGGATGTAGCTGGACAGAACGGAGGGCGCGACGGCGAGTGTGCGCATGTCGCTCGCGATCTTGACGACCGTGGTTGGCCCTTCAGGGAACCGGGCGTCGATGACGTTGGCATTCTGGTTGACGATTTTGAGCACTCTGGGCCGCAACGTCCACTCAGTCGCGAAGGACTGTGGAACCACGCCGAAATAGCCACAGTGCGCGACCAGGATGTGGTTCTCGGGCTCTTCGACGTACGGGAAGAAGGGAATACCTTCGTGCTTGAGGGCGGCTTCGCCCATGAGGAACGGGTACAGGTTGGTCATCATCACGGGGACCTGCAACGACTTGTGCAGGAGGACTTTCGTGATCATGGAGGTCAGATCCGCCTCGCATCCCCAGATGAGGCCGCGCTCCTCAAAGAGAAGATTCCAGGCCAGGCAAGGGGTCGTGGTGGAGGTCGCCGACTCATTGAGACAGTTGATCCCCGCCGCGATGACCTCACCCGCCTCGTCGAGCTCGTCGCCGACCGCGACGTAGAGCCGTACTGCGTCCGCGCGCCCTCGTGAGCTCAGCCCCACGATGGGGGTCCGGGCGGCCAAACGCGCCTCCGCGTCCTCGACGCGCGCGTCAGAGACGGCGGCCGCGCGGGCGGCGAGCTCCCTGAAGCTTCGGCGTTCAATCGTGACTCCGAACGCCTCCTGCATGTCTTGGACGCACTCGTCTTCCCACCAGTAGAAGCGCTTGAAGATCTCGGGCTGCATCCCGGCGCCCAGGTCATCCTGGTAGGCGAGCATCGTCGACCGGGCCAGAGCCTCCTTCGTGGCCAGTGACCGGCATACGTCCTGGCACTCCTGCAGCGAGGTCGGGGCGATCGTGCTGACACCGCGACGTCGGAGGTGGTCGCGGATCTCCCAGTCCCACATCGAGACGGTGCCGAACTCTGAGGTGATGATCAGTATGGGACGGTCAATACGACGAAAGGAGTCGACCATCCGATACGCGCGACCGCTGAGATCTGGTACGACAACCGCGCTGGTGCCCTCCGGGGCCCTGTCGTCGATCTGGGCCGGGTCGAGCCAGTCGACCAGCGCACCGGTCAGACGTTTCAGGTGGGCAAGCTGGACGTGGAACGACTCGCTCGGGTGTTCCTCGAGGTAGACGGGCAGCATGCGCGGCTTGATGATCATGACGTCTCGGGTGTGGAGGCAGGGCTGATCACTACTTTGAGCGCCGCGGCGTCCTGGGCCTTGTCGATGGCCTGGGCGAAGTCCTCCAGCGCAAAGATGTCAGAGACCATCCAGTCGAGCTCGATGAGGCCTCGGCTCACCAGCTCAGCGGCTCGCCGACAGTCGTTCACCGTGGAGGCGGTCGTCCCGGCGGTGGTCAGCTCCTTGTAGTGGATCTCGTTGGTGTCGAGCTCCACGGTCGGGCGGCTCTTGGGCAGGCCGCCGAAGAACAGCACTCGGCCACCGGGAGCCGCCAGACCCATGGCGGCGGTCTGCAGGTCGTGCACCGGGGCCGCGGTAATCACGACGTCCATTCCGTCGCCGGCGGTGGCCTCCGCCACGGCCTCGGCGAGGTCGCACGCCGTGGGGTCGATGACTACCGATGCGCCCGCTCGGCGAGCCGCTTCGCGGCGCACCGAGGACGGCTCCGAACAGACGACGAGTGATGCGCCCCGCGCCTTCGCCAGGGCGACATGGAGCAAGCCGACGGGTCCGCCCCCGGCGACGAGAACCGTGTCCCCGAGATGGACGTCGACCTTGTTCTGACCGCGCAGGACGCAGGCCAACGGTTCGATGAGGACTGCGGCGCGACGGGGGCGCGAGTCGTCGAGGCCGATCAGGTTGCCGCGTTCCACAGCCCTGGCGGGCACCACCACATACTGGGCGAACCCTCCATCCAGGGTGATGCCGATGCCCTCAGTCGACCGGCACAGGTTCTCGTTGCCCCGTGCGCACTGGGCGCACCGCCCACAGCCGATGTTGGGGGCGACGAAGACCAGGTCACCCAAGGTGAGCTCCGGGCGGACCCCACCGCCCACCCCCTCGGCGATACGGCCGACAATCTCATGACCCGGTACCCGTCCAACACAATTCGCATACGCAGAGTGCTCACCCTTGAAGATGCGCACGTCCGTGCCGCAGACGCCCGCGCTCTCCACAGCGACGAGAACGTCCCCCGGTTGGAGCACTGGATCCTCAACTTCTTGGACGGCCAGATCGCGGGGCCCGCGGTAGACGACTGCCTGCATGGTTAGGCCCCTGGCTTTCCGGCTGCCTGCCACGATGGTACGAAGGACGGAGCGGCCACCTCGGTGAGGCGCACGGTCCGGTTTTCGAGGATGGAGAGCGTGCCGGCCAAGACCAGCGCGACCGCGCGTGTTCCCTCGACCGCTCCGACACGGACGGGAGCGCCGTCGATCGCGGCCACGAACTCGACCATCTCGCTCACGTACGCCTCAGAAAAGCGATCGCGCCACGAACGGAACACGGCCTCACCCCGTTGAGAAGCTCCGGCCACAATGCTGGCGAGTCCGCCCGGGCCGGTCTGCCCGACCTCCATCATGCCTTTCGTGCAGGTCACCTCGACGCGTGAGTCATAGCCGTAGTCCGCTGGACAGACCCCGGCGATGCTGGCTATCGCTCCGGACTCGAAGGTCACGGTTGCGAGCAGCGTGTCGTAGAAGTTCTGCGTGAATACGCCACGGTCAGGTCCCTTGAAGTTGGCGACCCGCGCGTGGATGTCGACCGGCTCAGAGTCGGCGAACCAGCTCACCGTGTCGAGGTCATGGCTGTTGACCTCGGCGATCATGCCGTTCGAGGTTCGGATGTCGTTTGCCCATGGGGGCGGTAGTCCGGGACCGTGCGTCAACGACTTGATGATCATCGGTGCGCCCACTTCACCGCTGCGCAGCAGCTCTGCGGCGCCGATGAAGTCTCGGTCAAACCGGCGCATGAAACCCAGCTGGAGGGCGACGCCGGCACGTTGGGCGGCGGCGCTGATGTCGTCGCACTCGATCAGGTTCATCGCCATCGGCTTTTCAAGGTGCACGTGCAGGCCTGCCTCGAGTGCTGTCAGGGCGAGCGCGCGGTGTGTGAAGGTCGGTGTGGTGATGACGACGCCGTCATAGGTCTGCCGTTCCAGCGCCTCCTCCAGTGAGGAGCACACCAGCTCGATGCCGTAGTCGGCGGCAAGCTCCGTTGCTGTCTGCTGGTTGGGGTCGCAGATCGCCACGACCTCGGCGTGCGCGCCAACACGTTCAATGATGCTTCGGGTGTGGAGCCGGCCGACGCGGCCGGCTCCGACCATGCACAGTCGATTCTTGGCCATCACGTCATCTCTCCGATTCGCTGCTCATGGGAGTGGGCGGCCTCCATGCGGTACCCGTCGGCGAGGTGGTCCGACCACCTTCGGTACCGCCCGTATGCCGCGTCGTACGCCTGCTGTTTGGAGGGGTCGGGCACGACGATGGGTCCGCTCGCAGAGGATTCGAGCGCTGGGCAGTCGTGGCCGAGCGCAGCCATGGCGACCAGGGCAGCACCACGCGTGCCGGGCTCCACTTCGACGACCGGTCGGTAGGGGGTCATGAGAACGTCCGCCTTGATCTGGTTCCAGACGCCGAGGCGACTGCCCCCGCCCATCCCGATGACCTCTTCCACCGGCCACTGAGGCGCAACGCCGCGGACGATCTCCGCATAATGTCGGTACTCAAACGCGATGGACTCAAGCATGGCTCGCGCGAGGTGGGAGCGACCCTGGGTGGGAGACAAACCGATCACCGAGCCGCGCATGCCGGGGGCGACGGGCGCAATGCGCCCGGCGAAGTGCGGGGACAGCACCACGCCATCGCTGCCTGCGGCCACGGCAGATACCGCGTCTGCGAGGTCCGCGTACGCGGCCTCATCGAGCGCGGCGTGGCCCAGGACCTCGCGACACATCCACTCGATGACCTGCCCGGCGCCGCCCACGTAAGCCAAGGAGTACCAGCGTCCCGGAAGCGCAGCCCGCATCGTCATCAACGTGCGGTGAGCCGCGTCGGGTGCAAACAGCGGTAGGCACACGCCGAAGACTGCTGCCGTGCCGCCGATGTCGAATGCGTGTCCGGCCTCGGTTGCGCCCGATCCCAGAGCGCTGGCCGCCGTGTCTCCACAACCGGCTGCGATCGGTGTTCCGACGGGAAGCCCGAAGTCACGCGCAGCCTGCGTCGTCAACTGTCCAACGATGCTCGTGCTCTCCACAATGGTGGGCAGAAGGCCGGGGTCGACGCCGACGGCATCGACCAGGGCCTGATCCCAGCGACCCAGAGCGACATCTGCCACCGAGGTGAAGTGCAGGTACGAGGGATCGATGAAGGCTTGCCTGCCCGAAAGGCCTGCCGCGCGTCCGGCCACGTACCCGGCCGCGGTCACGAAGGCTGCAGCCTGTGCGCACAGAGCCGGCTCGTGGCGTCCCCACCACACCATCTTGGGGCCGATGCTGATGGTGGGCGGGCAACCCGCGACCGCGGTGATCCGGTCGCCGACCGCCCTGGACAGCTCGTCGACGACGTCGCTGCACCGCGTGTCAAGCCAGGAGTCGAACAAGGCAAGTGGACGATGCTCGTCGTCGACGATGCCCACTCCGGCCATCTGACCCGCGACCGCGATCGCGCCGATCCGCTCGGGGGCAAACCCAGAACCCGCCAGACACTGCCTCGTTGCGGCCGCCGCCGCGTCGTAGAACTCATCCAGGTCCTGCTCGGTGCGCCCTTGGGGGGACCGCTGAAGTGCGATCGGGTGGGTCGCGGTCGCCTGCATCGTGCCGTCGAAGGAGTAGATGCCGGCCTTGACCAGACTGGTTCCCAGGTCGATTCCGAGCACCGCGTCGGCTGGGATGCTCATCGTTCCGCTCCACCGTCGAGCGACCCCGCTGGCCGCTGATCGGGTTCGCTGCTGCCGCGGAACAACGACAGGGCCTCCTTCATCTCGCCCAGCCGCTCGAGGTGCTCGGGCCCTCGACGCACAGCCACCGCGGTCGCAAGCACGTCGATGAGAACCAGACCTGCCAGGCGACTGACGGTCGGCGTGTAGATGTCGGTGTCCTCAAAAGTTCGAAGGACCAGACCGACATCGGCCAGGTCGATCAAGGGGCTGGGACCACCGCTGATCCCGATCAGCGTTGCGCCCCGTTCCTTCCCCTGGGCTGCGATGTCGAGGATGGAGATCGAGCGCCCGGTGTTCGAGATGGCGACAAGCACGCTGCCCGGCTGCAACATTGACGCCGCCATGAACTGCTGGTGGAGATCCACCGGTGCGGCACACGGGACGCCGAATAGCACCGCCTGTTGGAGCGCATCCTGAGCGATGATGCCGGAGGCACCCAGCCCAACGAACAAGACGTTGTTCGCGCTGAGCAGTAGATCCACGGCCGCTGCCACCGCGTCCGTGTCCAGCGACCGGCGCGAGCGATCAAGGCTGCTCAGGGTGTGATCGAAGATCTTTCGGGCAATTGCCTCGACCGGATCGTCGAGCTGGATCGCTGAGTGCGTCACGGGCATGCCAACCGCGTGGACCTCGGCGAGGGCGAACTTGAACGACTGGAAGCCGTCGAAACCCAAGCGTGCGCAGAAGCGCATCACCGTCGGCTCGCTGACTCCGGCCGCAGTGGCCAGGGCGCCGATGCTCAGCCGCGTCGCGCGTGCCGTGTCCTGCAGAACCACGTCGGCGACCTTGCGCTCCGAGGGCCGCAGCCGGGCGTGCGGGTTGCTCAGCCTGTCCATCAGCGTGGTGTTCGTAGTCACCGTGCCCATCCCAGTCACCCGCGGTCCAGTACGGCCAGGAGGTTGTCCACGGCTTGAGTGGTCGCCCTGCGGACACTCGCCCGCGTGTATCCACCGAGGTGCGGCGTCGCGATCACATGGGGATGGCGAAGCAGAGCCGTCACCTCAGGTGGCTCGCTGTCGAAGGCGTCGACCGCGTAGGCGGCGAGCGACCCGTCCTGAAGGGCCGCGAGTACCGCGTCGTCGTCCACCA
Source organism: Dermatophilaceae bacterium (assembly GCA_036834825.1). GTDB lineage: Bacteria > Actinomycetota > Actinomycetes > Actinomycetales > Dermatophilaceae > UBA4719. The sequence goes on from DAITND010000038.1 coordinate 14,544, forward strand.
GGGATGACCGCGCGGTGTTGATAAGCACCGTGGCGCGGGCCATGACCGCGAGCCGGCTCGCGTCGACAAGAGCGTGCCCGTCTGGGGACGCGGGGCAGTGGAGGCTCACGACCTGCGACATCGCCAGCAACTCGTCCAGGCTGACGAGGCGGAGCGACGCATCGCTCACGAACGGATCGTGGGCGACGACGTCGGAGCCCAACGTGGCGAACATTTCGGCCACCCGCAGTCCGACGGCTCCGAGCCCCACGACGCCCACCGTGCACCCCGCGAGCTCCGAGCCCTGCGACCTTTCCCATCGGCCCTCCCGTAGGGCGGCGGACGTCCACGAGACATGCCGCAGGGCGCACAAGGTCAGGGCCAACGTCAGCTCCGCGACACCCTGGGCGTTCGCGCCTGCCGCACGCTCCACGCTGACACCGGCCCGTTCGGCAGCCGCCATGTCGATGGAGTCCGTGCCGGTGCCATTTCTGCTGATCACACGCAGGTCCGTTGCAGCGCGCAGGACCCGGTCACTGATCCGCTCCACACCCGCAAGCCATGCGACGCACCCTGGCACCACGTCCAGAAGCTCGTCCTCGGTGGGCAGTCGACCGGGCTGGACACTGACGAGCTCGAACCCCCGGCGTCGCAACGGATCGAGCTCACGAACGGCATCGAGCCCGCCCTCGGTCAGCGAACGTGGCGTGATGAGAACTCGCGTGCTCCTGCTCATCGGCGTGTGTGCGCCGCGATGTGGTCCAGGGACTCGAAGACCGCCCCAGACGTCGGGATGTCGATGTCGAAGACCTCGGCGATCACCTGAGTCCACCCGTGGATGAAGTAGACCCACCCGTCCTCGACCCGCACGTCGACTGCGGCCCGGGCTTGGTCGAGGAACACGAGGTTGCCCCGGTAGTTCAAGTCCCAGGCGAGGGCCGACCTCGGGAACCTGGCAGCATCAGTCAACGGCGACCCGGGGGCGTCCTTGCCAAGTCCTGTCGCGTTCACGACCAGTGAACGCGGAGCCAGCTTCGCCAGGATCTGGTCGTTGTCGCGCGGTGCGGGCGTATGCACGAACTCCACCAGCAGATCGGTGCCGAGCTCGGCGTGCACCTTGCGGATCATCTCCAGGCGACCGGTGCTGCGGTTGGAGACGATGATGCGCGAGGGGCGGTCCGCCCCACGTTCGGGCCGCGACAGGTACCAGCTGATCGCGATCGCCGAACCACCGGCGCCCATGAGAAACGCCTCGGCGCCCGTCTCTTGCCAGTACCCGGGCGCAACGAACGCGTCGATGGCCAGCCCCGCTGAGATGGGGTCCTTGGCATGGCAGACCAGCTGGCCGGCACGCTTGGACAGGCAGCTGGTCTCACCCATCAGACGAGCCATCGGATCGATCCGGTCGAACATGTCCTGGCAGGCCTCGTAGAGGTCGATCTTGTGAGTCGTCACCAGCGCACCCAGGCTCAGCGGGTCGTGTGCGATGAAGTCCACGACCCGCCGGTAGTCCTCACGCGGCGCGTGCAACGGGAGGTCGATGCCCGCCAGCTGCACGTCGCCCAGCCCGAGCTCGGCTGCCCAGCGAGGGAAGACGACCCGAATCGACGATCTGGCGGTTGTCACCCCGATGAAGTAGAACGTGGGCACGCTCGCAGGCCCGGGCAGATCAACAATGGGGTGCGTCTGAGAGCTCACCGGGCAACCGCCTCTGCCGGGGCGCCGGCCGTCGGTGGACCACCGGATGTGGCGCTCAGGAGCCGGCTCATGAGGTGGCGCTGCGATACCCGACGTGGCGCGGGTTCGGGCGGGTGGTCCAGCCGCCGTCGCCGTCGGTGACCACGAGCTGCGCCATACCGCCCGCTTCGGCAATGAGCGCGTAGTCCTGGCCCGCGTCTGCGGGATAGCAGAAGAGGGACACGAAGGGCTCTTCCCCCACGTTCACGCTGCGGTGCACCCAATGTCCGGGCACGTGCACGGCCTCACCGGGCGACATGGGGATGGCTCGACTCTGGCCGGAGATGGTCTCCAGGAGCATCACGCCGCGACCGCTCAGGCAGTAGTAGAGCTCGGCCCGGTCGGACTTCGCATGCAGGTGGCCACGCGTCAGAGCGAACTCTTCCCCGACTCGGCAGGGAAGAAGGGTGCTCGTGCCCACGATCAGCGCGCCCGGACCCTCGACGTTGCGGTGCTCCTCGACGCGGTACGCGAGGCCGTCCTCGCCTTGCTGGGCCACCGCGGCTTCGAAGGCCCCGTCGTCGATGTACACACCGCGCAGTTCGCCCAGCCGCTTGTCGTATCCGCCGGTGCCGCCACCGATGGCGCCGTCGGTCCCGATCGTCAGGGCCCCCGGCTCCGGAACAGTCTGCTGCAACGTCATTGGTGCGCCCCAACCCTGCGAGTGAGCATGTAGTAAAACTACACAGACGAACCCCACAGGTCAACGATGGAGCTCGAACTGGTCGAGTCGAGGGCTTGGCAGCATCCTCATCGTGTAGTAGTACGACTACTACATCGTGACAAACGACGGTGCCCCGTCGCGCCTGACTCGCGTTTCCGCGCAGGAAGCCGCCGCCGACATGCCCCTGCCAGACCCCTCCGCCCCCGCCGAGCAGGGGGTCGTCCGCACGGTCCTGGGCGACATTCCTGCCGACGCTCTGGGTTGGTGCGACTACCACGAGCACCTGTTCCAGGTGTCGCCCCTCCTGCCCGGAGACGAGCTGGACGACGAGAGCCCCAGTGGCCAGGAGGCGGCCGCATTGCGCCGCGGTGGGATCGCCTCGATGGTCGAGGCCACCCCGACCGGCCTCGGCCGGGACCCCGCCGCCGTCGCACGGGTCAGCCACGCAACCGGCCTGGGTGTGGTGCACGTCAGCGGGGCGCACAGGCAGGAGCACTACCCCCCCGGCCACTGGCTCCTCGCCTGCACCACCGCGGAGCTCACGGCGCGGTTCACAGCGGACGTCCGCGACGGCCTCCCGGCAGTTGACTCGGCTGAGAGAGGCGCTCCGGCCGTTGGCCCGACCGGAGCGCCGGTGCGGGCGGGAATGCTCAAGGCGGGAATCGGCTACTGGCGGATCAGCCGCTTCGAACACCGAGTCCTCGACGCGATTGCTGAGGCCGCAGCAGAGACAGGCGTCTCGGTGATGGTGCATCTCGAGCACGGCTCGGCGACGTGGGAGGTACTGAAGGTACTCGCGGACGCCGGGCTGGCCGCAGACCGGATCGTCCTGGCTCACGCCGATCGCAACCTCGATCCCGGCCTGCACACTGAGCTCACCCTCTCAGGCGCCTACCTGGGTTACGACGGCATGGCCCGTCACCGTGAGGCGCCCGACTCGGCCATCCTCGACTGCCTGCAACGGGTGGTCGCCAACGGTGACCCCGCCCGCGTCCTGCTCGGAGGCGATGTCGCGCGAAGATCGCGGTACCAGGCCTACGGGGGGATGCCCGGGCTCGCGTACCTGCCCGAACGTTTCTTGCCGCGCGTGCGCAAGCGACTCGGGCCGGAGCTCACGGAGCAGCTCATGGTGGCGAACCCGGCGCGCGTTCTGTCGCTGTTGTGACAACCCGGAGGGGCCCGAAACGCCGTGAGCAGATCGCCTTCGCGCGCCCTTAGAGTTTGCCGCTAAATTATTTAGGTTGGTGTGGGTGTGTCGTCCTCGGGGT
>DAITND010000039.1:0-17743 GCA_036834825.1 Dermatophilaceae bacterium
TTCGCCCATCCTTTCGCCTTCGCCGATCACTGGTCACGCCATGAGTCCCAGCCAGGTGGGGTTTCCGGACACGCGAAGAACGTGTCCAACCCAAGGGACGTTGGTCCCTTGAGGTCAAAGCGTCGTCGGCGAGAGGATCAGGAACGGAGGCGATCATGGACGACATCAAAGGAATGGTCCTGCGGCTTCCCGGACTGCAGCTACTCATCGACCTGCTGCGCGAACGCGGGTGGACCGTCGTTGGGCCGACAGTTCGGGACGGCGTAGTCGTCCATGCCGAGATCGAGTCGATCGACCAGCTTCCACGCGGGGTGGGAGACCTCCAGGACAACGCCAGCTACCGGCTCCGTCAGCGCGATGACGAGGCATTGTTCGGCTATGTCGTCGGCCCGCAGGGGTGGAAGTCGCTGCTGTTCCCGTCCCGCGAACTGCTATGGAGTGGACGGCGGGCCGGCGCCGAGGTGAACATCGAGCAAGCAGACCTCGACGCACCCTGCCTCGCCCTGCTCGGGGTCCGGTCCTGCGATCTGTACGCGCTCGGGGTCCACGACACTGTCCTGGCGAAGCGGGATGTGCCCGACGCGGCATACGTCTCCCGTCGCGAGAACAACTTCATCATTGCAGTGACCTGCTCCGATCCCGGAGGCACGTGTTTCTGCGTCTCGATGGGCACCGGACCGGTGCCGGACAAAGGCTTCGACCTCGCGCTGACCGAGCTCATCGACCCGGAAGGGCACCGCTTCCTCATAGCTCCCGGCAGCGACCGCGGTGAGAAGATCCTCGACGAGCTGGCGGTCCGCGCGGCCGGCGACGAGGTCCTGAATGCCGCGAGGGCGGACTGTGAGGCAGCCCGGGAGGTCGGCGCAGCGGCGGCGCAGCGGATGGGGCGCTCCCTGGACACTAACGGGCTGGTCGAACTGCTGTATGCGAACGCCGAGCACGCACAGTGGGAGGACGTGGCAAGCCGCTGCCTGGCCTGCACGAACTGCACACTCGTGTGCCCTACCTGCTTCTGCACCTCCGTCGAGGACGTCAGCGACCTCAGCGGGACTGAGACGGAGCGCTGGCGGGTATGGGACTCCTGCTTCACCAACGACTTCTCCTACCTGCATGGCGGCAGCGTCCGTGCGTCGGTGCCGTCGCGATACCGCCAGTGGGCCACCCACAAGCTCGCCTCGTGGGTCGACCAGTTCGGCACGTCGGGATGTGTCGGCTGCGGTCGCTGCATCACGTGGTGCCCCGCCGCTATCGACATCACCGCCGAGGTCGGGGCCATTCGCTCCGGAAAGGGCTGACATGCGCACCATCGAGCAGTATCTACCTGACCACCCATTCTTCTCGGGGCTGGACGCGGATGCGCTGGCGATCCTCGCCGGCTGTGCGACGAACGTCAGCTTCGCGCCCGGCCAGTTCCTGTTCCGCACGGGGCAGCCGGCCGACCAGTTCTTCGTCGTCCGGCGCGGCCGGGTTGCCCTGCAGGTGCACGATCCCGCCGCCGGCACGATGGTGGTTGATACCGCCGATGCGGGCGACGTGGTGGGCTGGTCGTGGCTCGTGCCGCCATACAGCTGGCTGTTCGACGCGCGCGCCGTTGAGCGCACCGGTGCGGTCTCCTTCGACGGGCGATGCCTGCGGGGCAAGTGCGAGGAGGACCCCCGGCTTGGGTACGAGCTCATGAAGCTCGTGACCCAGGTGATGTTCAGCCGGTTGGTGGCCGCCCGGGTCCGGCTGCTGGACCTCTACGGCACCACCGGGTTCACCAATCCTCTGCTCAGTCCTCTGCTCGCGCACACTGGAGCCACCAGTGCTGGCGCCTCCCATCCTGGAGCCACCGATGCAGCACCTGGCTGAGGGGCACACCCTGCGACAGGTCGGGCGGCAGGCCGGCGCGATGGTCCCGCGCCTCTTCCGCCTCGCCGATCGACGCCAGGACACCCCGGACACCTTCACGATGATGCTCGAGCCGACCGACGGCCCACCGCTTGAGTTCATCCCCGGCCAGTTCACGATGCTGTCAGCGTTCGGCGTCGGCGAGGTGCCGATCTCGGTCAGCGGCGCCGCGAACGCGGACGGGCCGCTGCAACACACGGTGCGTGACGTCGGCGCTGTCACGCATGCCCTCGCCCGCACATCGGTCGGCGACGTGGTGGGCGTCCGTGGGCCGTACGGCACCGGCTGGGAGGTGGGCGACGGCGCCGTAGGAGATATGGTCCTGGTCGCCGGGGGCATCGGTCTGGCGCCCCTTCGCCCGGCCATGCTCGAGGTGCTCCGCCACCGGCAACGCTATGGCCGGGTGGTCCTGCTCTATGGCACTCGCAGCCCCGAGGACCTGCTCTTCACCGACGAGCTGAAGCGCTGGGAGAACCTGGGGGTCGAGGTCCTGGTCACCGTCGACTACGGGACGCCGTCCTGGACCGGTCGGGTCGGCCTGGTGACGACGCTCGTCGCACGCGCAGGTTTCGAGCCCAGGTCAGCCCTCGCCCTGGTCTGCGGCCCCGAGATAATGATGCGGTTCACGGCGGCGGCACTGATCGAACGGGGGATGCACCCGGACCGGATCCGAGTCTCCCTCGAGCGAAACATGCGCTGCGGGGTCGGCCTGTGCGGGCACTGTCAGTATCGCGAGCTGTTCGTCTGCATCGACGGCCCGGTGCTGCCGTTCGCCCGGGTTGCCGCCCTGCTCGGAACAAGGGAGCTGTGACATGGCAAGTGTTGACATGGCAGAGCACGAAGAGCACGACTCGAGCCAGGGCCGCCCAAAGCTGGCCGTCTGGAAGTTCGCCTCCTGTGACGGCTGCCAGCTGACCCTGCTGAACTGCGAGGACGAGCTCATCCCGCTCGCCGGAGCAGTCGAGATCGCCTACTTCCCGGAGGCAACCCGCTCCGTGGTCGAGGGCCCATACGACGTATCGCTCGTCGAAGGCTCGGTGACCACTGCCAACGACGCAGAGCGCATCCGCGAGGTCCGCCGCGTCTCCCGCCGGTTGATCACGATCGGCGCCTGCGCCACAAGCGGCGGCATCCAGGCTCTGCGCAACTTCGCGAACGTCGCCGAGTACCGCTCGATCGTCTACGCCCACCCGGAGTACGTGAAGACGCTCGAGCGTTCCACGCCGATCTCCGAGCACGTGAACGTCGACTTCGAGCTGCGCGGGTGCCCGGTCAACTCCGGCCAGCTCCTTGAGGTTCTCGCCGCATTCGTCCAAGACCGCCGTCCGCGCATCCCGTCATACAGCGTCTGCGTCGAGTGCAAACGTCGTGGCGCGGTCTGCGTCGCGGTCGCTCACGGGACACCGTGCCTCGGCCCGGTCACCCAGGCCGGCTGCGGCGCCCTCTGCCCGGCCTACTCGCGCGGCTGCTACGGATGCTTCGGCCCGCAGGACACCCCGAACACCCAGTCCCTGGCGGACCGCCTGCGCGTGCTCGGCATGGATGAGACCCAAGCGCTGCGCATCTTCCGCACCTTCAACGCCGGCGCCGAGCCGTTCAGGGCACAGAGCGTGCGGCACCAGGAGGTGGCGCCATGACGCACAAGCTCACTCAGGGCGATCACGTCCTGAAGGTGGACACCCTGGCCCGGGTCGAGGGCGAGGGAGCCATGCACATCGTCGTGCACGACGGCCTGGTCGCCGACGTCGAGCTGCGCATCTTCGAACCACCGCGGTTCTTCGAGGCGTTCTTGCGCGGCCGGGCCTGGACGGAGCCTCCGGACATCACAGCCCGTATCTGCGGCATCTGCCCGGTCGCCTACCAGATGAGCTCGTGTCTGGCGATCGAAGATGCGTGCGGTGTGACGGTTCCGGAGGAGCTGCGGCTGCTACGCCGGTTGCTGTACTGCGGTGAATGGATCGAGAGCCACGCGCTGCACATCTTCCTGCTGCACGCGCCGGACTTCCTCGGCTACCCCGGTGCTATCGAGATGGCTGCCGACCACGGCGCCGTCGTGCAACGTGGATTGCGCCTGAAGAAGGCAGGCAACGCCCTGATGACCCTGGTCGGCGGACGGGCCATCCATCCGGTCAACGTCCGCGTCGGTGGCTTCTACCGCCTGCCGACCGTCCAGGAGCTTCGCGACTTCCGGCCCACCCTGGTGCGCGCCCGGAACGACGCCGTCGAGACCGTCCGCCTCGTGGCCGGCTTCGAGTTCCCAGACCTGGTGCAAACCCAGGAGTATGTCGCGCTGAGGTCGCCGCACGGATACCCGCTTGAGGGCGGATCGGTGATCAGCAGCGCCGGCCGCGCCTTCGAGGTCGCCGACTTCGGCACCCACGTCGTGGAGGAGCACGTCGCCAGGTCCAACGCTCTGCACGCGCGACTGGACGGCGCGACGTCATATGTCGTGGGGCCACTGGCGCGCTACACGCTCAACCACGACCAGCTCGGCCCACTCGCCCGCGAGGTCGCAGGCGATGCGGGGCTCGCAGACGAGTGCCGTAACCCGTTCCAGTCGATCATCGTGCGAGCCGTCGAGCTCGTCCACGCAACCGACGAGGCCCTGACGATCATCGACCACTGGGACGGTGCCTCGGCCCCCGCCATCGACGTCCCGCCGCGCGCCGGGATCGGGCACGGCGCCACGGAGGCACCACGTGGGCTGCTCTACCACCGCTACGAGCTCGCCGAAGACGGCACGATCCTGGACGCCACGATCGTCCCGCCGACCTCGCAGAACCAGCCGAGCATCGAGGCGGACCTGCGTGCCTTCGTCCAGGAACGGCTCGACCTGCCGCGCGCCGAGCTGGTCCGACAGTGCGAGCAGGCGATTCGCAACTACGACCCCTGCATCTCTTGCGCGACTCACTTTCTCGACCTCACGATGGAGGAATTATGACCAGGCCACCAATCGTGATCGGGATAGGCAACCCCGACCGGGGCGACGATGCGGTGGGCGTTCAGGTGGCCCGTCGGGTGGCCGCCGAACGCCTCGACGTGTTGACGCTCGAGTTCGACGACCCCAGCGAGGCGCTGGACGCATGGGAACCCGAAGACACTGTCGTCGTTGCGGACGCGATCCGCTCCGGCGGCGAACCCGGCGACATCCACGTGGTCGACGTCCTCGAGCAGAAGCTCCCCGCAGGCAACTGGTCCGCCGGAGGCACCCACGCGCTCGGACTGGCCGCCGTCGTGGAGCTCGCCCGCTCTCTGGACCTACTGCCCAAGCGACTGGTAGTCGTCGGCATCGAGGCCGGACAGTTCGACCATGGCGCCCCCATGTCCGAGGCCGTCCAGGCCGCACTGCCGACCGCCACCGATGCGGTGTTCACCGCGATCGACGACAAAGAAGGAGAGCCCTGATGTGCCTGGGTACGGTTGGCCAGATCACCGAGGTTGGTCCCGACCGGTGCGTGGAGATTCGCGCCGGTGACCGGGCGATCACCGGGTCACTGCTGGCCGTCAGCGAGACCGTGGGGCTTGGTGACTGGGTGCTGGTGCACTCGGGGCTGGTGCTGGCCCGGTTGACCGAACAAGAAGCCATGGACGCGCTCGAGCTGCGCGAGCCGATATGCGAAGGGGCACCATGAACGCGAACCGACGTGATAGCACGCGGCCCAGTGCGACCCGACCGGGTGCGACCCGGCGAACCGGCCTCCTGCTGGCACTGGCAACGGCGTGCATCAGCGGCGTGGCCGTCTTCCTCAACTCCTACGGGGTCAAAGCGTTTGGGGACGCCACGACCTACACGACGGCCAAGAACGTGACCGCGGCGCTGGTGCTGGCAGCTCTCATCGGGGCGATGTCCGCGAGCCGTACCGGAACCGTGCTGACCCGACCGTCGCGGCCGGGGCAATGGGCTGGCCTTGCTGTGGTCGGCGTCTTCGGCGGGGCGATCGCCTTCGTTCTCTTTTTCGAGGGTCTGGCCCTCGCGTCGGCGGTGGACGCCGCCTTCCTGCAGAAGACCCTGCTGGTGTGGGTGGCCCTGCTCGCGGTGCCGCTGCTAGGCGAGCGGCTCGGAGCACTGCAGGTTTCCGCCATTGCATTCCTCATGCTCGGGCAGATCGGGCTGGCCGGGGGTACCACGACGATCCTCGGTCGGGGCCAGCTGATGGTTCTGGGTGCGACCCTGCTGTGGGCGGCAGAGATGATTATCGCCAAGAAGCTGCTCGCCGATCTGTCGTCGTGGACCGTGGGGCTGACCCGGATGGGCATCGGATCGGTTGTCCTGGTTGCCTGGACTCTGATCCGCGGCGACGGTGGGGCTCTCACCTCACTGACCGGCAACCAGTGGATGTGGGTCCTGGGGACTGGCGTGATCCTCGCGGCTTACGTCTCGACGTGGTTCGCGGCCCTTTCGCGGGCTCCGGCGGTCGACGTCACCGCCGTCCTGGTCATCGGAGCGGTCATCACCGCCCTGCTCGCCGCCGCCGTCAACGGGAAGCCGCTGGTTCCACAGCTCGGCTGGGTGGCCCTCGTACTGGTGGGCACCGTCCTGGTGGCAGTTCCGGGATGGCGCGACCGCGGCGCCCTCACCGGCGCCAGATGACTGGACCTGAGCCAGTGAGTAACGGTCCTCTGCTCTTCGCTCGATACGCCTACCCGCCCAACGAGCTGGGATACTGCGGCGGCCAGGACCACCGGGCCCTGTTGGAACAGACCTCTGCGGGCGTCGTGGACGGCGGCCTACGCCAGGCCTTGCGGGAGTTCGAGGGCGCCTGGCCGTACCTGGAGCTCATCGCCGCCGCCAACCACCTGGACGACCCCCTGGACGCCCAGGTCGTCGAGGCCTACTGGTTGGGCAGCCGGCTGCTCGACCGGGTCGGACCGGCCCTGCTGGCCGGATCACTGGACGAGCGCTTCCGTCGTCGTGCCGGCCGCTCCTGGGCTGCCCTCGCCGAAGCCATCCCCAACGGCGCCCTCCCGCACCACAGCTTCCACGTGCTCGGCGTCTATCCGTTCGTGGGACTGCTACGAAGCGGCGCCGTCAGCGAACCCCTTCACGTGCTCGACCGCTGCCGGATCCGCTGGGGCCGGGTCGTCGCCATCATCGCGGACAGGGCCGTCGTGGCTTCCCAGCCGCTTGAGTGGGACGGTCATCACCTGGTGCTCGGCGCGGTCCGCGACGAGGAGGCCGTGACCGGTGAGGGGACTATGCGCCTGAGCCGCAAGCTCGCGCCGGGCGACTGGTGCTCATTGCACTGGGACTGGGTCTGTGACCGGCTGGAGCCCGCCCAGGTGCGCTCACTGCGCCACTACACAAGGACACAACTCGCCGCCGTCAACGACGCTCCCGCGACCGTGCTGGCCTGACTGAATGCTGCGCCGTCATGGTCTGGACTCGGTCAAGGAATACTCCCAACCCTTCCGAAAGTGGGATAGAGGGTACATGCTGAGAACCGGACTCTGGGGAAGGGATCGAATGCGAGCAACTGTGGGAGACCGGCTACACGTACACGGACGAGTTGTCGGCACCTCGGACCAGACCTCCGAGATTATCGAGATCCGAGGACAGGACGGCGCACCGCCGTACCTTGTGCGCCACGACGACGGGCATGAAGCACTCGTGTTCCCCGGAGCGGACGCATCGGTAGAACACCCAAAGAACCGCAAGGCCACCTGAAGTCGAAGGAGTCGCCCATGTCACCCACAGACGCAGGCAGGTTCAGCGACGCTGCAACTCTGGCGAACCTCGTTGAGGAAGCCATCACCACACCAGCATGTGACGAAGACACGTCCAAGCTGGATGACGATGCCGGCAAGAGGGCCCTAGCCACAGAGCCGTGGCCACCCCGACCGGTCAAACCAGCACGGGTAGCCCTGTCGCGAAACGCACACCCGCGTCCATACAACGACCCCTCCAACTACCTTGGTTAACGACAGTCGCCTTTGCGCCGCCCCACGCACCAGCACGTTGCGGGCGAGCCATGCAACGAGCGACAGCAAGCAGATGCAGGCCGGAATGACCGCAACGTTGTCAGTCGAACTTGAGGGCAGAGTCCCGCCCGGTCTGGTCGCCGAGATCGTCCGGGCCATCCTGGACGAGAGTCGGCAGGCCGCGCTCGACCGGGCGGTCGAGCTCACGATGATTGAGGCTCGGAAGCGTCTGGAGCGCTTCATCCGTGCCCGGGCATCCAGATGAACGAGGGGCGTGATGGCGCAACGCTGGAGTGAGCTGAGCCAACGGCAGCAAACGGCAATTCTGGTGGCAGCCTCTGTGCAGCTCTCACTGGCCGCGACAGCATGGGCCGACCTCGCGACCCGTCCCGCGGAGCTGGTCAATGGGCGCAAGACGATGTGGGCGGCAATCATCTCGGTGAACTTCGTCGGCCCCATTGCCTACTTCGCGCGGGGGCGCCTGCCTCGAGGTTGACCCGGCATCACTGTTGATGGGTCCGCTTCGCTCCGCCGCTGATATAGAGCATTTGCTCGATATCTAGCAGCCCTTTGTCCGTCCGGGCCGATAGCCTGCGATCAGGCAGGCCAGGAGGTGTCCTAAGGGGGTGCGGTGTGACCGTCCAGGTGACGACGACGGCATACGGACGCCCGGCTCTGGAAGCCCTGCGAGCAGCGGTAGCGCTAGTCAAGCACGACGATCCGATGGCTCCCGTGACGGTGCTGGTGCCGAACAACGTCGCGGGTATCGTCGCCCGCCGGTTCCTGGCACGCGGCCTGGGCGACGAGGGCAACGGCATCGCCGGCATCTACTTCTCCACCCTCCCCCGCCTGGCCGAGCAGCTGGCCGCCCCAACCCTGACCGCGGCAGGCAGGCGCCCCGCGACGCGTCCGGTGACCGCCGCCGCCATCCGCCGACGCCTGGACGCCGAGCCAGGCATCTTTGCGTCCGTTGCCAGGCATCCCTCAACCTCGCGCGCGCTGGGCCACGCGATGGCGGCTCTTCGCGACGTGACCGACACCACCCTGACCGATCTCGGGTCCGCCTCGGGCCTCGTCAGGGACGTTGTCCGCCTTCACCGCGAGACCATCACCGAGCTCGAGGCACGCTGGTATGACACCACCGACCTCCTACGGGCCGCGACGGTACTAGTCCGCGCCCTGCACCTCGAACACGCGCCAACCACCACGACGGAACTGGGGCCGGTACTGCTCTACCTCCCGCAGGACCTCACCAACGCGGAGACCGCGTTCGCCCGGTCGCTTGCCGACGTGACCGACCTGCAGGTCATCGCTGGGTTCACCGGCAACGCGCGCGCCGACCAGGGCGTCGTCGCCACGGTGGCCACCCTGGCGCCCGGGTTCAAGGTCGCAGCCAGCCCCAACGAGGCCTATGCCGCCCGTGTCCTCAACGCCTCCGACTCCGACGACGAGGTGCGCTGCGTCGTACGCGAGGTGATCCAGGCGCTGCAGAAGGTGCCCGCTCACCGGATCGCCGTCCTGTATGCCGACCGGTCGGCATACGCGCGCCTGCTTCACGAGCATCTCGGCGCGGCCGGCATCACGACCAACGGCCCGGGTGTCCGCCCGGTCAACGAACGGGCGGTATCGCGGCTGGTGATGGGACTGCTCGAAGCCGGCCGCACGAACTTCCGGCGCGGCGACGTACTCCGGACCCTGGGCGAGGTCGGCGCTCGCGACTTCGCCGGCGAGCGGATCAGCGTCCCTGGCTGGGAACGGATATCGCGCAAGGCAGGGGTGGTCGCCGGTGAGCACTGGAACACCCGGCTCGCGACCTACATCGACATGCAGAAGGCGACAATCGGGGCCGAGCAGCAGAAGGACGAGCCGTTCGAGTCCACGATCGCCGGGGCGCAGCGCAATCGGGATACGGCCATCGCGTTGCGGCGGTTCATGATCGAGCTGCAGGAGTGGTTCGCCGCGATCGCCGGCCCCAGGCCGTGGGAGGACCTCGCTGCCTGGGCTCGCGGCCTCAGCCATGCCCTGATCCCACCAAGTGACGTGGCCCGGATGCCGATGGAGGAGCAGTACGCCGCAAGCATCGTCGAACGCACCCTGAACGGACTGGCCGCCCTCGACGAGACCGGGTCCACCCCCACGGTTGAGGGCCTCGAGGAGGTGCTCGCCCTCGAGCTCGAGTCAGCACTGCCTCGGGTGGGCAGGTTCGGCGAGGGCGTCCTGGTCGCTCCGGTGACCCACGCCATCGGGCTGGACCTTGACGTCGTCTATCTCGTCGGCCTGTCCGAGGACCTCTTCCCCGGACAGCTGCGCGACGACTCCCTGCTGCCCGAACGGGTCCGTGAGATGACTGATGGCCAGCTCCCCTCGACTCGGGCGGGGGTTGACCGCAAGCAGCGCAGCCTGCTCGCCGCGTTCAGCTCGGCGAGCCAGGTCGTGGCGTGCTTCCCGCGTGGCGACCTGCGCCGCCATACCGACCGGTTGCCCAGCCGATGGCTGCTTCCCACGTTGCGCCAGCTCAGCGGCAACCCTTCCCTGGCCGCAACCGAGTGGGAGAAGGCCGGCATCGGCAACCACTCGGACCGGTGGCTGTCGACCTCTCCCTCGTACTCTGGCTCGCTGCAGACCACCGACGCACCGAGCACGGGCCAGGAGTGGCGCACCCGCGCGGTGTTGGCACACATCCCTCTGGACGACGACGCCCTGACCGCGTCATTGGCGATGAGCAAGGCCCGCGAGTCCGACCAGTTCACCCGGTTCGACGGCAACCTCCACGGCCTGGACGGTCTGCCAGATTTTGCCCACGGCGTTCGTCCGGTGTCGCCGACCGCGCTGGAACGCTACGCGATCTGCCCGCACGAGTATTTCGTCAAGCGAATGCTCCACGTCGAGCCGGCCGAGACACCTGAGGAGGTCATCGAGATCAGCGCCATGGACATCGGCAACCTCATCCATGGGAGCTTCGACGAGCTCATCACCGAGTGCAGCGACCGGGGACACCTCCCGGGCTACGGCGCGCCGTGGACCGACCGGCAGCGACAAAGGCTGCGCGAGATCGGTGCAGCCAAGGCCTTCAACTACGAGGCAGCCGGCCTCACCGGCCACCGGACCCTGTGGGCCCGCACTCGCGCGTCGCTGCTGGCCACCCTCGACTGGATGCTCGACGACGACGACCACTGGCGCGCCGGCCAGGATGCACGGGTCCTGGCCAGCGAGCTCGCATTCGGCCTCGACGGGCGCCCCGAGGTACTCATCCGTGTCGACGGCGGTGAGCTGCACTTCCAGGGAAGGGCCGACAAGGTCGACCAGCGCCGGGACGGCACCCTGCTGGTCACCGACCTCAAGTCGGGCAGCGCCAGCAGGTTCTGGAACCTCTCCGGGGACAACCCGGTCGAAGGAGGCGAGAAGCTCCAGCTTCCGGTCTACGCGCACGCGGCGCGGGCCCGCTTCGGGGACGCCGACACCCCCGTGGAGGCGATGTACTGGTTCGTCCGCAAGGACCGCGGCAAACGTGTCCAGGTGCCGCTCACCGATGTGGTGGAGCAGAGGTATGCCGAGACGGTGGGTCTGATCGCGAGATCCATCGCCGATGGGGTGTTCCCTTCGCGCGCACCCGCGGAGCCTGACTTCGGCTGGGTCCGGTGCCCCTACTGCAACCCCGACGGCATCGACCATGCCGATGTCCGCAGGCGATGGGAGGCGATGCGACTAGCGCCAGAGCTGCGCCGCTACACCCGTCTGGTCGAGCCCGAGGCACTGCTTGCTGACGCACCGCCCCGGCATGCCCTGCCCGCTGGCGACCAACGTGCTCACGGGAAGCATGGCGCTCACGGCGGCAATGGCAAGGACGAGAGCCACCCATGACGCCCAGCACCCAGCTCGCCGACGAGGCCGCCCGGCTGAGCATCCGCAACAACACTGGGGCGACGTTGTTCGTGGAGGCCGGCGCCGGTTCGGGCAAGACGTCCGTCCTGGTGAGCCGGGCGCAGACGCTGACCCTCGAGGACGGCATACCGATCGCAAACATCGCTGCGGTGACGTTCACCGAACGGGCCGCGGCCGAGCTGCGCGACCGACTGCGCGCGCGGCTCGAGCAGGCGGCCCTGCACACCACCCGCGCCGAGCAGCGCGAGCGCGCACTGGCTGCGCTCGATGACCTCGACACCGCGGCCATCGGCACGTTGCACTCTTTTGCGCAGCGGATCCTGTCCGAGCACCCGATCGAGGCCGGCATCCCGCCACTGATCGAGGTGCTCGACGAGGTCGGTTCATCGGTGGCCTTCGAGGAACGCTGGGCGCAATTGCGGACTGAGCTGCTCGACGACACGACGATGTCAGCCACCATCAACATGGCGCTCGCAGCGGGCATCTCCCTGGACCATGTGCGGTCCTTGATCACCAAGCTCAACTCTGATTGGGACCTGGTCAAGGAGCGTGTCGTAGCACCCGGCCGGCCACCCGAGCCCACGCTGCCCGACCTTTCACCACTGGTCGCGCAAGCGCGTCAGCTCGCGGCAATGGCCATCCACTGCACCGGGCCCGACGACCTGTTCCTGGACAAGCTGCAGCGGCTCTCAGGGTGGACCGACGAGCTGGAGTCCGTCTCCGGCGACGACCTCGCCCAGCTGGCGGTCCTCAAAGGGGCCGGCGACCTCCGGTGGTCCTATGGCAAAGCCCACAGCTGGGGCGGGCGGCTCGCGCAGCTCCGGGATCAGTGCAGGGACTGGCAGCAGAGTGCGTGCCTGGTGGTCTCCCAGCTCGTGGAGTCGACGCTGCGCTCCATCGTTTACTGGTGCGGGGTTCGCGTGCTCGAGTCCGCCGAGACGCGGCGCGGCGAGGGCCGTCTGGAGTTCCACGACCTTCTCGTCCTTGCCCGAAACCTGGTGCGGGAAGACGCCGACGTACGTGCAGACCTCCAACTGAGATACCAGCGGCTGCTGCTCGACGAGTTCCAGGACACCGACCCTATCCAGATTGAGATCGCCGTCCGGATCGCCGGAGGTTCCGGCGCAACGCAGGCTCATTGGGAGGACGTCCACGTTCCTCAGGGGTCGCTGTTCGTCGTCGGGGACCCGAAGCAGTCGATCTACCGCTTCCGGCGTGCGGACATCGCAATGTACCTGCGGGCCCAGCAGATGCTCGGTGGCCAGGTATCGCTCACGACCAACTTCCGCTCCGGCGCGCCCATCCTCGACTGGGTCAACAAGGTGTTCAGCCAGGTCATCGTCCCCGACCCCGAGAAGCAGCCGAAGTACCAGCCGCTCACCGCCTATCGCGTCGGCCCGACGGTGGGCGCGCCGGTGACCGTTCTGGGAGCCGCTGAGCACACCTTCAAGCTCACCGCGGCCGAGCTGCGTGAGCGCGAGGCGGTCGACGTGGCGCGGTCCGTGGTGCAGGCACTCGACCAAGGCTGGACGACCGAGGTCCCCGTGTCACCATCCACCGCCGGCGCCGAGCCGACCACGACGTGGCGACTGCTGCGCCCAGGTGACATCACGATCCTCATCCCGGCGCGAACCTCATTGCCATTCCTTGAGGCGGCGCTGGACGATGCGGGCGTGATGTACCGAACGGAGTCGAGCTCGCTGGTCTACCACGCCCAAGAGGTGCGCGACCTGTTCGCTGCGGTGCGCGCGCTCGCCGACCCATCCGACGCGTTCGCCCTGGTGACCACGCTGCGCTCGCCACTGTTCGGATGTGGTGATGACGACCTCTGGACCTGGAAGCAAGCACATGGATCCTTCCACCTGTTGGCGCCGCCGCCACGGGGCCAACAGGACCACCCCGTCGCAGTGGCGATCGCCGCGTTGGGCGAGCTCTATCGGCGATCACGCTGGTTGACCCCCTCAGAGGTCCTGGAGGCACTGGCGGTCGGTCGCCGGATGTTCGAGGCAGCTGCGTTCGGACCGCGGGCCCGGGACTCCTGGCGCCGGCTGCGCTTCGTCATCGACCAGGCGCGCGCGTGGTCCGAGATCGAGCACGGCGGGCTCCGCTCATATCTCGCGTGGGCCACCGCGCAGTCGGCCGAAGGCTCTCGGGTCGCCGAGTCGGTGCTGCCCGAGTCGGACGTGGACTCGGTGCGGATCATGACGATTCACGCAGCCAAGGGCCTGGAGTTCCCGATGGTGGTGCTGTCCGGCATGACGGCACAGCCCAGGCACGACAGCGGGGTGCGCCTGTTGTGGTCGCGGGAAGGCTACGAAGTGAGCCTGTCCAAGGACCTGCAGGCCGGAGACTTCCAGAACCAGCTGCCGCTGGATGAGCAGATGAGCTCCTACGAACGGCTGCGCCTGATCTATGTCGCGGCAACCCGTGCGCGCGACCACCTCGTCGTCTCGCTGCACCGGTCGAGCACCAAGGACACGAACGCGCGACGGCTCGCCGACGCCGACGCCGCGCAGGCAGGTGCAGTGCCGTTGCCCGCGGCCGCAGCCGGCTCGGTTCCCGTGCCGCTGGCGTCCATCGTGTCCCCTCCCCCGGACTTCAGCGCCTGGGTGGCCGGCATCGGGCAGTCCGCCGAGGCGAGCCGACGCCACCCGGCCTTCAGCGCATCGGGCCTGGAGGGCACGGACCCGGACGCCGAGGGGCCGTTGCCAGATGTTGAGGCGCCGCTGCCGAAGATCGCCGTCGCCGCAGACGTCGCGATCACCATGACGCGAACTGACGACGATGTGGCGTCGGGCGTAGCCAAGGGCGGACGCGACGTCGAGCTGCCGGCCTGGTCGAAGGGCCGCTACGGCTCCGCGATCGGCCGGGCTGTGCACGGCGTACTGCAGGTCGTGGACCTGACCTCGGGCGACGGCATCGAGGGGGCGGTGGCGGCCCAGTGCGTCGCCGAGGGAGTCGCCGAGTTCGCTCCGCTGGTCACCTCGCTCGTCCGGTCCGCGCTCGGCTCGGACGTCGTGAAACGGGCTGCGGCACGCCAGCATTGGCGCGAGTCATACGTCGGGATGGTCCAGAAGGACGGGACCGTGTTGGAGGGATTCGTAGACCTGATCTACCGCGAGGACGACGGGTCGCTGATCATCGTCGACTACAAGACCGATGACGCCCCGGATGCCGCACTGCCCTCACGAGTGGGCTACTACGCCCCACAACTCAACGCGTACCGGACCATCGTGGAGACGGCGATCGACGGGCCGACAGCCGCGCCGGTCCTGGTCTTCGCCCGCCAGGCATCGGCACGGAGCCTAGAGGTCAGCGGCCACCAGCCCTGATAGGTCACCCCCGCCATCCACCAGCGTACGGTCTTGACGCACCATCGTGAACATGAGCGCACCGATCTACCACACCATCATCGAGCCCTTCCGGATCCACTCCGTGGAGCCGCTTCGGCTGACCACCCCGGAGCAGCGGAAGGCGGCCATTGCGACAGCCGGCTACAACCTGTTCAAGGTGAACGCTCAGGACGTCCTGATCGACCTACTCACCGACTCGGGCACCGGCGCGATGAGCCGCGACCAGTGGGCCGCGATACAGCACGGGGACGAGTCCTACGCCGGCTCACCGTCCTACTTCGTGTTCAGAGATGCGGTGCGCGAGCTGTTTCCCTTCGAGCACGTGCTGCCCACCCACCAAGGCCGGGCGGCCGAGAAGATCATCTTCAGTGTCCTGGGCGGGCTAGGGAAGATCGTGCCGAACAACACCCACTTCGACACCACCCGGGCCAACGTCGAGGCCTCGGGGGCAACGGCCGTCGACCTGGTCATCGCCGAGGGCCGTGACCCGCAGGCCGACCACCCGTTCAAGGGCAATATGGACGTCGGGGCGCTGGACGCGTTGCTGCGCGAGCGCGGTGACGATGTCCCGGTCGTGTTCATGACGATCACCAACAACAGCGGTGGCGGGCAGCCGGTGTCGCTGGCCAACCTGCATGCGGTACGGCAGGTGTGCGACTCCTACAGCAAGAAGCTCTTCCTGGACGCCTGCCGATTCGCCGAGAACGCCTGGTTCATCCACGAGCGCGAACCGGGGAACGCAGACCGCAACGTGGCTGACATCGTCCGTGAGATGGCTTCGCTGGCCGACGGCATGACGATGAGCGCCAAGAAGGACCCGATGGGCAACATCGGTGGATGGCTGGCGATGGATGACGACGAGCTGGCCCGGGAGTGCCGCAACGTACTGATCCTCACCGAGGGGTTCCCGACGTACGGCGGCTTGGCCGGTCGCGACCTCGAAGCGCTCGCACAGGGGCTGCGCGAGGTCGTCAACCACGACTACCTGCGGTACCGGATCCGATCGACCGGGTACCTCGGCGAGGCGCTGGTGAAGGCGGGAGTGCCCGTGCTCACCCCGATCGGCGGACACGCCGTGTACCTGGACGCCCGGGCTCTTCTGCCGCATATCCCGCCACTGGAGTACCCCGGCGAGGCGCTGGCGGTCGCTCTGTACGAGGCAGGTGGGGTGCGCAGTATTGAGATCGGCACGGTGATGTTCGGCCGGCAGCCGGACGGTTCGGAGGCGCCGGCCGCGCTCGACCTAGTACGACTGGCCATCCCTCGGCGGACATACACACAGAGCCACATCGACTACGTCATCGAGGTCTGCGAACACGTCGCGCGACATGCCGGTGAGCTCACCGGCTACCGCATCGTGGACGAGCCCCCGGCGTTGCGCCACTTCACGGCCACCTTCGAGCCGCTGGGCTGACCTCACGGCCAGGCAGACCCGACGATCACGCACCCGATGAATACATCGTGCCAGCACGCTGATCCAGGGACGGGACTCGGCCGCTCGGGACGCCCACCTGCGAGAGCGAGAACAAGGCGATGGGCAGACCCTTGCCGGCCTCGAAGTCGGCCCGAACCCGCCTGAAGCTCGCCAGCAGCCAGTCGTTGGTCAGGCGTGCGCTGTTACGGCACCCCTGCCGAATGCACGTCACGACGACCGACCCGCGTTCGCTGGTATCGCTGTCCCACGCCCCCGTGATTGCCTCGCCGCCGAACGTGGCGTCCCCGGATCGAGGAGACATCCAGAGACGCATCAGGCGCCCGCCGTGCATGTCGCAGGTGAAATCGAGAGCCACCGAGCCGGCTGGCCGTGATGCTCCTGGGAGTGAGTTGAGATCCCCGACGGAGCCTGCGGTGCGCAGTGGGATTCTGGACTTGACGCCTCTCACCTGCGCCAAGAACGCCTCAACGATCGTGGGCTTGTCATCGCTGCTCATACCCGATCGCCTCGCTCCTCCCCTGCGCTGCACACTACGCCCCTTGCGTCGATCGTCATATAGCACAAGTGTAGGTCGGACTGCCAGCACAGCGTCAGCGTGGCGGGATCCATTTTGCGAGGTTTGTGAGTATCTGCTGGCCTCACGTCGAGAGAGCCACCGGATTCTCGTCGTTGGCGCGGTTGGTCACGACCGCGGATCAGCTGTCGATCCGCCTGTGGTTCGCGACCCACGGCAGCTGGGTCGCCGCCGCGGCGCCAAGACTGGTGACGGCCCGATCGCAGGCAGGTCCGTGACAAAGGATTCCCGATGTGGCACAGATGGCACGCGTGGGCGGAGGTCGCAGACACAGGCGGTTTGGGACCGCTGGAATGCCAAGAACCCCGCAGAGTGTTTCCGGGTATCTAGCCGACCCACGAAGGACTGTGCCGGCGTGGGCCCTGAGGATGGTGTCAGCCGAACGGCGCTGCAGTCCCGGCCTTTGGGCGGATGCAGCCGGTCGGGATGTGCGACACGCTGCATAGAGGGGTGTGGCCTTTCACTGTCGAGGCAGGGAGTCGGATCGTGAGGCTCGCACGTCATGGGGTAACGGAAGAGCTCGCCGTTGCCACTGAATCGCGTCGGTGGAACGCCTGCATCTCGTCAGCACTGGCCTTGGCCTTGGCCGCGATGGCAGTGTGGGCTGGCCCATCGACCCCAGCCGCAGCGCTGGCCGGCCCTTCGACACCCGCAACAGGAATGGTCGGCCCTTCGACACCCGCAACAGGA
>DAITND010000040.1:0-4837 GCA_036834825.1 Dermatophilaceae bacterium
CGCGTCGAGATGCGCTACACGCTGCCTCTGGCCGAGATCGTGTTCGACTTCTTCGACGCCCTGAAGTCCAAGACGCGTGGGTATGCCTCTCTGGACTATGAGCCTGCCGGCGACCAGATCGCAGACCTGGTCAAGGTCGACATCCTTCTGCAAGGTGAGGCCGTCGATGCCTTCAGCTCGATCGTTCACAAGGACAAGGCGTACGCCTACGGCCTCATGATGGCGTCCAGGTTGCGCGAGCTGATCCCGCGCCAGCAGTTCGAGGTGCCGATCCAGGCCGCCATCGGTGCGCGCATCATCGCCCGCGAGACCATCCGCGCCATGCGTAAAGACGTCCTGGCCAAGTGCTACGGCGGTGACATCTCCCGCAAGCGCAAGCTGTTGGAGAAGCAGAAGGTGGGCAAGAAGCGGATGAAGATGGTCGGTCGGGTCGAAGTGCCCCAGGAGGCCTTCATCGCCGCGCTGTCCAACGACGCCGCGTCCGGTGGGGACCGGACCAAGAAGTAGCCCCCGTCATGCAGGGCCAGCCCACCGAGCGGTTCCAGCGCGGGACGGTCTCCTTCGTCCGGCGTGACAACCGGCTGCGCCCCCGGCTGCAGCGGACCTGGGACGCACACCACCAGAGGTGGGTGCTGGACGTGCCCAGAGTGCAAGCCTCCATGTCGGTGGCTCCGGGCTATCTCCTTGACCCGGTGCGTGACTTCGGCCGGGTGGCTCCTCTGGTTGTCGAGATCGGTTCGGGCACCGGCGACGCCATCGTCCAGGGGGCCCTGGCCAGACCGGGCACGAACTTTCTTGCCGTGGAGGTCTATCGCCCGGGTCTGGCGCTCACCGTGGCCAAGATCGTCCGCCACGACCTGACCAACATCCGGCTGGTACACGCCGACGCCCTGCAGGTCCTGGAGCACATGTTGGGGTGGGGGAGCGCTGCGGAGATCTGGGTCTTCTTCGCCGACCCGTGGCACAAGAACCGTCACCACAAGCGGCGCCTGGTCAATCCGGGCTTTGCCGAGCTGACGGCCTCTCGTCTCGCGCTGGGCGGAATGCTGCGGCTGGCGACCGACTGGGCGGACTATGCCAGGCAGATGCGTGACGTGCTGGCGGCGTGTGGGTCGCTGTCCAATCCTTATGCCGAGCTGACACCACCTTCGCCCGGTGGCGCCGTCTCGGTTGACCTTGAGACGGGTTTTGCCCCGCGGTTCGAGGGTCGGGTCATGACGCGGTTCGAGCAGAAGGCCTTGGCGTCGGGGCGCACCATCTATGACCTTGAGTTGCGTCGGGCCTAGGGACCTGCGGCGCCGACTGTGCGATGACACCGAGCCAAGGCTGGGCGGGGCTGTATCACTCGATATCGACGATGGTCAGCGCGCCGAGCATCCCAGCTGTCACCGACCTGCGGGTGGACTCCTGAGCATGGCGTAGGCCCCGGAACGTATGAGGTTCCGGGGCCTACGGCTGATCGTCGACGGTGAGGACCGACAATCTCACAGTGGTCCGCTGGTTCCCTCCGCACGCATCACCCGGCGGTCCAGCAGGCAAAGCCTGGCTGGGCAAGAACCTCGATCTCCAACCGATCCCGCTCCCGTTGCCGGGGCGTAGACAGATTTCTACGTGTTCATGGGGCCGCCCGCAAGGGTTCTGGCACAACAACTTTTCTCGCGTCGGCGTGTCGCGCCGACACGCCGACGTGGCGGTGTTTCAGGTACTTGCCTGGGCACTTCCCGCCTTCCGAACTCGACCAATGACTCAGGACCTTTGACTCGGTGATCCAGTCAAACTATTTTGACGTCTAAATACTTTGCGAGGGGATGATGAATGACCACAGGTGGTGATCTCAGCCAACATCGTGACCACGCCCAAGGTCCGCGCACGCCCAGGGGAATCCCCGTCGACCCGAACCTGCGGATCATGGCCATGTCCACCCTGGTCAACACCTTCGGCAATGGCGCGCTGATGACGACGTTCGCGCTCTACTTCACCCGAGTGGTGGGCCTGAGGCCGACCCAGGTCGGTCTGGCCCTTTCGGCGGGAGCTTTGGCCGGACTGCTGGTCCAGGTCCCTGCGGGACACGTCGCGGACGTGCGCGGGCCCCGAAGAGTGTTTCAGATACTCACCTTTGGAGCTGGCTTCGCCATGCTCGGTCTCCTCTTCGCCCGGTCAGTATGGGCGCTGGTGGCCGTCATGGCGCTCATCGAGGTCTTCGACCGCGGCGCGGGAGCCGTTCGCAACGGTTACGTCGCCCGTCTGGCTGAGGGAGGGCAGGGAGTTCAGTTCAAGGCCTACCTGCGGGCGATGACCAACGTCGGCATCTCCTTGGGGGCCATGCTCGGCGGGCTGGCGCTGTGGGTGGATCAGGGCTGGGCCTACCTGGCTGTGTTCGTCCTGGACGCGGCAACGTGCATCGTGACCGCGATCTGGCTCGGCCGCCTGCCCCACATCGCGCCTGCACCGGCCCGCCAGCGCGGTGAGCCTCGGATGGCGGTGCTGCGCGACCTGCCGTTCGTCGTCGTCACGGTGCTCAGCGGAGTCGCTTCCATGCACTTCGTCGTCATCGAGCTGGCGTTGCCGCTATGGATCGCGCTGTATACCTCGGCACCAAAGTCCCTGGTGGCGATCACCTTGATGATCAACACCGTGTGCGTGGCCCTGCTGCAGGTACGCCTGACCCGCAACATCGACAGGGTCGGCCCGTCGGCGCGAGCCATGGCGCGATCGGGGTTCTGGATCGCCGGAGGATTCGCGTTGATCGCCTTCGCCAGCGCTCAGCCGGCGTGGCTGGCGATCGCCCTTCTGTGTGCCGGCAGCTTGGTGCACGTGGTCGGGGAGATGATCGGCTCCGGAGGGCAGTGGGGTGTGCAGCTGGGTCTGGCTCCGCGGGAGCGTCAGGGACAGTACCAAGGCTTCGCAGGCATGGGATTCTCGCTGCCGCAGATGATCGCACCCACACTCATCACGTTGCTGTGCATCGAATGGGGGCGACCCGGCTGGTTCGTCCTGGGTGCGGTGATCGCCCTGGCCAGCGTTCTGATGGTGCCGGCCGCCGACTGGGCCCTGCGCAGCCGCGAACGCTACGGAGTGCTCACCCACACAGGCTGACCCGGCCGGGACCCTGAAGGAAACGGTGGCCGGGTCAGCACGGATCCCTGCGAGGATGGGTGCATGCCAAGTGCCTTGCCCGAGGGCGAACCTGCTCCGCCGTCTGGGGAGCTTCCCCGGTATGCGCGCAACGCATTGGGGTCGGGGCCGTTTGGTGTCTACATCCACGTGCCGTTCTGTACGGTGCGGTGCGGCTACTGCGACTTCAACACCTATACGTTGACCGAGCTCGGCGTTGACGGCGCCAGCGTCGGGACCTACGCCGACGTTGCCCTGCGCGAGCTCGAGCTGGCCACCCGGGTGCTGGGCCCCGCCGCTCCCGTCGTCGAGACGGTGTTCTTCGGTGGGGGCACCCCCACAATGCTGGCGGCCAGCGACCTGGTGAAGGTGCTGGACGGAATACGGACCCGATTTGGTCTGGCCGAACGAGTTGAGGTGACCACGGAGGCCAACCCGGACTCGGTCACGCCAGTCTCGTTGCAGACTCTGGCTGACGGCGGGTTCACCAGGGTCAGCATCGGCATGCAGTCGGCCGTGCCTCACGTGCTGGCCACGCTGGAACGCACCCACGACCCGGTCAACGTGGCCAAAGCGATCCAGGCTGCCAAGTCCGCTGGTCTCAAGGTCAGCCTCGACCTGATCTACGGCACGCCGGGGGAGTCGCTGATGGACTGGCGTACGAGCCTGGATGCGGCGATCGACCTCGAGCCCGACCACATCTCGGCCTACGCCCTCGTCGTCGAAGAGGGCACCAAGCTGGGCGCCCAGGTGCGGCGGGGTCAGGTGCCGGCACCGGAGGACGACGACGAGGCTGCCAAGTACGAGCTGGCTGACGAGGTTCTGGGCACCGCTGGATACGGCTGGTACGAAGTGAGCAACTGGGCGCGAACGGAGGCCGATAGGTGCCGGCACAACGAGGGCTACTGGTCTAACGGGCACTGGTGGGGTGTGGGACCTGGCGCGCACAGCCACGTGGGCGGTGTCAGGTGGTGGAACGTCAAGCACCCCAACGCCTATGCGACCCGACTCAACGCCGGACTCTCGCCGGCCGCCGGTCGCGAACTGCTCACAGACGCGCAGCGCTACGACGAGCGGGTGCTGCTCGGGATCCGTCTGGTGGACGGGCTGCCGATCGACGACCTGCGAACCGAGGGCGCCTCGGCGGTCACTGGCCTGATCGCCGATGGGCTGGTCGACGGGCCGAGCGCACTGCGGCCGCGCCGGATCGTCCTGACCCTGCGCGGCCGCCTGCTCGCGGACACTGTCGTGCGGCGGCTACTGGGTTTCTAGGTGCCGGGTTTGCAGGTGTTGGGTCTCAGGTGATCATCTGAGGGATGAGCGGGTAGTCGTACGGCTCGCCCTTGTTCGCGGCGATTGCGCCCATGATCGGGAAGATGATCCAGCAGATAAATACCGCCAGCCCAGTCGCGAAGCCAATGATGACGATAGTCAATAGCCCCGAGATCACGGCGCCGATCACCACCATGATCTGGAAGTTCAGCGCCTGTGCTGCGTGGCGACGGATGAAGGGGTCGCGGTCCTTGTAGATCAGGTAGACCACCAGTGGCGCGATGAAGTAGAAGAGAAAGCCGCCGAGGTTGGCGATCAACGCCCACATGCGGGCGTCACTGGGGGAGACCGGCGCCTGGCCGTATGCCGGTTGGCCGTATGCCGGTTGGCCGTATGCCGGCGCCTGGCCGTATGCCGGTGGGCCGTATGCCGGCGGCTGGGCAGGGGGCGG
>DAITND010000040.1:4937-17386 GCA_036834825.1 Dermatophilaceae bacterium
CGGCGGCTGGGCAGGGGGCGGTGGGGGCGGCGCCTGGGCAGGGGGCGGTGGGGGCGGCTGCCCGGAGTACTGCTGGTGCCCACCCTCAGTGGGTTGGTCCTGTGGGTTTTCAGTCATGACAATCCCATCCAAAACGTCGGGCACTGAACGTGGGTCTTTCAAAAAATCTATCGCTCCGAGGGCATTCAGTCGAGATTTGTCACACTGTGTCTTTGATCGTCATTTGTGCGTCACGGGGCACGTTCCTTGTCACTCGCGGGTGGTGGCACTGACTTCTTGTCCGTCGCTGGTGACGAAGTCAATCAGCTCCTCGACACTGGCCAGCAGAGTCGGCTCGAGGTCGGCATAGGTGCGCACCGTGGCCAGGATGCGCTTCCATGCGTGGGCGATGTCGGTCTGGGTGTCGTGGGGCCAGCCCAGCGCGGCGACGATGCCGTGTTTCCAGGACTGTCCGCGGGGGATGACCGGCCACCTGTCCAGACCCAGTCGTTCGGGTCGCACCGACTGCCAGACGTCGACATACGGATGCCCAAGGATCGTGACGTACGGCGCGTAGCGGCGAAGTGCGCGCGCCTCCTGAACCAGCTTGCTCTCCTTCGTGCCGGGCACGAGGTGGTCGACCAGAACCCCGAGACGCCGCCCGGGTTCCGGCTGGAAATCACGAATGACGGCAGCGAGATCGTCGACCCCGTCCAGCATCTCGACGACCACTCCCTCGATCCGCAGATCGTCGCCCCAGACCTTCTCGACGAGCTCGGCGTCGTGCTTGCCCTCCACGAAGATGCGCGACCCTGAGGCGACCCTAGCCCGGACGCCCTCGACGGCCCTGGAGCCACTGGCGGTCCGAGAGGTGGCGGCCCTGGCCTGCTGGGCGGACGCGTGGGCAGCCGCGGTCGGCTGGGTCAGGATGACCGGTGCACCATCCAGCAGGAACCCAGGCCCCAGCGGGAAGCCCTTGCTGCGCCCGGCGCGGTCCTCAAGATGGACAACCCGCATGCCCCCGGCCTTCTCCACCCGCACGACCGCGCCACACCAGCCGGTCTCGACATCCTCGACCACAAGCCCCGACTCGGCCTCGACTTCACGGGCCCGTCCGTTCTTGGGGACGTGCCAGTCACCGGAAAGGACATCGGCTCCGTATCGGTTGTCCACCGTGGCATCGTAGACTTAGCACTCCCGAATGCGGAGTGCCAACGCGCCGTTGGACGACATCGGGCGCCTTGGACACGACAGACATGACCGGTTATTGGGACAGGAGGTGGACGGATGCCCGACGAACGCAGGCTGGCGGTGCTGGATGCCATCGTCAAGGACTATGTGAAGACCTCCGAACCGGTCGGCTCCAAGGCACTGCTGGAGCGCCACCGTCTCGGTGTCTCTGCGGCGACCGTGCGCAACGACATGGCGGCCCTTGAGGACGAGGGCCTGATCTCGGCTCCGCACACGAGTGCTGGGCGGGTTCCCACCGATGCCGGCTACCGGATGTTCGTCGACCGGCTCGACGAGCTGAAACCGATGAGCGGCCCGGAACGCACCGCAATCTCGGCGTTTCTGGCAGGGGCGGTGGACCTCGATGATGTGGTGGATCGCACCGTCCGGTTACTGGCCTCGCTGACCCATCAGGTGGCAGTCATGCAGTATCCGTCGCTGACCAGATCCGCGGTGCGTCACGTCGAGCTGTTGGCGACGGGCGCCAGCCGCCTCATGGTCGTGCTCATTCTCAACACAGGCCGGGTCGAACAACGGGTCATCGAGTCGTCCCGTGACCTGTTGGCGGCCGACGGAGAGCAGTTCATCGCCGACCTGCGGTCGCGGCTCAACGCGGAGACCAGCGGACATCAGCTCGTCGAGGCGGCCTCCCGGCTGCAGTCCCTGCCCGACAACTTCGCCCCCGCCGACCGTGACCTCGTGCGCGCGGTCATCCACTCGCTGGAGGATGCACTGGTCGAGGAGCGCGAGGAGCGTGTGGTCCTGGCCGGTACGTCCAATCTGATGCGCTTCGGCACCGACTTCCCGCTCACCATCGGACCGGTGCTCGAGGCCCTCGAGGAGCACGTCGTGCTGCTGAAGCTTCTTGCCACCATGAGCAATGAGGGTGATGTGGTGGCGGTCCGGATCGGGCACGAGAACTCGCACGCCGGGTTGAGTGCCACGTCCGTGGTCAGCACCGGCTACGGCGCCGGCACAGAAGTTGTGGCTGGGCTGGGGGTGCTCGGACCGACCCGCATGGACTATCCGACGACGATGGCCTCGGTGCGAGCGGTGGCCCGTTACGTCTCAGAAATACTCGCCCCATGACTGCCACGACAAGACTTCGACGACGACATGACTGCGGCAACGACATGACTCGGGCCGACTCCACGATCAACTGGCGCAAGGACACTCTTTGAACAACTACTACGAGGATCTGGGCGTCGTACGTGACGCCAGCACCGAGGACATCAAGCGCGCCTACCACCGGCTCGCGCGAAAGATGCACCCCGATGTCAATACCCATGATGGAGCCGAGGAGCAGTTCAAGAAGGTCTCCCAGGCGTATGACGTGCTGTCCGACCCCGAGAAGCGCCGAGCCTACGACGCCGGCTCGGACCCGTACGGCGGCGCGAATGCGAACTTCGGCCAGGGCTTCTCGTTCAGCGATGTGATGGACGCCTTTTTCGGCCAGGCGGCCAGCGGCGCCGGACGGGGGCCGCGCTCGCGCCAGCGCCGGGGCCAGGACGCCCTGATCCAAATCGAGATCGACCTCGCTCAGGCCGTCTTCGGTGCCGAACGCGAGCTGACGATGGACACCGCGGTTGTCTGCGGCACCTGTAAGGGCAGCGGATCGCGGCCGGGCACCAGTACGCGTACCTGTGACGTGTGTAGCGGCAGAGGCGAGATTCATCAGGTCCAGAGGTCCTTCCTCGGCCAGGTGATGACCTCCCGCACGTGCACCGCCTGTCAGGGCGCCGGCACCGTCATCGCCGACCCCTGCTTCGAGTGCTCGGGCGAGGGTCGGGTGCGCACCCGTCGAAACCTCAAGCTCCGGGTCCCGGCCGGTGTCGACACGGGTACCCGGATCCAGCTCCCGGGGGAGGGCGAGGTCGGTTCGGGCGGGGGACCAGCGGGCGACCTGTATGTCGAGGTGGTCGTCACCGCGCACGAGACCTACCAGCGTCGAGGCGATGACCTGCACTGTTCGATCGAGCTGCCGATGACCGCAGCGGCCCTGGGCGCGACCATCAAGCTCGACACCTTCGACGGGATGACCGACCTGGAGATCAAGCCGGGGACTCAGCCGGGCGACATCATGACTCTCAAGGGCAAGGGCGTCACCCACCTGAGGGGGACCGGGCGCGGCGATCTTCTGGCCCATGCAGCAATCCAGACGCCGACCAAGCTCACGCCCGAGCAGGAGGAGATGCTGCGCCAGTTCGCGGCCCTGCGCGGCGAAGAGCGTCCCGAGGGCCGGCTCACTCTGGCCTCGCAGGGTCTGTTCGGCAAGCTGCGCGACGCGTTCCTGGGCAAGTAGCCCCACGTCGTGACGGCCCCGCTGTTCTTCGTATCTGCGGACCAGCTGGCGGGAGCCGCAGTGGGTTCTGAGCTCCTCCTGGATGGTCCTGAGGGACGCCATGGCGCGACGGTGAAACGGATCGGCGTCGGCGAGCAGGTTCTGCTAACAGACGGGGTCGGCCATCGGGCCGACGCCGTTGTCGAGGGCGTCGGCGTGGGGACGCTGCGACTGCGCCTGCAGGCGATTACCCTTGAGCAGCAACCAGATTCGCGCTTTATACTCATTCAGGCGCTGGCCAAGGGCGACCGTGACGAACTTGCCATCGAGGCCGCCACCGAGCTGGGGGTCGACGAGGTGGTTGCCTGGCAGGCCGCCCGCAGCATTGTGATCTGGCGCGGCGAGCGGGCCGTCAGGTCGCTGCGCAAATGGCAGTCGATCGTCCTCGCTGCGACCAAACAGTCGCGGCGCACTCGCATCCCCTTGGTGAGCGGGCCCGCAGACCAGGTGGCAGTCAGGGCGCGGATCGAGGCGGCGGCACTGGCGCTCGTCCTGCACGAGGACGCACAGGTGGCTCTGGCCGGACTGGCACTGCCCCAGTCAGGTGACGTGTTGGTCATCGTCGGCCCCGAGGGCGGGGTCGCTGCGGACGAGCTGAGCGCCTTCGTCGCAGCGGGAGCGGTGGCGGTGCGGCTGGGGCCCCACGTCCTGCGCTCATCCAGTGCCGGGCCGGCGGCACTCGCGGTGATGAGTGCGGCCGGTCGCTGGCGCTGACATCCGCTTGCCGGCGTCTGCCTCACAGTGACTGCCTGACATCTACCTGACGGTGAAGGGCTTTGACGTCTCGGCGATGACCTGGCCGTTCGCCATGCTCACCTCGTACATCCGCAGGGTGTAGCTGCCAGCGGCAAGCACGCCCAGCTTCACCTGCCAGGTACCTCGCGTCGGGCATCCGCTGGAGGCCGTGGCCACACCGGACCGCAGCGTCGACCCGTTCTGCCGAAGCTGCCACTGCGTCGTGCCCTCGAAGGAGCAGGACTGGCCCGCGGCCACTACGGGGGCACCGGTTGGGAACAGCTGGTTTCGCACCGGGGAGGTGATCCAGATGGGTGCGAGCACCTGGTACTGCAGGTCTGGCGCCGGGCGGTTGTAGGTCTGGTCGGTCGGGTAGGTCCCGAACAGCGTCCCAGAGCCGTTCGCCACGATGAACTTCACCGGGATGGTTCCTTGGCCGACGGCCGCCTGGGCGGTCCAGACGAGCTCCTGCACCGCGAGGCTGGTCTGTGCGGCGGTGAAGCCGCTCGCGCCCGGGCCACTGAGCGTGATGGTGATCAGGCTCGGCGTCACCGTGACGTTGGTGACCGAGGTGGCGGACCAGGGTTGCAGGTAGGGCTCGTAGTTGGTCAACGGCTGGGCGTTCATCGCCGCGGCGACAGCGGCCTGGGCTTGCTGTGCCGGGGTGGCGCCCACCGGAACCGCGGCCTGGACGAACTCCCGGTAGAGGCCGAACTTGTCGCCGGCGGGGGAGTTGGCGCCGACGAAGTATGCGGGCAGCGCCTTCTGGGTGGTGGCACCGGCCACACTCCCGGTCGAGGTTGTGGCCGGCGACGGGTTGGGCACTGGCACTGTGGCCGGCCGCGTCGCCGGTGATGGCCCGGTTGTCGGCGTCGCGGTCGTCGACGTGATGGCGCGGGTCACCGCAGGGGTGGCCGGCTGGCTGCCGCCACTGTTGGACACGCCCCAGACGATGGCGCCGATGAGTGCCACCGAGGCCGCTGCGGCGACCGGGATGAGCCAGCGCTTTTCGGGTCCGACAGTCTGTGTCTCGTCGTGGGCCATGGCCAGGATCTCCGTTCTTCGTTCGCGTGGTGTGATTCGTTCAGCTTCTCGGTGCAGGGCTTCACGCAGCCTGCGTTCCAGTTCGTCGTTCATGCCATGGCCTCCACATCGGATCGCAGGGCGGCCAGGCCCCGGTGGGCATGGGCTTTGACCGAGCCGGCCGAGATACCCAGAGCGTCGGCGATCTGGGCCTCGCTCAGGTCCAGGTAGTAGCGCAGGGTGAGCACTTCCCTCTGACGTCTGGGCAGGCGCCCCAGCTTGGCCAGCAGCTGCGCGCCTGTGGCGTGCTGCAGGGCGCGGCTCTCTGCGCTGGGCTCGTCGGTGATGCCCGCGGCGGTTATGGCCCGGGTCTGCGAGCTCAGATAGCGGTCCTCGACCAAGCGGTGGCGCAAGACCGAGCGAGAGCTGTTGACCACACAGCGGCGCAGGTAGGCCAGGGCCAGATCCTGGTTCCTGAGCTGGGACCACCGGGAGTGCATAGCCACGAAAGCATCCTGGACCGTCTCCTCGGCCAGCTGCTGGTCTCTGACCAGAAGCCAGGAGAGGCGCACCAGCGAGTGCCAGTGGGCGGCGTACAGCTCGGTGAGGGCCCGATCGGCGGCCCATGTCATGCCAGTCGGTCCGACCTCTTCGCGTTCGGCCATGGTCAACGTTCTCACTTCAATATGACGCGCGGCGCCACCGTGCGGTTGACGCGCCGTACGCTCATCCCATGAGCACCGACCATGCGCCTTCTGCGAGCGACTGCCTGTTCTGCAAGATCATCGCGCGCCAGATCCCGGCTGACATCGTTCACGAAACGCCGACGACTCTGGCGTTTCGCGACATCAAGGCGCAGGCGCCGACCCATGTGCTGGTGATTCCCAAGGAGCATCAGCCGAACGTTGTGGCGTTGGGTGCCTCTTCGCCGCAGGCGGTGGTGGAGCTGTTCGAGGCGGTCGGGGCTGTGGCACGTCTGGAGGGCCTTGAGGCTGGGTACCGCAGTGTGTTCAACACCGGCGCACTGGCCCAGCAGGAGGTCTTTCATGCTCACGTTCATGTGCTGGGTGGTCGGGCCATGACGTGGCCGCCCGGCTGAGAACCCACGTAGACTTAACTCAAGATGACTGAAGAGGGACCGCCCACGCACATCATCGTTCTTCCGCCCGAGCTGTCCATGGTGACATTGCTCGGGCCGCGGGACGAGTTGTTACGCGCCATGGAGACGTCCTTCCCCCACCTGGATCTGCTGGTCCGCGGCAACGAGTTCCACGTGTCGGGTGCCGGACCTGACGTGGCGCTGCTTGAGCGCACGATCGACGAGCTTCTGGTCGTCCTGGGGACCGGCCAGGCGCTGAACCGCGATGCCGTCGAGCGTTCCGTCTCGATGCTGCGTGCCCATACCAAGGAGCGCCCCGCGGACGTTCTCACGATGAACATCCTGTCAAACCGCGGCCGGACGATTCGGCCCAAGACCCTGGGCCAGAAGCGTTACGTGGACGCGATCGACAAGAACACCATCGTGTTCGGCATTGGGCCTGCGGGCACCGGCAAGACCTACCTGGCGATGGCCAAGGCTGTCGCCGCGTTGCAGACCAAGAAGGTCAGCCGGATCATCCTGACCCGTCCGGCGGTCGAGGCCGGCGAGCGGCTCGGTTTCCTGCCGGGCACGCTCAGCGACAAGATCGACCCCTACCTGCGGCCGCTGTATGACGCCTTGCACGACATGGTCGACTCGGAGTCGATTCCGAGACTGCTGGCTGCCGCCACCATCGAGGTGGCTCCGCTGGGCTATATGCGAGGCCGCACCCTCAACGACGCCTTCATCATCCTGGACGAGGCACAGAACACCTCACCGGAGCAGATGAAGATGTTCCTGACCCGGCTGGGCTTCGGCTCAAAGATGGTTGTGACCGGCGATGTGACCCAGATCGATCTGCCGTCGGGGACACCATCCGGGTTGAAGGTGGTCCAGGAGATTCTTGACGGCGTGGAGGACGTGCACTTCGCCCAGCTGAACGCTCACGACGTGGTGCGTCACGCCCTGGTGGGGTCCATCGTGGAGGCCTACGGGCGCTGGGACGAGCTGACCAGTGCGCCTGCGCGGACCGCGTCATCAAGAACCGTGTCATCGCGGACCAGGGGGTGAGCGGCCGTGAGTATTGATGTTCTCAACGAAAGCGACTTCTCCCTGGACGAGATGGAGCTTGTTGCCTGCGCGAAGTACGTCATGGGCGAGATGAGGGTGCACCCGCAGGCCGACCTGTGCATCAAGCTCGTCGACGAACCGGCGATGGAGGTCCTGCACAAGCAATGGATGGACCTGCCTGGTCCAACCGATGTCATGAGCTTCCCGATGGACGAGCTTCGTCCCGGCCGCGATGAGCAGGAGCCCGCCGAGGGCGTTCTCGGCGACATCGTGATGTGCCCGTCGGTGGCTGCGCGCCAAGCGGTTGAGGCGGGTCATGCGACCGAGGAGGAGCTGCTGCTGCTGCTGACCCACGGCATCCTGCACCTGCTTGGCTACGACCATGAACAGCCAGAGGCAGAGCGCGAGATGTTTGAGCTCCAGCGCACCCTGCTCCTGACCTTCCTCGCCGGTCGCGGCCGCCGCGTGGGTCGCTGACCCCGCCCACGGACTCAGTGAACAGCCATGGTTATCAAGCTCATTGCGGCGTTCGCCGCCATAGTGGTCGCCTTCGTGATGGCTGCCGCGGAGTCGTCCCAGTCGCGTCTGTCTCGCCACCGCGCGGCTGAGCTCGTCGAAGAGGGCCACAGAGGCGCGTCGGCTCTGGCCATCATCGTGGCTGACAGCGCGCCCTACCTCTCGGCGGCGGCCTTCGTAAGAGTCCTGGCTGAGTCGGCGGCTGCTGTGCTCATCACGCTGACCGTGGTGAGCTGGGTCAACGACTTCTGGCCGGCACTGCTGATCTCCATCGGGGTCATGGCGGTGGTCTCCTTTGTTCTGGTTGGGGTATCACCACGGACTCTGGGTCGCCAGCACTCTGAAGGGGTGTCGTTGCTGACCGCACCGATCCTGGTTCTGGTGGCCAGGGTGCTCGGCCCGGTGGCGCGACTGCTCGTGACGCTCGGCAACGCGGTGACCCCTGGGCGCGGTTTTCGGGACGGGCCGTTCGACTCTGAGGCCGAGCTACGCGATCTGGTCGACATGGCCGAGGAGGCATTGCTGATCGAGGCCGGGGAACGCCAGATGATCCACTCGGTCTTCGAGCTTGGCGACACCGTGGTCCGGGAGGTCATGGTGCCACGCACGGACATGGTGACGATGGACCAGGACAAGACACTGCGTCAGGCGATGTCGTTGTTCCTGCGATCGGGGTTCTCGCGTATCCCGGTTGTCGGCGATGGGCCCGACGATGTTCTCGGACTGCTCTACTTCAAGGACGTCGCCCGCCGGGTCTACGGCGACGCCAAGGCCGCCAAGGCCGCCAACGCCGCCAAGGCGCCGGTGCATCAGCAGATGCGCCCCGCGCGCTACAGCCCCGAGAGCAAACCGATCGACGACCTGTTGCGGGAGATGCAGCGTGACCAGAACCACTTTGCCATCGTCATCGACGAATATGGTGGAACCGCGGGCCTGGTCACGCTCGAGGACATCCTCGAGGAGATCGTTGGGGAGATAGAAGACGAGTACGACCGGGAGGCTCCCGGAGTTGAAGAGCTCGAGGACGGCTCAACCCGCGTGCCCGCCACGATGCACGTCGACGACCTGGCTGAGCTCTTTGAGGTGACACTGGAGGATGACGAGGTCGATACGGTCGGTGGCCTGCTCGGCAAGACGATTGGCCTGGTCCCGATCCCGGGTTCCTGCGGTGAGGTCGCCGGACTGTCGCTGACGGCCGAACGGATGGCCGGGCGTCGCCACCGGATAGACACCGTGATCGTGCGACGCTTGGCTGAGACAAAGCAACCCAAGACTATGCGGGAGGAAGCGTCGTGACCCAGGACTTCAAGGCCGGTTTCGCCTGTCTGGTGGGCCGTCCCAATGCCGGAAAGTCCACGCTGACAAACGCAATGGTCGGTCAGAAGGTCGCGATCACGTCGAGCAAGCCGCAGACCACCCGGCACACCATCAGGGGGATCGTGACCTCCGAGACAGGACAGCTGATCCTTGTCGACACCCCCGGCCTGCACAAGCCTCGAACGCTGCTGGGTCAGCGCCTGAACGACATGGTCCGCGAAACCCTGCTGGAGGTTGACGTGATCGGCTTCTGCCTGCCCGCCGACCAGCGGATCGGTCCCGGCGACGCGTACATCGCCAGGGAGCTCAGCGAGCTCATGGCGGCCAAGCACACTCCGGTCGTGGCGCTCGCCACCAAAAGCGACCGGGTCGACAAACAGCGTCTGGCCGAGCACCTTATCGCTATCGACCAGCTCGGCGAGTGGGCCGCCATCATTCCGTGTTCGGCCGTGCGCGGCGACCAGGTCGGCGAGGTCACCTCGCTGCTCGCGTCCTACCTGCCCCGTTCGCCGATGTTGTATCCCGATGGTGTGCTGACCGATGAGCCGGAGATCATCATGATCGCCGAGCTCGTCCGCGAGGCTGCCCTCGAGGGCCTTGACGACGAGATGCCGCACAGCCTGGCCGTCGTCGTCGAGGAGATGTTGCCCCGGCAGGGTCGGCCGGAGATCTCCCCGATGCTCGACGTCAGGGTCAACGTCTTCGTCGAACGGTCCAGCCAGAAGGCCATCATCATCGGCAAGGGCGGATCGCGCCTTCGTGATGTCGGCACCACCGCGCGCAAGGGGATCGAGGCGCTGCTGGGCCAGCGGATCTATCTCGACCTGCACGTCAAGGTCGCCAAAGACTGGCAGCGCGATCCCAAACAGCTCCAGCGGCTCGGCTTCTGACATCGTCCACCATGCGGGACCGATGTTCGATTCGTGGACGGCGCGCCCGTGCACGGCATAGAGTGGCAGTGTGCGCATGGTGTTCGGAGCTCTGCTCCTGCTTCGTTGCCGCGGCGAGGCCCTCTGATACGGCCGCCCTCGTCGCGGAGTTTGAGTTGCCCGGCCTTACCGAACGCAACCAGACGTTAGAGGCGAGAACATGATTCACCCCCAGAAACCCAGCGGTATGCCGGTTGGCAAGTATCTGCCCTTCGATCAACAGATCGCGGTGGAGCTGCCCGATCGCAGCTGGCCCGCCAAGCGCATGACACAGGCCCCCCGCTGGTGCGCGGTCGATCTGCGCGACGGCAACCAGGCCCTGATCGACCCGATGAGCCCTGAGCGCAAGATGCGGATGTTCGATCTGCTGGTGCGCCTGGGGTACAAGGAGATTGAGGTCGGTTTCCCGTCCGCGAGCCAGACGGACTTCGACTTCGTGCGGATGCTGATCGAGGGCGGGCACATTCCCGACGACGTGACCATCCAGGTGCTGACACAGGCACGTGACCATCTGATCGAACGCACCTATGACTCGATCCGCGGTGCCAAGCAGGCAATAGTCCATCTGTACAACTCCACATCGGTGCTGCAACGGCGAGTTGTCTTCGGCCTTGACCAGGACGGCATCGTCGACGTCGCGCTCGAGGGCGCGCGCCTGTGCCGCAAGTTCGAGGAGACCATCCCCGAGACGACCGTGTACTACGAGTATTCACCGGAGTCATTCACCGGCACCGAGCTGGATTTCGCGGCGCGGATCTGCAACGAGGTCACTGACGTCTTCGACGCGAGGCCCGATCGCAAGGTGATCATCAACCTGCCGGGGACGGTCGAGATGAGCACGCCCAATGTCTACGCAGACTCGATCGAGTGGATGTCGCGTCATCTGGCCCGCCGTGAGTCGATCGTGCTCTCGCTGCACCCGCACAATGACCGTGGAACCGCGGTCGCAGCAGCCGAGCTGGCCTTTCTGGCCGGCGCCGACCGGATCGAGGGCTGCCTTTTCGGCAACGGCGAGCGCACGGGCAACGTGTGCCTGGTGACGCTGGGCATGAACCTCTTCAGCCAGGGCATCGACCCGCAGATCGACTTCTCGGACATTGACGAGATCCGGCGCACGGTTGAGTACTGCACGCAGCTGCCGGTCCACGAGCGTCATCCCTATGGCGGGGACCTCGTCTTCACGGCCTTCTCCGGGTCGCACCAGGACGCGATCAAGAAGGGGTTCGACTCCAGGGAGAAGGATCTCGCTGCGGACCCCTCGGCAGTGTCCATGGATGACGTCGTCTGGGAGGTGCCGTACCTGCCCATCGACCCGCACGACATCGGCCGGTCCTACGAGGCCGTCGTGCGCGTCAACAGCCAGTCCGGCAAAGGTGGTGTGGCTTACATCCTCAAGAGCGAGCACCAGCTCGATCTGCCGCGCCGGCTTCAGATCGAGTTCAGCGGGGTTGTCCAGAAACGGACCGACTCCAGCGGCGGCGAGATCTCCTCGGCAGAGCTGTGGTCGGCATTCCACGATGAGTACCTGCCGGTCAGCCGGGCAGACGCCGCTGCGGCCGATGGCCGCCAATGGGGCCGGTTCTCCCTGCTCAGCATGCGTTCGGACTCGACAGTGGAGGGCGCCGACACGATCTCGGTGACGCTGACCGACAAGGGTCAGGAGATCACGGTCCAGGGGATCGGCAACGGTCCGATCGCGGCTTTCGTCTCGGCGCTGTCGACCCTTGATGTCGACGTGCGAGTCCTGGACTATGCCGAGCACGCGCTCTCTTCCGGTGGCGACGCCACGGCAGCTTCCTACGTGGAGTGCGCGCTCGGGGAGCGGGTGCTGTGGGGAGTGGGCCTTGACGCCAACATTGTGATCGCCTCGCTCAAGGCGGTCATCTCCGCGGTCAACCGTTCGGAGCGCGACGGGGTCCCCGCGCAGGACTGACGACGGTTGCAGCTGGGCTGTCACGACTCGGGACTGACGGACCGTAGGTCAGTCCATGTCGCGGGCGATGATCTCGTCGAGGCGGCCAAGGACCAGAGGGTCCCCAGCGCGCTCGACCTGGCCCACACTCGGCCGATGCCATATCCAGCAGTCGAGGTCGGCGGCGGTCCCGCTCAGGGTGGCGACCGCCGGCCCGCCGGCATCTGACATGGCGCCACCGGAGGCAACCACCGCGAGGTCGGGCTCGTCGTCGGCGTTGCCCATACCCGCAGCGTACCCCCGAATTCGAACATACGT
>DAITND010000041.1:0-17305 GCA_036834825.1 Dermatophilaceae bacterium
GACCTGCACGTTTACCACTCAAAAACTCGCTAGCCAGGAAGGTCCCGCTAGGAGTAGCTGCATAGGCCGATCCCAGGACGGGGTTGACGCCGTCGTTACCCCTATTGCCCGCAGGGAGGAGGATGCGACGTTGGGGATGGAGAACTTGCCCGCATACAGCGTCTGTGGGTCTGCCAGGACAAAGGGCAGCCAAGGTGCTGCCACGGCGGCCAGCCACATGAGCAGGGCTCGGTACCAGCGGTCGCGGGGCAGGACCAACAACAAGGGCACGAAGGCCAGCGCCCAGGGCTTGGCGTCGGCTGACGCCGCCAAGAGCAGGGCTGCCGGGATCGGCCGAGACCGGGCCACTGCGTGCATACCCGCCACGAGCAGGACCA
This sequence comes from Dermatophilaceae bacterium, assembly GCA_036834825.1. Lineage (GTDB taxonomy): Bacteria > Actinomycetota > Actinomycetes > Actinomycetales > Dermatophilaceae > UBA4719. The sequence goes on from DAITND010000041.1 coordinate 378, forward strand.
GGGCCAGTGCGTCGTCCAGGTGGGTGTAGTGGACTGCGAGTTCGGCCCAGACCGGCAGCAGAACCGCCGCCGCCAAGCCGCGCTGCCTGTCTGTGACGGTGAGATGGGGCAGACGGGACAGGGAATGCAGCATCGCCGGACCGGTCGCCGCGATGACCACGGCAGCCATCCACCCGGACAGCCAGGGGGGCAGGCCATTCAGCGGAGCTGCAGCCAGGAAAGTCAGCGGGCCGACCTGCAGCTGCGGGTGTGCGGCGTACAGATGCATGCCAGCTCCGGCCTCATCCGAGGTCAGCAGTGCAGCGCCAGTCGCGACGAAATGCCAGGACACCAGTGCCTGCCCCACTTGTACGGCGGCCCATAGGGCCATCCACACCCAAGGGAACCACGCAGCGTCCAATGCTCTGAGCAGGGGTCCAATGTGCCGGTGTTCAGCTGGAGGTGAGAGAGCGGGCGACTGCTGGGTGGTGGTTACCGACGACATACACGTCTCATGTGGACGCTGGTTCAGTTGGCCGTTGGGGCTGGGCGGCGGCAACGATCAGGCTCTTCATGATGGGCCAAACCTGACATACGTTCGGGCGAAGAACAAACCAACGCACCATCTGGGTGGAGAGCGAGCCTGCCATCCATGGATGCAACACCAGCCTGTTCAGCGCAGATACTGAGGGAGCACACCTGCCGTCAAGGCGAAAAGGGGCGCGGCCACGGGCACTGGTCGCTCGGGTGCGTTCGCTGCACCAGCGCGAGACTCACGGAAGTGGCAGTGGGGTGCTGGCCAGCAGCGTCGACGCGATCAACTGGTGACCCGCAGAGTTGGGGTGGTCGCCGTCCGCTGCCAGCAGGGTGGTCGGGTTCTTGGAACCGTTTCCCTTGAAAGGTGCATACAGGCTCACGCAGTTGGCGCCCGCGCCCCGTGCGGCGTTGCAGATCGCAGCGCTCTCGGCGCGGGTGAGGACGTCACTCCAGCTCTGGAAGGACGTGCCGTTCTCGGCGGAGCCGACGTCTCCGTCCTCGAACACGTTCCAGTAGTCGGTCACGAGAATCGTGGGGGGATGATTCGGGTGGGCAGCTTGGGCAGCCGCCACGATCAGCCCGACGTTGTGTCCGACGCTGTTGACCAACGGCCCATAGCAGGTCGCAGTGCAGCCACCCGACTGCTTCTCTTCCAGCGGGAGGAGGTCGTTTGCTCCGATCGTCACCAGCAGGACGTCTGCCTTGGCGACCTGATCGTGGAAAGCCCCGGGCTGGGTCAGGCTCTGTAACAACTGAGAGCTGGTCCAGCCAGGTACGCCAAGGTTCACCGAAGAGGTTTCCACACCTCGTTGGGAGGCCAGGCTAGTCGCATACAGCCCGACAAAGGTCTCGCAGTTGCAGGCGCTGCCGGAGGTCACCGAATCGCCGACACCGACCACCGTGACCGACCGGCTGATGCCCCCCGATGCGCTGATCCGGCTCCCCGCCGGCCAGGGGGTGAAGGTGGTCTTAGCCGTCAAGCCCTTGCTTGGAGTCTGTTGGGCGAAGGCATTCAACACCACGACGATGGTGATGGCGATGAGCATTGCCAGGACACCGGCGGCCCTGAGCCCAGCATGGCTCGACCAGGCCCGGGGAGTGCGCTCCGGTTTCGGCATGGCCAAGAGGCTACGCCTTTGGCCTTGGCGCAACCTGAGTTTTTCATGCGAGTTGCGTTGCCTCCAGCGACTGTGCGGCTCTATTTCCAGCGGCCTGTGTCGCCCTATTTCCAACGGAAGTGCACGAAGACGCGACCGAAGTTGTTCGAATCTTTCTCCACTCGGTGGTACAGAGCTTTGATCTCCTTCTGATCCAGAAAGCGCAACACATGTTTCTTCAGGGCACCCGAGCCCTTCCCCGGAATGATCTCGACCAGCGGTGCCTTCTTGCGCACTGCCTCGTCGATGACTGCGCGCAGCGCTCGGTCGATGTCGCCGCCGTGGTTGTAGATGTCATGCAGGTCGAGCTTCAACTTCATGATGTTATCGGCTTTCGGCCCCACGCGGAGACCATCGGGGAGGTGGCGAGGTCCAGAGGGCCAGTCCTCACGTTGTGAAGGTGCTGCTCAAGTTCGGTGCGGGTGACCATCCCCGTGGCGATCAGCGCATCGCGGACCTGCTCGACCGTGGCCCGCTCAAGTTCGGCGCAGGCGGGACCGCCCATCGGGAAGTATGCGTCGGACTGCACGTCCTTGAGTCCGGCGAATCGAAGGAGCCGGGGTAGCGTCCTGCCGTAGGCCAGATCGACGCCGCGCTCTGCGAGCAGTCTGCGGAAGCCGTGTTTGACGTTGTTGGCCAGTTTCTGCTCGGCCCCGTATTCGTCCGGGCAGACCATCGGCTGGAGCGCAGGGTCGGCGTCCTCCAGCAACAACCAGCCACCGGGTCTTAAGGCAGCCACCATTGCGGTCAGAGCACGCTCGCGCTGTGTCACATGCACGAGCACCAGCCGAGCGTGCACCAGATCAAACAAACCCGCCGGTGGTGGGTCTGAGCCCACATCGTGACGCTGAACCTCGTAACCGATATCCCGGCCGCCAAGCCAGGAAGTGTCGATGTCAGTCGCCAGAACGTGTCCCTTCGGGCCGACCTGCGCCGCGAGGTAGGCCGGCACACTCGGGCTTCCCGCGCCGACCTCCCACACCTGCCATCCCGCCGCGAGCCCGAGCCCTTCCAGGTGCCGGAACGTGTTGGGGTTGAACAACACCGACAGCGCATCGAACCGCTGTCCGGCCTCGACCTGCTGGTTGTCGAGCAGATACCTCTTGCTTTGGTTCACGTCCTCATCCTGCGCCCTTTGACATATAGCGGCCCAAGAAACGATATGGCGGCCCAAGAAACGCTCGCGTAAACTACCTGTGCGTATGTTACTGGTCGGTAGACAGGAGACGCCGTGACGAGAGGGCGCGTACACACGGCGATGCTGAACGGGCACGAGTTCTGGTATCTGGACAGCGGCAACGGCCCGGCGGTTCTGTTCATTCACGGGCTGACCGGCTCGCATCGCAACTGGGCTCAACTGGTCGAGAAGCTCAACACCGATCATCGAGTCCTGGCGCCAGACCTGTTCGGCCACGGCGCGTCGGAGAAGCTTATGGGGGACTACTCGCTCGGAGCGCACGCCGCCACCCTGCGGGATCTGCTCGATCGGCTTGAGATCGATCGGATAACCCTCGTGGGGCATTCCTTCGGCGGCGGCATCGCGATGCAGTTCTGCTACCTGTTCCCGGAGCGGGTCGAACATCTTGTCCTGGTCGCCAGCGGCGAGCTGGGACGGGCCGTGAGTCCGCTGCTTCGCGCAACCACAGTGCCAGGGGCCGGATGGATCCTGCCGGTGATCGCATCCGGCTGGGTGCGCGGACGAGTCGAAACCGTGGGACGGGCCCTTACCAGCAGGGGCTGGCGGGCGAGCTCGGACACGACCGAGATCTGGCGTGGGTTCACCTCCCTGGCTGATGCTGACAGCCGGCGAGCCTTTCTCGCCACGACCCGCTCCGTCATCGATCCGGGCGGACAGACCGTGACCGCCCATGATCACCTGCCCATGGCCATCGAGGTCCCCACCCTGATTGTCTGGGGCACGCGGGATCGGATGATTCCCGCCTGGCACGCCACCACGGCACACGAGGTGATCTCCGATAGCCGGGTGGTGTTGTTTGAGGGCGCTGGACACTTTCCACACCTGGACCAACCTGAGCGGTTCGCTCAACTTCTGAGCGACTTCATCAGGAGGTGAGTGCTGTGGGGTGAACCCTGTCCGACGAGCACTGTCACGGAGCCCGGTTCAGCTCAGGCTCTGACTACGCCACAGGTCGATGCCACCCTCGATGGCATGGTTGTCGATCTCGGCCAGCTCCTGCGTGCTGAACTCCAGGTTGTTCAGGGCGGCGACGTTCTGTTCCAGCTGTTTGACTGACGAGGCACCGATCAGGACCGAGGTGACTCGCTCGTCGCGGGCTACCCAGGCAAGGGCCAGCTGGGCCAGCGACTGGCCACGGCGTCGGGCGATCTCGTTCAGGGCGCGAATGTGCGTGAGGTTCTGGTCGGTCAACAGATCCTTTGACAGTGAAGAGTCCTCGGCCATTCGTGAGCTGGACGGAATACCGTCGAGATACTTGTCGGTCAACATCCCTTGCGCCAGAGGCGAAAACGCGATGCACCCGGCGCCGACCTTCTCCAGCGTGTCGAGCAGGCCACCCTCGACCCAGCGGTTGAGCATGGAGTAGGACGGCTGGTGGATGAACAGCGGGGTGCCGAGCTCGGCCAGGATCCGGGCAGCTTCGGCAGTCCGCTTCGGGGAGTACGACGAGATCCCTGCGTACAAGGCCTTTCCCGAGCGGACAGCGGTGTCCAGCGCCCCCATGGTCTCTTCGAGGGGGGTCTGCGGGTCGGGTCGGTGGGAGTAGAAGACATCGACGTAGTCGACGCCCATCCGCTTGAGCGACTGGTCCAGGCTCGCCAGCAGATACTTGCGGGACCCGAATTCCCCGTAGGGGCCCGGCCACATGTCGTAGCCGGCTTTGGTAGACAGAAAGAGCTCATCACGGTACGGCAGAAGATCCTGGCGCAGGATCGTTCCGAAGTTGGCCTCCGCTGAGCCGTATGGCGGACCGTAGTTGTTGGCCAGGTCGATGTGACAGACACCGAGGTCGAAGGCACGGCGCAGGATCGCCCGCTGGCTATCGCGCGAGTTCTCGTCGCCGAAGTTGTGCCAGAGCCCCAGTGAGATTAGGGGAAGGTTGATCCCGCTCCGTCCCACCCTGCGGTAGGTCATCGACTCATAGCGGCTCTGCGCGGCGACATATGTCATGAGGCACATTCTCGCAGACTTACGCGGCTGGCTGGTCCCCGCCAACTGACCGCACGACAGCGACCGGGCAGCTGGCACGTTTCAAGACACGACGGCTGACCGACCCGAGCACCAGGCCGATGAACCCGCCACGTCCGCGCGATCCCACGACCAGAAGGCTCGCGCCACGGGACTGGTCCAGCAGCTCGACGACGGGGTCACCGCGGACGACGTGGCTGCGGACAGGAACATCGGGGTACTTCTCCGACCAGCCTGCCAACGACTCGGAGACCAGGGTCGCCTCCTGGCTGGCGATCTCGGTCCAGTCGCCGATCCAGGGCTCGCCCAGGCTGATGCCTTCCAGGGGTTCCCACCACCAGGTGTGCACGGCGGTGAGGCTGCGCCCCCTCGATGCTGCGTAGGCGAACGCATAGCCGAGAGCGGGCTCGGAGGCTTCGGAACCGTCAACGCCAACCACGACGTGTCCTGACCCGGCGCCGTCCTGCTTGCTGTTCCCGCGTACGACCACCACGGGGCAGCTGGAGTGAACGGCCACCTGCTGGGAGACAGAGCCAAGAAGAGCAGTGGGTAGGGCGCTGCGGCCATGGGACCCCACAACGACGGTGCCAGCGATCTTGGACGCGGCGATCAGCGTGGTTGGGGCGAAACCGGTGACGCTGTGAGGAGTTGTCCGTACCTCCGGCGCCATCGTCCGCACGACGTCCACGGCTGCAGTGAGGACCTGATCACTACTTGCCGGGGCCTCCTTGGTGCCGAGCTGGTGTTTGTCGCTGATGACCAGCTCGGTCTCCAGGGCATGCACCACGTGTAGTAGTTGGCGTGTTCGTCGGGCCTCGTCCACGGCCCAACGCAGAGCCAGCTCGCTGGAGGGAGAACCGTCCACGCCGACGACGACACTGCCCTCAGTGATCTGGTGGGTACTCATGCTGGGCTCCTTGGGTGCGGCGTCCTGTCACGGGGCTACCCCAGCATGGCCGCCCGAGGGCTCCTGCGCATCTGTCGCCGGTGTCCTGATGCCGGAAGATTTTGACGAGTCCTTAACGCCGGATGGTCAGATGGCCGGCAGCCACCGCCTACGCTCAAGAAATGGCGACCCGGATGGCAAAGATCAATGGGGCACCCAGCGCGCCTGCGGCCCTACCAGGCTCGGCAGATCTGCCGGAGCGTCTGGGGTACCGGCTCAAGCGCCGGGCTCTGGGTCCTCCGCTGACCACGGATCAGATCGAACACGAGACACTGTCCAAGAAGCTCGCGCTCGGCGTTCTCTCCAGTGACTGCATCTCATCGTCGGCATACGGGTCCGAGGAAATCCTGCTCATCCTGCTGCCGATGTTCGGGATCGCGGCATACGCCCTGCTGTTGCCGATGACCCTGGTCGTGCTCGTCGTCCTGGTGTTGGTCACCCTGTGTTACCGGCAGGTCGTCATGCTCTACACCAAGGCCGGTGGCTCATACGTCGTGGCGCGGGAGAACTTCGGCCCGATCGTCGCCCAGGTTGCTGCGGTCGCGCTCATGGTCGACTACATCGTCACTGTGGCCGTTCAGTCCGCCGCGGGGACCAACGCCGTCACTTCGGCGATTCCGGCGTTGGTGCCCTACAACCTGGAGATCACCGTCGCGGTGGTGCTGATCCTTTTCTACGGGAACCTTCGTGGGCTGCGCGAGGCCGGTCGAACGTTCGCGTTCCCGACATACTTCTTCGCCGGCTCCATGTTTGTGGTGATCATCGGGGGCGTGGTGCGAGAGGTGTTCGGAGACCTGCCGCACTATGACCCGGCCCACGCACCTGGCGCCTTCCCGATGGGCCACGGCACCGCGTTGCTGAGCTTCGGCGCCATCTACATCCTGCTGAAGTCCTTCGCCAACGGGGGGTCCTCACTGACCGGCCTCGAGGCGATCTCCAACGGTGTCAGCACGTTCAAGAGCCCCCGGGGCGTCAACGCCCGCAGGACCCTGGTGGTCATGAGCTGCATCCTGGGGTTTCTGGTCGCCGGCGTGTCGTGGTTGGCCCATGTGACACACGCCGTGGCCTACCTCAGCGGCTCGCCCACAGTCATCTCCCAGGTGGCCAAGGCGGTGCTGGGCGACAGCGCGGCCGGGCATGTCGGATTCCTGCTGGTGCAGCTCGCCACCATGCTGATCCTCTACACCGGAGCCAACACTCCCTTCAACGGGTTTCCCTTTCTCGCAAACTTCGTTGCCGCCGACGGCTTCCTGCCTCGCTGGCTGACCAAACGCGGTCACCGCCTGGCCTTCTCCAACGGGATCGTGGTCCTGACGGTCGCCTCGCTCGCCCTGTTGCTAGGGACAGGTGCACACGTCGACAGGCTGGTGGCGTTCTATGCGATCGGCGTCTTCACCGGGTTCACTTTGGCGGGCTTCGGGATGGCCAAGCACTTCAGGACGTTCCGGGGTCCGGGCTGGAAGTCGAAGGTAGCGCTGAACAATGTGGTGGGCGCCGTCTCGGGCCTGGTCGTTCTCATCTTCGCCGTCACCAAGTTCACCGAGGGCGCCTGGCTGGTTGTCTTCATCTTCCCGGTCATGGTCGTCGTCCTGCTACGACTTCACCGGGCCTACGACCGGGAGGCCGCCTTGCTCGAGGCCGTGCCGAGTACCGCAGCCGTGGTCCGCGCGGCTCACAGCTGCGTTGTCGTGTTGGTCGACGCGGTTGACCTCGCGGTCATCCGTGCCATCCGATACGCCCACACCCTGCGCCCGAGCGAGCTACATGTCGTGCACTTCGTCATTGACTCCAGCCACGCCGCCGACCTTCGCAGTGCCTGGGACGCCCAGCCCGGTCTTGATCTGTCACTGGAGCTCGTGGACTGTCCGGACCGCCGGCTGCCGCGTGCCGCTCTCGAGCTCACCGAACGACTGATGGTCGAGGGTGCCTCCACCCAGGTGACCATGCTGTTGCCCCGGCGCTCTTACGGCGCCTTCCTGGGACGAATGCTGCATGACCGGACCGCGGACGATATTGCCGCGGCGGTCTCGACCGTTCCCGGTGCGGTGGCCACGATCGTCCCCTACGACGCCACCAACCCCACGACGCTGCTGCGACGCAGGGCGTCCGGGCGTGGCCCGGGGGAGGGATCAGGACAGGGCGCCGCGCCGGCTCTCCTGGAAGACGCGGGTAGCGACACGACTGTGGCACCCGCGACCGAAGTGTTGGACCGGGGCGGCCGGGTGGCGATCCAGAACGCCACGCACCGTCAGACGGCAGTCGTCGAAGGTCGCATTCGTTCCGTGGAGGTCTCTCCCATCTCGGGCAGTCCTGCCTTGCGCTGCGAGCTGGTCGACGACACCGGTGGGGTGACGCTCATCTTCTACGGCCGACGATCGATTGCCGGTATCGAGCCCGGTGTGCACCTGCGAGCAGAGGGTCGCATCGGCACCTACAAAGGGCACCTTGCGATCGCAAATCCGTTGTACAGCCTGAAGCCCCGAGACCACGGCGAGTCCTGAACGCATCTGGCCTGCGAGGGGCTGTGCTCAGATTGCCGCATAGCCACCTTCGCCAACTGTCGGGGGCGTGCCGGAGGGTGGGACGAGACGCGCGTGGATCTCGGTGGTGAGCTGGTGAACGATCTTGGTCAGCTCGGTGTTGGCATGCAGCTCCAGCTCACTTGCGACGAAGTCGTGATCGGCTTTGGCCTGTTGGAAGGAGGCCTGCCGGTTCTGTCCGATCATCACAAAGGTCGATAGGAAGATCGCCTCAAGTGAGACGATCAGCGTCAGGGTGGGCCATGGGCTCTTCTCGAACACGAGCATCGACACGGCGAAGACCACTCCATGCAGATACACGAATCGCATCGAGCCTGCGAAGGCGGTGATCGCGTCCGCTACGCGTAGTTGGAGCTTGGCCGACCGCCGCTCTGCCACCGCCAGAAAGGCTGGGTGCCTGGGCTGGTTGAGCTGGGTGTCGCGCATGTGCAAGTTCCTCACGTCGCGTTCTCGATTGCTGACGTAGAACAGTCGCACGGGCTTCACCGGCTGTACCCATCCGGCTCTCCAGAAGGTATGGCTGATACCCGTTCTGTGGACCCGGTATCGACCAGGTCGGGACCGGGGCTTGGTGGGGGCGACGCCGGGTGGCATGCGACGCTTGTCATCATGACTTCCGATTCGCCGACGATCTGGTGGACCGCGCTCGTGCTCGCAGGGGGACGTGGTTCTCGGCTGGGCAACGACGACAAGGCCGCGATTACCATCGGCGGAACGTCCGCTTTGGACCAGCTGTTGTCCTCGCTTCCCGAAGGTGTCCCGGTCGTGGTCTCCGGTCCCGAGCGGCCGACCCAGCGACCGGTCACCTTCCGGCGTGAGTGGCCCATCTTTGGTGGACCGGTTGCCGGCATCGCCTCGGCGCTGGAGGCGGTAAGAACCCCGCTCACTGTGCTGTTGGCGGTGGACATGCCATGGGCCGCAGGACTCGTCGAGCATCTCATCGCTGAGTTCGCCGCGTGCGATGCGGCTGCCCTGGTGCCGGTGGACGGGTCGGGGTTTCGGCAGCCGTTGTGCGCGGTTGTCCGCACCGAAGCGGTGCGGGCTGCGTTGGCTGGGCTCGGCGACCCTCGCGGACGGTCTCTGCGGGATCTGATGACACGGATCGACGTTCAAGAGCGCCCTCTCAGTGAGGCCGAGATGCGCTGGGTCGATGACATCGACACCCCGGACGACCTGCGCAAGGCACGATCGATGCCGGCCCCATCTGGGGTTGCGGCACACTTACCCGCGACGCACGAGTTCACCATGAACCAACGAGGAGTGAAGCCAATGATGCAAACCTGGATCGACGCCGTATGCGCGGAGCTGAACCTGCCGGCTGACGTCAACGTCGACGTGATCCTGGATGTGGCCCGCGTAGCTGCACACAACGTCGAGCGTCCGGCGGCGCCGATCACCACCTTCCTGCTCGGTTCCGCCGTCGCGGGCGGGATGGATGTGAACGAGGCTGTCGCCAAGATCCAGGAGCTCGCGGCGACGTGGGCGACGTCGGCTGATTAGGGCTCTTGGGGGGTCGTTCCAGACGGGGGGCGCTTGGCGGCAAGCCAAAGCCGCCCACGGCGACTGCCGTGGGCGGCTACGAATGGCTCAGTGGTTAAGCGGTAGGGCCTTCGTGTCTTCGATCTGCACCGCGTCAAGCTCGCGAGGGGATAGGCCGAGGAGGCGCAGGATCGTCGGGGCGATCTGCGTCGTCTCGACGGGGGCGTTGGACCTGGTGCCTGCCTGCGTGTCGGCTCCGGAGACGACCAGCGGAACATTTCGGTCCTGGGGGTCGGCGCCGCCGTGCTCGGCGATCTTGCCCTTGCCGCCGGTGAACACGACGCCGTGCTGTGCGAACGCGTACAGGTCAGGGACGCGGGGGTCACCGGCGCGGGTGCCGAAGAAGGCCGCCGAGTCCTTGCCGGCGTAGACCTTCGTCAGGCCGGAGGCGGTGAAGGGCTTGGGGTCGCCGTTGATGTTGTTACCGATGCCGTCGTGGTGCAGCAGGTAGGCCTTGGCGAAGTCGGCTGCGGCCTGGGACCGGTCCGAGAACCACATGATCATGGCGTCGTCGTTGGTGGCCTGGACGACCAGCGGCGGGGCGCCACGGTGGCCGGCGGCGTATGCCGCGTTGAGGCCGTCGACGATGGGCCCATCCGGTATCCGGGTCAGTGCGCTCGGCTGCACGGGCGACTGCCCGTGCTTGGCTGACAGGATGATGGTGGTGCTCCCCAGCTCGTGGCGGGCCTTGAGCTCGGCGACCATGGTGGCCACCTCATGGTCCACGAAGCTGAGCGCTCCGGTCAGGACCGGACCGGGGGTGCCGTCGGCTTGGTAGCCACCGGGCTGACCGCCTGAGGTGGGCAGCTTCTGCGCGGTCGACACCGACTGGAAGTTCATCCCCAGCAGGGCTGGCATACCGACGTGGGTCGACCTCTTGTGGTCGTAGCCGTCGATCTCGTTGAGGACGGCCTGGACCTTGTAGTTGTCGTACTGCTGGGTCTTGGCGTTGTCCTTGGTCCAGTCCTGCCCGACCGGCCGGCCGTTGGCCTGGCTGTTGATCTCTGGCGTGAAGAGGTCTTGGATCCCCTTGCCGGAGGGTCCTTGGAGGATGTCGTACGCCGCGTGCTTGTCCGACCATGCGGTGCGTAGTCCATGGTCGCGCAGGACCTCGAAGACGGTGTTCACCTTCAGGTAGGAGTGCGGGTAGACCGGCGTGCAGGTGTGTGGGTCGACCGGCAGCAGGGCCGGGTTGATGAGGTCGCGCGGATGCCCGGTCATCGCAAGGATGCTGCCCGGCAGACCAGCCAGGCCCTGGCCGGCGTCCAGGCTGTTGGGGTTCTTGTCGAGGGCCTCGAAGTAGGTGACCTCTGTACCTGGTGCCACGCCCTTGCAGGAGGTGGTGCCTGCCGGGAGCAGGTCGTGGTTGTAGCTGTCGTCGTAGTAGACGCCGGTAGTGCCGGGATTGCCGCCGGTGACCTGGGCGACCATGCCGGGGAAAGAGTCGGAGGGAACCGGCGTCTGCGCGTGCGTGTACGACGTCCCGCGGTCCACGAGGCGGGCCAGCGCGCTCTGGCGGTGCGTGCTCACGTAGGACGCGAGGTCGCTCTGGTGCAGGCCGTCGACCGAGATCAGCAGGACGTGTCCGGCCTCGGCGTTCCCGACTGGACGGTCCTGGCCCTGAGCCTGTGCGGTGGCGAGTGGAATCAGTCCTGTGGCGACGGCGGCAGCACAGGCGCCCGCAATAGCGTTACGACGTTGGCGATGCGACATGCAGATCAAACCCCTATCCGGCGGCCCCGTTGACCGTCTTTGCGACGTAGGTAACACCGGGGACACGACCCAGCGGCGGACAGAAGGTGGCTACGCCGTTAACTTCTCAGCACCGGACGAACCGCACGTTCGATCGATCCGGGGTGCATCCAGCGGGGCGTGGGTGAGCCACATTCGCCGTTGACCTACGCTCAGGGCATGTCTGAGCTGCACTTTCCTGTGCCGCCCCTGGCCGGCGAGGCCGTGTTGCTGCGCCCGTGGGCAGAAGCGGATGTGCCGAACAACCTGATGGCGTTCAGCGACCCGGTCATCCAGCGGTTCTCGTGGTCCCAGGTCACGCCTTTCACCGAAGAAGACGCGCGCGACTACTTCGCCGGGCAGGAGTCTGCGCGGCGGCGCGGCGAGGAAGTGCAGTTGGCTCTCGTCGAACCCCGGGATGAGGAGAAGGTGCTGGGCTGCGTCTCGCTCTTTGCACTCAATCTCGAGCAGGCAAGCGCCATGATCGGGTACTGGCTCGCCCCGCAGGCACGTGGCCGCGGGGTCGCGTCGAGCGCCGTCCGGCTGCTCGCCAACTGGGGCTTCACGATGTTGGGGCTGGCCCGGATCGAGCTGACCTGTGGGCTGGACAACGAAGCTTCTCAGCGCGTCGCGGCACGCTGCGGGTTTGTTCGTGAGGGCGTCTTGCGTTCGCACATGGTTTTCAAGGGCGGCCGACGGGACACGGTGCTCTTCAGCCTGCTACCCGGAGAACTCCGCTAGCAGCCGTGACGGGTCCAGGTCCAGGTGACCGATCGCAGCACTGTCGGCGCCGGCAGTGCGCGCCCTATGGTGGAGTGTATGCCCGCGTTACCTGGTCACCGACCGCCCTTGCTGCTCGAACTGGACCTCGCCGAGCTTCCCGCCGCGCCGGACGCGGACGACCCGCTCGCCCGGCTGCGCGCCCGCGGCCGAAACCAGCTACGTCCCACGCTGCGCGCGCTGCACGACGCAGCAGCCGACCCTCACGTTGTCGGGTTGATCGCCAAGGTCGGCGGAGCGCTGCCGTGGGCGGCCATGCAAGAGCTGCGCCTCGGTGTGCGCGCCTTCGCGGCGAGCGGCAAGCCAACACTCGCCTGGGCGGAGGCCTTCGGCGAGGGCACCGGGGAAATGACTGCCTACGTGCTGGCGACCGGGTTTGACGAGATCTGGTTGCAGCCGGGCGGGGGCGTCGGCATGCTCGGGGTCGGGGTGGAGACGACGTTCGTGCGCGGCGCGCTCGACAAGCTCGGCATCGAGCCGCAGTTCGAGCAGCGTTACGAGTTCAAGAACGCCGCTGACCGCATCATGCGCACCGAGTTCACCGAGGCTCACCGCGTCGCGCTCGACCGGCTTGCCGAGTCAGTGTTCACCGAGGCGGTCTCCGCGATCGCCAAGGGGCGGGGGATCGAAGCCGTACGCGTGCGAGAGCTCGCCGACACCGGGCCGCGCACCGCGCCAGAGGCGCTCGAGGTTGGCCTGGTCGACGCTCTCGGCTACCGCGACGAGGTATACGCCGCCATGCGCTCGCGGGTCGACAGCGATGCGCAGCTGCTCTTCGCTGATCGGTGGCGCCCGCAGCGTCGTCTGAGCGTGCCAGCGCGCGGCAGGGGCCACGTCGCCCTCGTCGAGGTGCACGGTGCCATCGTGTCAGGGCGCACGCGTCGGGCCCCGATGGGACGCCAGGTCGGCAGTGATTCGGTGGGGGCAGCGCTGCGCGCCGTGACGAACGACGAGCACGTCCGTGCGGTCGTTCTGCACGTCGACTCCCCTGGGGGTTCGGCCGTCGCGTCGGACACGATCTGGCGCGAGGTGTGCCGCGTTCGAGACGCGGGCAAGCCCGTGGTCGTGTCGATGGGCGGGGCGGCAGCCTCTGGCGGCTACTACATCGCCTGCCCTGCTGACGTCATCTTTGCGCTGCCCTCTACGCTCACCGGATCCATCGGCGTCTTCGGCGGCAAGATGGTCGTGCGCGAGCTGTTCGAACGCCTCGGGCTGACCACGGGGACGGTGTCGCACGGGGACCGGTCCCTGATGTTCTCACCGCGGCGCGGCTTCAGCGACGACGAGCGTGAACGACTGGCCGCCACGACGGACGCGATCTATGTCGACTTCGTGGCCAAGGTGGCCCGGGGCCGGGGCCGCCCGGTCGCCGAGATCGAGAGCATCGCACGTGGTCGGGTGTGGACCGGCAGCGACGCCCTCGCCATCGGACTGGTCGACGCGCTTGGCGGGCTGCACGACGCCGTACGCGTCGCCCGCTCGCGCGCGGGCCTGCCGGCTGATGCGCCGGTGCGCCGCGCTCTTCATGTCCCTGCGCTGGCCCGGCTTGGACGCGCGAAGAACACCGAGGACCCGCGCGCCGTGCTGAGCGCGATGGTTCCGGGGCTGTCCGATGTCACTGCCGCTCTGGGGCTGCCTGCCACGGCTGCGTTGCGCATGCCGTCGATCACGATGCGCTGAGGACTGTGTGGAGCACCTGTGCGGGCAATCCCCGCCAGGTGACGGTTTCCGGAACAAGCCGCAGCGGTGCGCCACTCACTCCCAGCCGCAGCGTGGCTGGCTCGATGACGGGTAACCTAGCGGGAATCAAGCCACCAGTTAACGGAGCCCCAATGCCCTTGCGCCCGGCTCGCCCAACAGCATGCTTCGTCTCGCAATCGCCCGCTTTTGCAGGACCAGCCTGTGCCTGAGACGGTGGACACCAACCCAGGGCGTCGTACGCGCCTGACTTGGGGTGCGGTCACAACCCTGACGGTGGCGCTGGGTTATCTACTGATCCTTCTGCAAAACCGTAAGTTCTTCCTTCAGGACGACACTGAGAGCGCGGCCATCCCGAACTGGTTGTACATGGGGGATCGGCTGCACGCAGGCGGGCTGCCCATCCTGTCGCCTGACGGATGGATGGCCGGGAACTGGACGGTGGAGGGGCAGAACAGTCTCTGGAACCCGGTCCAGTTGGCGCTCTACTACGTCGCACCCATGGTAGACCGGCTGGACCTGCTTGCAGCCGGGGCCAAAGGCTGTTTTGCCGTCGTGCTGGCACTCGGGGTCTACCGCGTGGCACTGGCCTACGGGGCGCGCCCGGGTTGGGCTGCGGTCGTCGGGGCGGCGATGCCGTTCACCGGCTGGCTGCTGTACTACGACAGCACCAGCTGGGTCTCGGGGCTGTTCGCTCTTGCCTGGATGACCCAAGCTTGGGCCAGCGGTGTCCGTTACGCGCGGGGACAGTCCGGGCCGATTGCGGTGTTTGCCTTCACCTACCTCGCGCTGAGCGTCGGCTATCCGTACGCCGCGATAGGCATGGGGCTTTTCTCATCGTGCGTCCTGATCGGCGAGGCCCTGCGATCGCGGTCTTGGGTCCCCGCTGCAAAGGTCGCTGCGGTGTCGCTGGCCGCGGCGCTGTGCAGCTTGGTGACGTACCTGCCGGGGTACCTCACCTCGTCTGTGACATGGCGGGTCCTCGGGGCCGCGGGAATAGTCAACGTCAACCTGTTCACCGCGCCCTGGTCGGAGAGCCTGGATGCGGTGATCCCCACTGCGCTGCCGGCGATCCAGGGGTTCTCCCACAGCCAGGTACAGCAGGCTCCCGTCAGCTACATCGCGTGGTTCATCCTGCCGGTGCTGGCTTTCGTCGACTGGGGGCGTGCGCGACGCCTCATACGCGAGCTGGCTGGTCCGCTGATGATCCTGGTCGTCATGCTCGTCGTCACAGCCGGGCCAAGCCACCTCGGCCCGATCCGTTGGCCGGCACGGATGTTGCCTTTTGTGGCCGCTACCGTGCTCGTACTTGTCGGTGTCCTGGTCAGCAGGGCGGCGTCGCTTTCCGGATGGCGCAGAAAAGCCGTGGTTGCCACCGTCCTGGCCGTCATCAGCGTGCTGCGCTCCGCATCGGCGTTCCCGCAGGGGATTGGCGAGTTCGCGCTCTGGGGCCTCGTCTTGCTCGTGGTCTCAGCGCTGGTGATCGCGATGGGCAGACGGTTCGGCCTGACGACGGCCGCCGGTGCCGTCCTCGTGAGCATCCTCGCGGTGCTGTGGGTCCAGGTCGGACAGTTCCCGAGCAATTCCGGGCTGAGCCAGTGGCACATGCCCGTGAGCCGAAGCGACTCGAAGGCGCACTTCCCCGACTACCAAGGCGTGACCCTCCAGCTCGGCCAGCGGCCGCCGATGAAGACACCGGCGCAGGCGGCGGCAATCTGGCGCAGCCTGGTGTTCGCTGACTATGCGCGAACCCTTGGCTTGGACTACGTCAACGCATACACCGTGGTCGGTCACCAGAAGTTCTCGTCTCTGCTCTGCATGCAATATGAGGGCAGCACCTGCCAGAACGCGAACAAGTATCTGTTCGCCAACGATCCCACCACGGGCCTGACGTATGCCGACCTCATGGGTCTTGACCGGGTCGTCCTGACCAAACGTAGCTATCCGCAGGCGCCGGCGGGGGGCGCGCCGAGCGGCTGGCACTTCGTGGACAAGCCAGACCCGCTCGCCTGGGTACTCGAGCGCACGACCCCGAGGCCGGCACAGCCAGGGCGAGTCGTGGCGTCCCCCGGCGTGACGGTTACCCACGCAGCGCCGAGTAGCGACACCGCGGAGTCGATGACTGTCTCCTCGACCCGAGGTGGTTCCGTCGTATTCTCACGTCTGTTGTGGCCCGGTTACACGGCCACACTCAATGGTCGCCCAGTGCCTGTGGACTCGGTCAAGGGTGTGTTCGTGACCATCAGGTTGCCGGCGGGCACCTCCGCATCTCGGCTCGCGCTGTCATTTCGTCCGCCCGGCACAACCCAAGGTCTCCTTCTCGCGGCGGGGGGTACTGCGCTTCTGGCCGTACTGATGGCCTTTGAGATCATCATCCGGCGGCGACGCCGTGATCGTGGCCGGACCGGCGAGGCCGGGACCCTGGGGGCTGGACCAGAGGCGCACGATGTTGTCGGGGTTCTTGCGACTCGACCGGGGCCTACATCCATCGAACCATCTGCCGGCGATGAACACACAGGCATCGTAAGCGCCGAGTAGCCGGGCGGAGGCTCAGACCTCCTGGAGTAGCCGTCGTGTAGGCATGTGACCTGCGGTTTTGCGTCCAGGTCAACTTGCAAAATGTGTTGAAACTCGATACAATTGCGGTAATGACAATCGGGGTTGCGGTACAGGCCATGCTGGTAGGCATGCCAGCACCACGGGACCTGCACCGTGTCGAGGTCGACGGCCAGGTGCTCATCACCGTCGGGTCGGCCGTGTTGTTCAGCTACGACGCGGCCGATTCTGGTCTGCGCAACCTGGCAGCGGTGACGCTGCCCGAGATGGGCTTTACCGGCCGCCGGGTCGCTCGCGTG
>DAITND010000042.1:0-17117 GCA_036834825.1 Dermatophilaceae bacterium
CCATGCCCATCGGCGTGGTCGCGTTGCCCTTGGACTTGCTCATCTTCTTGCGGTCAGGGTCAAGGATCCACCCGTTGATGGTGGCGTGCTTCCACGGCAAAGAGTCGTGCTCGAGGTGAGCGCGCACCACGGTGGCGAACAGCCATGTCCGGATGATGTCGTGACCCTGAGGACGCACGTCCATCGGGAAGATCTTGGCGAAGAGCTCTTCGTCGCCTCGCCAGCCGGTAGCAATCTGGGGGGTCAGCGACGACGTCGCCCATGTGTCCATTACGTCGGGGTCGCCGGTGAATCCACCTGGCTGGTCGCGCTGCTCGGCCTGGTATCCGGTGGGCACGTCGGAGTATGGGTCAACCGGCAGTGACGCCTCGTCGGGCACGATCGGCTTGTCGTAGAGGATCTCAGCGTCGGGATCGAGCGGGTACCAGAGCGGGATGGCGACACCGAAGAACCGCTGCCGGCTGATCAGCCAGTCACCGTTGAGGCCGTTGACCCAGTTCTCGTAGCGAGTGCGCATGAACTCGGGGTGGAAGTTGATCTGCTTGCCGCGTTTGATGAGCGCGGCCCTGAGGTCGACATCCCTGCCGCCGTTGCGGATGTACCACTGGCGCGAGGTGACGATCTCCAGCGGCTTGTCGCCCTTCTCGAAGTAGTTGGCCTTGCGCTGGGTCGGAGTCGGCTCGCCCTCCAAATCGCCGGAGACGCGCAGGGCATCGACGATCACGGTGCGGGCGCCAAAGGTCGTCTTTCCGGCGAACTCGGAGAAGACGGTCCGTCCCGCCTCGGTCGGGATCCACTCCGGCGTCTCTTCCTGGATCCGGCCGTTGCGCTGGATGATCGACCGGGTGGGCAGCTGCAGCTCGCGCCACCACTGCACATCGGTGAGGTCACCGAAGGTGCAGCACATGGCGATGCCCGAGCCCTTGTCCGGCTCAGCCAGGTGGTGCGCGACCACGGGGATCTCGACCCCGAACAAAGGTGAGGTGACGGTGGTCCCGAACAGGGGGGCGTACCGCTTGTCATCGGGGTGCGCGATCAGCGCGACCACCGACGGCAACAGCTCCGGACGCGTGGTCTCGATGTGTACAGCGGTCCCGGCGGGGGCATGGAAGGCGACGCGGTGGAAGTGGCCCGGGTAGTCGCGCGCTTCGAGCTCGGCCTGGGCCACGGCCGTCTGGAAGGTCACGTCCCACAGACCGGGGGCCTCAGCCTGGTAGGCCTCACCGCGATCGAGATTGCGAAGGAACCCCTGCTGGGCAGTGGCCCGAGAACGCTCGTCGATGGTGCGGTAGTTGATGTCCCAGTCAACCGAGAGGCCGAGCCGGCGGAATACCTCCTCGAACGTCTTCTCGTCCTGGACGGTAAGGATGTCGCACAGCTCGATGAAGTTGGCACGGCTGATCGCCAGCTGGTCCGACATCCTGGAACTCTTGCCCCCGGTGCCCTTGTCGCCCTGCTGCGGCGGCTCGAAGCCCTCGATGTAGGGGAGCGTGGCGTCACCGCGCACGCCGTAGTAGTTCTGGACCCGACGCTCGGTCGGCAGGCCGTTGTCGTCCCAGCCCATCGGGTAGAAGACCTCGAAGCCGGCCATCCGCTTGTAGCGCGCCATGCAGTCGGCCTGCGAGTAACCGAAGACGTGCCCGATGTGGAGCGCCCCGCTTGCCGTGGGCGGCGGGGTGTCGATGGACCAGATCTGCGCGCGAGTCTTGCTGCGATCGAAGGTGTAGGTCCCCTGCTCAGCCCATACCCGCATCCACTTGTCCTCGAGACCGTCGATGGACGGCTTGTCGGGCATGGTTACGGCGCGCTGCAGTGGAGCGGGGTTGGTCATGACCCAGATTCTCCCAGACGGCGACGGCGCCGGGCGAATCGGTTTTCCGGCCGGGGCCGGTAGACTTCCGGGTATAGGCATTGACCCGGCTATCACCGGTGAGCCTCCGGAAGAACGGGCACGCGGGTACACGGGCATTCGACGGGTCCCGAGAGCCTCATTAGAACCGGACGGGTGGGCCCGTGAGAGCCTCAGGCAAAGAGCGGTCGTATGCCCTTCTTATAGGGGGCTCGCGGCAAGCGAGGTGGTACCGCGGCGCCCAACAGGTGTCGTCCTCGTAGTGACAGCTCACAGACCGTGTGGGCATGTTCCGACGAGTTGATGACGGAGATGCGCCGATGACCTACCCCAAGGTCGACTTCCTGCCCGCTGACGCAATGGTCTCCGGCGCACGCGTCGACGATGCCTCGCGCAGGCACGATGGCGTGGTCGCGAGTCCCAATTTCCCGGCGACCGAGGAGCGGATCCTCAAGTATTGGGACGAGGACGGCACGTTCATCGCGTCGGTTGAGGCGCGCGAGGGTGGCGAGAACGGGGACAATGAGTTCGTCTTCTACGACGGCCCTCCGTTCGCCAACGGTCTGCCGCACTACGGCCACCTGCTCACCGGGTACGTCAAGGACCTCATCCCGCGTTACCAGACCATGCGCGGGCGCCGGGTTGAGCGCCGGTTCGGCTGGGACACCCATGGGCTCCCGGCAGAGCTCGAGGCGCAGCGGGTACTGGGTCTGAAGACCAAGGGCGAGATCCTTGAGCTGGGCATCGAGGAGTTCAACGCGGTATGCCGGCAGTCCGTCCTGAAGTACACCGACGACTGGCAGGCCTACGTGCGCCGCCAGGGCCGCTGGGTCGACTTCGAGCACGACTACAAGACGCTTAACCCCGACTACATGGAGTCGGTGATCTGGGCTTTCAAGGCGCTGTATGACAAGGGTCTGGTCTATGAAGGCAAACGCGTTCTGCCCTACTGCTGGAACGACGAGACTCCGCTGTCCAACCACGAGCTGCGGATGGACCCCGAGGTCTACCAGATGCGCCAGGACCCGGCCGTCACCGTCGGCTTGCAGCTCGACAGTGGCGAGGTGGCGCTGATCTGGACGACGACCCCGTGGACGCTGGTCAGCAACCTGGCCATGGCGGTGAACCCCGACGTCGACTACGTCGTGGTCGAGGGCGACGCAGCCGGTGGCACAGTCCGCTACCTGCTGGCCGAGGCGCGGGTCGCGGCATACAGCCGTGAGCTCGGCGAGGACGCCGGCGAGCGGATCGTGCGGCGGCTCAAGGGATCCGAGCTGCTGGGGCGCACCTACACGCCGCCGTTCAGCTATTACGTCGGACACCTGAACGCACATCAGATCCTGCCGGCGGACTACGTCACCACCGAGGACGGCACCGGTATCGTGCACATCGCGCCGGCCTTCGGTGAGGAGGACAAGGTCGTCACCGACGCCGCCGACATCGACCCGGTAGTCCCCGTTGGCCCCGACGGCAGGTTCACAGCCCCGGTCGCGGACTACGAAGGCATGCTGGTCTTCGATGCCAACCTGGCGATCATCGACCACCTCAAGGCGCGCACCGAGGGCAGGACCCAAGCCGGATCTGCCGGTTCCACGACTGCCGGCACGGTCTTGCTTCGCCGCGAGACCTACGACCACTCCTACCCACACTGCTGGCGCTGCCGCAAACCGCTGATCTACATGGCGGTGTCGAGCTGGTTCGTCGAGGTGACCAAGTTCCGGGACCGCATGGTCGAGCTCAACGAGCAGATCACCTGGGTGCCCGAGCACGTCAAACACGGGCAGTTCGGCAAGTGGCTGTCCAACGCGCGCGACTGGTCGATCAGCCGGAACCGATTCTGGGGCAGTCCCATCCCTGTGTGGCGCTCCGACGACCAGACCTACCCGCGGACCGACGTCTACGGCTCATTCGCGGAGCTCGAGGCTGACTTCGGGGTCGAGGTCACCGACCTGCACAAGCCGTTCATCGACCGGCTGACCAGGCCCAACCCCGACGACCCGACCGGTCGCTCGACGATGCGCCGAGTCCCCGAAGTGCTGGACGTGTGGTTCGACTCCGGCTCGATGTCGTTCGCCCAGGTGCACTACCCGTTCGAGAACGCCCAGTGGTTCGAGAATCACTTCCCCGGTGACTTCATCGTCGAGTACATCGGCCAGACCCGTGGCTGGTTCTACACGATGCACGTCCTGGCAACCGCGCTGTTCGACCGGCCGGCGTTCTCCTCCTGCGTCAGCCACGGCATCGTGCTGGGCAGCGACGGCCAGAAGATGAGCAAGTCGCTGAACAACTACCCGAACGTCTCTGAGGTGTTTGACCGCGACGGCGCCGACGCCATGCGCTGGTTCCTCATGTCGAGCCCCATCCTGAGGGGGGGCAACCTTATCGTCACCGAGCGCGGCATCCGCGACGGCGTGCGCCAGGTGCTGCTCCCGCTGTGGAGCTCGTGGTACTTCTTCTCTCTATACGCCAACGCTGCACAAAGCGGGGCCGGTTACGAGGCCAAGTGGTCCACGTCGTCGCAGGACATCCTGGATCGCTACCTCCTGGCCAAACTGCGCCGCTTCGTCGAGGCGGTGCAAGCCGACCTGGACACCTATGACGTGGCCTCCGCGTGCGAGTCGGTGCGCGGCTTCCTTGACGTGCTCTCCAACTGGTACATCCGTCGCTCGCGGGACCGGTTCTGGGATACGGCCAACACAGCGAGTGAGTCGCGTGACAACGCCTTTGACACTCTGTACACGACGCTCGAAGTTGTCACCCGGGTTACCGCCCCGCTGCTCCCGTTCACGACCGAAGAGATCTGGCGCGGCCTGACCGGAGCCCGTTCGGTGCACCTGACGGACTGGCCGGACGCGTCCGACCTGCCCGAGGACGATGATCTGGTGGTGGCCATGGACCGCGCTCGCGAGATCTGTTCGGTGGCCGCAGGCTTGCGCAAGGCGGGCGGCCTTCGGAATCGCCTGCCCCTTGCGGACCTCACCGTCGTCACGAACGACGCCGCGGCACTGGAGCCCTTCGGTGCGATCGTGGCCGAGGAGGTCAATGTCCGCACCGTCACCTTGGTGGACCTCGGTTCGGCGCGACAGGCCGACTTCGGCATCTCGACAAAGCTCACCGTTAACGCCCGGGCGGCAGGTCCACGGCTGGGCAAGGACGTTCAGCTCGCCATCAAGGGAAGCAAGAAGGGGGACTGGGCGGTGTCCGATGACGGCACGGTCTCGGCCGGTGGGCTGGCCCTCGTCGAAGGTGAGTACTCCCTTGAGACCGTGGTCGCTGATAACACGGCACGCGATGGCAGCACCAACACCTGGTCGGGATCATCGCGGGTCACCGCAATGCTGCCGAACAATGGTTTCGTCGTCCTGGATACGACTGTCACGCCGGAGCTGGCCGCCGAGGGGCTGGCCAGGGATGTCATCCGTGCCGTCCAGCAGGCGCGTCGTGATGCCGGTCTGGACGTCAGCGACCGGATCAGCCTCACGGTGAGCGGCGACGACGACGTCTGGGCGGCCACGGTGGCCCACCAGGAGCTGATCATGCTGGAGACCTTGGCCACCCAGTTCGGTTCGGCGGGTTCGGCACACGCCCTACCCGAAGACCAGGGCGTGAAAGCCGTCGTCGGCGACAACCAGCCGGTCCGCATCCTCGTGAAGAAGATCCGATGACGCTCATCATCCGGGTGGCCGACGGTAACGACCTCATGGCCATTGTCGACGTGGGGCGTCGCACCTGGCCGGTGACCTACGAGCCTATTGCCGGTGAGGACTATGTGGCGATGGGTCTGGCCAAGTGGTGGACGGAGGACGCCACCATTCCGGCTGTCCGGGCTGGCCGGGTCACGGTCGCCGAAGTTGATGGCACTGTGGTCGGTATCGCGGTCGTGGGTCCACACGAGAACCACCTGGTCCTGTGGAAGCTCTATGTGCTTCCCGAGCACCAGGGGAAGTCGATCGGCTCGGCGTTGATGGAGTCGGTAGTGGCTTCGGCAAGGGGTGTGCATCCCGAGATCCGGCTGTCCTATCTCTACGGGAACACCCTGGCCGAGGCTTTCTACCGTGGTAAGGGCTTCGTCGAGATCGGCCGCGAGTCCGGCGGCGACGGCATCCCCGAAAGCGTCTGGATGCAGCTCGAGCTCGACCCGAAGGAGCAGTAATGAGTGGACGTCCCGACGCAGCCCAGAGGGATGCAGAGCACAAGCTGGAGATCCGCAAACGGATGCGCGAGATCGAGCAGTCGATCATGCTGCGCGCGCCGGAGCACGACCTCGACCCGTCACTGGATCG
This sequence comes from Dermatophilaceae bacterium, assembly GCA_036834825.1. Classification (GTDB taxonomy): domain Bacteria; phylum Actinomycetota; class Actinomycetes; order Actinomycetales; family Dermatophilaceae; genus UBA4719. Next base: position 6,133 of record DAITND010000042.1, read on the forward strand.
CATCGCCGCCGTGATGGAGCTGCTCGGGGACCCCCAGATTGCCTTCCCGGTGATTCACGTCACCGGAACCAATGGCAAGACGTCGACCACGCGGATGATCGAGCGAATGCTGCGCGAGATGGGTCTGTCCACAGGACGGTTCACCTCACCCCACCTTCACAACATCCGCGAGCGAATTGCGCTGAACGGCGACCCGATCGACGTCGAGAAGTTCATCGCCTCCTATGAGGACGTACTTCCCTTCATCGACATAGTCGACGCCAGGTCGGCTGCCGAGGGTGGCCCGCAGATGACCTACTTCGAGGTCCTGGTGGCCGTCGCGTATGCCTCGTTCGCCGACGCGCCCATCGATGTGGCCGTGGTGGAGGTGGGCATGGGCGGTTCGTGGGATGCCACAAACGTCGTCAACGCCCAGGTTGCCGTCGTGACACCGATCGCGCTTGACCATGAGCGGTTCCTTGGCTCCTCGCTGGAGGGCATCGCCATCGAGAAGGCAGGTATCTTCAAGGCTGGCTCCCTGGTGGTCAGTGCTATGCAGGAGCCGGAAGTGGCCGAGATCCTGGTCGGGCTCGCCCAGAAGCTTGGCACGTCGCTGGCCTTCGAGGGCAATGAGTTCGGCATCCTCAGCCGCGAGGTCGCGGTCGGTGGCCAGCAGCTCGCCGTACGCGGACTTGGCGGTGACTATGACGACCTCTTCCTTCCGCTGCACGGGCCCCACCAAGGCCAAAACGCTGCGCTTGCGCTGGCGGCTGTCGAAGCTTTTGTCGGCGGGGGAGAGCATCGACTCGACATCGACATTGTCCGCGCCGGGCTGGCCGGGGTGACGTCACCGGGACGTCTGGAGGTCGTCCGGCGCTCGCCGACCGTCCTGGTGGACGCAGCTCACAACCCGGCCGGTGCGTTGGCCCTGCGAGCGGCGATCGAGGACTCCTTCAATTTCGCCAAGCTCGTTGGTGTCATTGCGATCCTGGAGGACAAGGAGGCGTCAACGATGCTCGAGATCCTTGAGCCTGTGCTGAACGAGATCGTGGTGTCGCGCACGACATCACCGCGGGCGATCAACCCCGAACGCCTGGGTCAGATTGCCGTGGAGATTTATGGAGAGGGCCGGGTGACCGTCGTCGCCAACCTGCCCGACGCTCTTGACCTGGCCGCGGAAATGGCCGACGAAGGAGGTATCGGCGGGGGAGTGCTGGCAACCGGCTCGATCACCACCGCGGCGGAGATCCGCATGCTTCTGGGTGTCACGGACGGATGAGCCGGATGAGCGCCATGACCCTTTACGGCGTACCGGGCAAGATGACCCGGCGTCTGGCCGGCGTCGTCATTGGCACCCAGGGCCTGGTCGTGTTCTTCGGTGCCCTCGTGGCCCGGGCTCTGGCTGCAGCCAAAGGCTCGCACACCTCTAGCTCGTTCCTGATCGTCGGCTCGCTTCTGGCGGTTCTGTGCATCCTGGATGCCGGCCTGCTGCGTCAGCCTTGGGGTATCACGGTGGGCTGGGTCCTGCAGATCGCGACCCTTACCTGCGTGCTCATCGTCCCGGTGATGCTGCTGGTCGGGCTCTTGTTCGGAGCGCTGTGGCTGACGGCCCTTGTCCAGGGACGCAACATGGACGAGCACACCAGCCGGGTGGACGCGCTGTGGCATGCCAGCCAGGAGACGTCCGCGCCACAGCCGTCGGAGCCAAAGACGTCCCCCCAGGACGGATAGGGTTGTGGATGTGACGACACAGACGCAACGTTCGCTGGTCCTGGTCAAGCCCGACGGCTTCAAACGCGGTCTCTCCGGTGAGGTCCTGCGCCGGATCGAAGCCAAGGGCTACACGCTCGTGACCCTGTCGATCTTCACTCCTGACCGCGCGCGGCTGGCGAGGCACTACGCCGAGCACGAGGGCAAGCCGTTCTACGAGCCGCTGCTGGATTTCATGTCCAGCGGCCAGGTGACCGCCGTGGTGATCCAAGGCGAGCGCTGCATAGAGGGCTTCCGCGCCCTGGCCGGTGCCACCGACCCGACCGTGGCGTTGCCTGGCACGATTCGCGGCGATCTCGGCTGTGACTTGGGCACGAAGGTTCAGCAGAACATCGTTCACGGGTCCGACTCACCGGAGTCGTCCGAGCGCGAGATCGGCATCTGGTTCCCTGGGCTCGTCTGAGCCTCGGGCGCGGATGCCGCAGTCCGGCCTGGCTGCGTCGCTGAGCTCGTCTGAGGCTCGGGCGCGGATGCCGCAGTCCGGCCTGGCTGCGTGTCTTCGAGCTCGCCTGACCAGTCGGGTGTCGGTCTAGTCAAGGCCCTTGATGAGGAGCTCGAGGAGTGAGGCGAGGTCCTCGCGCTGATGGCGGGAGAGCGGCCCCAGCACGTCGGACTCCACCATGTCGGACTCGCGCACTGCCGCCTTGAAGGTCTGCCAGCCCTCGTCGGTGAGCGTGATCAGCACACGCGTGCGGTTGTCCGGGTCGGCGGCCCTGGCGATCAGATTTCGCTGGGCCATCCGGTCAAGACGATGGGTCATCGAGGACGGCGCGACACAGCTGACCTCGGCGAGCTGAGTCGGCGTGAGGGCCTGATCCTCGTCGCTGCGGGCCAGTTGTGACAGGACGGCCCACTCGCCCGCGGAGAGGTCGAGGTCGGCCAGCTGCCGCGTGTACCACTGGTCGAGCTTTCGGGCCAGACCGTGCACGGCTGTGATCACGCGCTGCACCGACTCGTCCCCACCGGCGGCGACGTACGCCGCCACATCTGCCCGGTATTCCTCCTCGGCGCTCGGTTGGGCGCGTTCGGGGCTCTGCACGGCGCTCCGAGTGGCGCCTTTCGTCGCTGGCCTGGGTGTCGTCATGGGGAACATTCTGCCATGCTAGAATTTCGACATCAAACTATTCGATATCTAAAACTACGAGATGCAAGACTACGAAATGCACAACGAGCGGAGGATCCGATGAAGCGCGCGCGGTTGCTGATGCTTGCCTCGACGGTGAGCATGCTGGGATGGGGCGCCATTTTGCCCTACCAGTACGCCTACGCGGCGCACACCCGCCACTGGGGTGGGCTCGTCGCGGCCGCCGCTTCCAGCTTGTTCTCCATCGGTGCCCTCGTGGCGGCCCCGATCGGAGGCCGACTGGCCGATCGTTTCAACCCTGCGCGGGTCGTCGTCGTCGCGCAGATCGTCGCCGCCCTCGCCTGTGCGTTCCTCATCCTCGCTGGGACGCCGGTGCTGTTCCTGTTGGGCATGTTCGTCTTCGGTGCCGGTATCACCGCGGCGATTCCGGTCCAGACGATCTTGGTGCTTCGCTGGGTCGACTCCGCTGCGCGCCGACGGGTCTTTGCGCTCCTGTTCACCGGTTCGGCGATCGGCATGGCCATCGGAGCGTTCACCGCCGGATTCCTGGTCAATCTCAGAGCGATCGACGGCATGTGGCCGGCGTTCGCGACCGCAGCCATCGGCTTCCTCGTCTCCGCCACCGTGATCGGCATCGCCGGCCGTGGCGCGCCCGCGGACGAGGTCCCGGCGCCGCAGGATGCGCCAAGTCCCTCGGCGGGGGCCGCGATCCGAATCATCGCCAAGACGCCGGCTCTGCGGTGGACCGCGGCCATCACCGTCACACTGGCGCTCGGCTTCTATGCCCAGTTCGAGTCCGGCCTGCCGGCTTATGCCATCACGGTGCTCGGGGTCTCCGAGCGCACGATCGGCACGGCTGCGGCGGTCAACTGCCTGGTGATCGTCGCACTGCAGATGGCGGTGATGAAGTGGACTGCCAAGCGCTCGTCCCCGTCGCTGCTCGTGGCTGTCGGCTCGATCTGGGTGTTCTCATGGCTATTGCTGGCCGCCGCCTCCTTCATGCCGGCGCTGGCCGGAGCGATGTTTGTCGGGGTGTACGGAGTCTTTGCCGTCGGCGAGACGATGTACGCGCCGGTGCTCAACCCCCTTACTGCCAGCCTGGCTCCATCCGGCATGGTCGGTACCACATTGGGCATCTTCGCCGCACTACAGACAGGCGTGTCGGCGGCGGGTCCGCTTCTCGCAGGCGTTGCCCTGAGCGCCGGGCACGGTTCGCTGTTCCTTGCCGTGCACGTGGGGATCAGCCTCATTGCCGTATTCGCGGCGCTCCGGTTGCGTGCCCTCCTCAAGGGCTCGCGCCTGATTCGGCAAAGCGGCATACCAGCGGCTCCGGGCGAGCCGGCGGCCGAGGATGAGCTGGGCGACCTACGACTGCCGCAGGCCGCCTAGCTCAACCAGTACTCTGCAGTTATGGCCCGGTATTTCGACGTTCACCCGCTGGATCCGCAACCGCACAGCATCGCGCAGGTGGTGGCCCTGCTGCGGGATGACGCCCTCATCGCCTATCCCACCGACGCCTGCTATGCACTGGGTTGCCAAATGGGCAACCCGACGGGGGCGGAGCGCATCCGCCGGCTCCGGGGCCTGGACGAGAGGCACCATTTCACCCTGGTGTGCGCGGACTTCGCTCAGCTCGGTCAGCTGGTCGACCTGAACAACGCCGCGTTCCGCGCCATCAAGGTGGCGACCCCTGGCCCTTACACGTTCATCCTGCCTGCGACCAGAGACGTACCACGGCGGCTGGCGCATCCGAAGAAGCGGACCGTCGGCGTGCGGATCCCGCACCACCCGGTCGTGCGGGCCCTGTTGCGCGAACTGGGTGAGCCGCTGCTGTCCAGCACCCTGCTGCTCCCTGACGCCGAGGAGCCGATGACCGACGGTTGGCAGATCCAGGACGAGCTCGGCCATATGATCGACGCTGTGGTGGACGCCGGCGAGTGCAGCAAGGAGCTCACCACGATCGTGGACTGGTCCGAGGGGTACCCGGAGGTCGTGAGGGTCGGAATGGGGGATCCGGCGCGGTTCCAGTAGGCCGTGCCCGTACTACCTTGGCTGTCATGGGGTATTCGTTTGAGTCCCGGCCGCTGACACCGCGGACCTGGGCGGATCTCGAGGCACTGTTCGACCTGCCGGGCGGTTCGATCGTCCGTGGCTGCTGGTGCATGTACTACCGAAAGAGCGGAAAGGTTCTGGTCAACAGCCAAGCTGGCGCGGACAACAAGAAGCAACTGTGCGAGCTGGTCGACAACGGCGTCGTTCCTGGCCTCGTGGGGCACGTGGACGGGGTCCCGGCCGGGTGGATCAGCCTCGGCCCACGCGAGGACTACCTCAAGCTGCAGCGCTCGCGGATCATGAAGCCGGTCGACGACAGCCGAGTGTGGTCTGTCGTGTGCACGTACGTCGCCAGGCGTCACCGTGGTCAGGGCGTTCAACATCGGCTCCTGGACGCGGCAGTCCGTTACGCGAGAGAGCGTGGGGTCCGGATCCTGGAGGCATATCCGGTCGACAAACCAGAGCGCAGCCATGATGACTTCATGTTCTTCGGGTCGCGATCCCTGTATGAGCGGGCGGGCTTCACCGAGGTCATACGCCGGTCGCGCACCCGAGTTGTCATGCGCCGCAAGCTTTCGCCCGCCTCAACACAACAGCGCTCAACACCACTATGTGCGTCTTTCGGCTTACTTGACGTCTCGATTGTTGGACGTCAGGCTGTGCGCTTCGGTGTCTGGCTCGTCGATGCCGAAGGAGATGATCCGCTTAGGATGGAGCCGGATGAGCGCGCTGCTCTCGGTGGTGAGTGCCTCTGCCACGCCGCGGATCTCGATACATCTCACGCGCCACGGTTGGACTGAGGCGAGGTCATCGACGACGAAGGCAGCGCGACCATTGTCAGCGATGTTGCGAAACTTCTGGCTCTTGGCCAAGTTGTATCCGTTGATGTCAATCGTTGCGGCAGCAGGGTTGTAAGAGAATCCCACCGGGCTGACTTGGAGGGTTCCGTTGGGTTGGACAGTGGCGAGAGGGCCCAGACGCTGGCTGGCCAGATAGAGGATCTCGGTCTCGGTGAACACCATGACAATGATGCTAGGCCAGCTTGGCCCAGCCGTGACGTCAAGCGCTAGCCTCGGATGCGTCCGGAAGCGATCGTAGGCAATTCGATGATGACCGACTCACATCCGACACGGTCCAGTAGCTGGGACTCGATTCCGTCTGACCTTCCCAAGCTGTCTGAGCCGGCGCAGAGAGCCCTTGCACGGGCGGGCTTCACGCGGCTGACGCAGTTCGTGGAGGTAGCCGAGTCCGACCTTTCCCGGTTGCACAGTGTCGGTCCCCTGGCAATCGGGCGGCTTCGGGACGCACTGGCGGGTGCTCGCCTTTCGCGGGCAGGCGTGTGAAGCCAGGGCGCGTTGGTATCCAACGAGACCGAGTTGTTCGGCTAGCGTGGCTGGGTGCTGACAGCCCAGGAGCCTCTGCACTCCGCCCCCCAGCGAATCCTCGTCGCGGGCACATCCGGCTCGGGCAAGACGACGCTCGCCCGACGGATCGCCACCACGGTGGGCGTACCGCATACGGAGATTGATGCTCTGTACCACGGGCCCAACTGGACTCCGCGCGACAGTTTCATGCACGACGTGGCTGCCTTCGCTGCTCAGCCAACGTGGGTGACCGAATGGCAGTACGGCAAGGCGAGGCCATTGCTCCTGCGGCGTGCGGACCTGCTGGTTTGGCTCGACCTGCCGCGCTCAGTTGTGATGCGACGCGTCGTTGGGCGCACTGCGCAGCGCCGACTCACCAGGACGGCCCTCTGGAACGGCAACCTCGAACCGCCGCTGTCGACCTTTTTCACGGACCGTGACCACATCGTTCGTTGGGCCTGGCGGACACGTCACGAAAACGCCCAGAGGGTGGCGGCCGCTGTCACCTCACGAGAGGATCTCAGCGTCGTGCGGCTACGGCGCCAACGGGAGGTCGATCAATGGCTGGCGGGTCCACTGCGCGACTCCGTTCGCCCGGACAGCAACACCGGGCACACAAGCTGAGCTGTTACCAGCCCTGGATACCTATCGGCCCTGCAGCCGTAGCCGGCGCTTACCTGAAACGACGTCCTTCATGCCAGGCATGGCGGCAAGTGCCGCTCTGCGATGGCTGCCCAGTCCGAGACGAGGCTCGCGATGGTCCCTGCGTCTGCCCAACCTTTGGGCTCCAGCCACTGCTCGACACCTTCCGTTGCCGCGCCCTCATGGTCGACCAGCGTCTTGTCGAGGTCGAATAGCACGAGGCGCTTGAGGGAACGGTCCGCTTCAGAACAGGCTGACGTGGCCATTCTGTGGCGTCAACCCCGGCTTGGGTTCGGGGGGTCGAACCTGAGCTACTCTGCTTCTCCAACGCGGCGGTAGCCGATCGCCTGGTAGATGCCGTTTGACGTGGGGTTGGCAAGGTCCGTGTTCAGCATGCAGGTCCGTCCTGGCGTGGCGAGCTCACGGGCGGTCAGTGATGCGACGCAGGCACTCGCATACCCACGCTTGCGGTTCTCCGGAGGGGTGTAGACGAGTTGGACCCGGCTGACCCCGCCTTGCGCGACGGTGACTGCGGCCATCGATACCACAGCCCCGTCGGCCTCCCAGACGGCCAACAGCCCAGTGTCGATACGCGGCCCGTCTCGTCATTTCCGGTGGACGTCAAGCCAGCCTCAGCGATCAACTCTCTTACCCATCCCCGCAGCAGCGGTGCATCGTCGTGGATGGCCATTCGAAGCCGACCGGCGACGCCGGGCGGAATGCTGACCTCATCTGCGGCATACAAGCCCAGCCGCATGGTGGGCCTGGCCTGTGGGCCACCGCGGGCCAGCCATTCGGTCGCGAACTCCTGCGGCGCGCTGTCCGGACCCGCCACCCCAACCAGGCCAGGGCGTAGCCGCCACAGGATCCGTGCGAGCGCGCGCATCGCCTCGGCCGGACCGGTGGACAGGTATACCCCGTGCGGAGGGGTGTGTTGTGCGGTGGCGACCGCCTCTACGTCGTCCTCCACCCACAGCCACAGGTTTGACCCTGCCTCGGAGGCCTCCTTGCGGAGGCGGGTTGCTACGGTGCTGAGCAGCACACTGTGTTCGACCGGCCGCCGTCGGAGGAACACGCCAACGTGGTCCAGGTACTCGCCGGCATCGGTCGTGTACCGCGCGATCAAGGCGCTTGGCCTCTTCCCGGTTTCCATGCTGGTCATAGTGTCAGTCAGACGTCATGGCCTGGTTCGTTGTGTACGTTTGTGCGCATGAGCGAAGAGCCACGGAGCCAGCGCGAGCGGATGCTGGCCGGTGACTGGTACACCCCTGATGACGAAGAACTCCGTGCGCTGATGCAGCGGGCGCAGAAGCTCGCCGAACGATACGCCGAGATGTGGAAGACCGATCCCACCGCGGCACGAGAGGTCCTCGGCGACTTGCTCGGGTCGTTGGGGGAGCACACCGTCGTTCGCCCGCCGTTGTACGTCGACTACGGCGTGCATATCCAGGTGGGTGCGCGCACATTCGCGAACTTTGGTCTGGTCGCCCTCGATGTTGCTGAGATCACGATCGGCCACGACGTACAGATTGGTCCGAATGTCCAGTTGTTGACGCCGATTCACCCCGTCGAGCCCGAGCCGCGACGCAACAAGCTTGAGGCTGGCAAGCCGATCAGCATAGGAAACAACGTCTGGCTGGGCGGTGGCGCCATCGTGTGTCCTGGCGTGACGATTGGTGAGAACGCGGTGGTGGGCGCGGGTGCTGTGGTCACTAGGGACCTTGCTGCGAACGTCCTGGCCGTGGGGAACCCTGCGCGAGCCATCCGCGAGATCTAGTGGCGTGTCTCCACAATGCGTAGCCGTGTTTTGGCTGGCTGTTCGCATGAACAAGACTACAGCCCCGTTGGTCATGTCTGCTGGTCAGCGCGAGGCGTTGACGGTGCCGGCCCGGTCCTTGACAGCGGCACATCGTGAGGTGAAACGGGCCAAGGTGTTGTTGATGGCCGCCGACGGTGTGGCCAACGCCAAGATCGCCGCGGCGGTTGGGGTTACCCCGGTCACGGCCGGCTCGTGGCGGGGCAGGTTCGCTGACGAGGGGCTGTCCAAGTTCGGCCAGGTGCGTGCGGGGCGTGGTCGCAAGCCGGGGATCTCGGCGGCCAATCTCGAGGAGATCGTCCGCCTGACACAGCACGAAAAGCCTTCCGGTGAAACGCATTGGAGCAGCCGGTCAATGGCCAAGGCGGTCGGGGTCAGTCCGGCCACGGTTCAGCGGATCTGGTCCGGGCGCGGCCTCAAGCCGCACCTGGTCAAGACGTTCAGACTCTCGGGCGACCCGGCCTTTGAGGAGAAGCTCATCGACGTTGTCGGGCTCTACTTGAACCCGCCGGACCACGGACCGACGGCGTACAGCTCCTCGACATCAGTGAACAGGAAGATCCCGATGTGCTTCACGACTGTGATCACCGGGCTCGAAGCACAAATGCGGGTCGCTCCGAGGCAAGTGCGACACTGGAACCGTGATGGACCTGGCGCTCAACCAAAGACGCGTGCACCGGGATGCCCCTTGCCCCCTGCGTTCAGGACAGCCGTGCACGTTGTGCCATCCAGACGCCAGGACCGGGCCGCAAGACTGTCCGACCGTCGCGATCGTCATGGACGATGACGACCTGCGGGCAGAGTGGAGCCGTCGTCGCTTGGAGTACGCCGCGGCTCAGCGGCATCAGTAGCCCAGCAACGAGTGCCCGCGATCCCTGGTTGTCGTTTTCCTTCGAAACCCAGAATGGTCGTGGCGTGCGGCCCGAGACGGCGTCCGGGGCGGATAATCGGATCGGGCCCGAATGGATGCCGGACGAGGGCGGTGGCGATGGCTGACGAGGGCGAGACGCATCGAAACGGCTTGCTGCAGTCTGCAATGGACGAGTTCGTGGCGCGACCGGCGCCGTGGCCAACCTCGTCGGGTCGGTGGGAGGCGGGGCTCTGGGGGCACTGCCTGAGCCTGTCCCGGCGACCGTGAACCGGCTGCTGAAGTCCCTTCAGCAGCTCGCAGAGCTGGCGCCGCCGTTCATCGCCGAGTTCGAGGTCCTGGTCGAGGAGCTCCATGCCCAGAGGTTGACGGTGCAGGCGCTTCAGGCGGAGTTGTCGGCTTTCGACCACCAGCTGGATGTACTCGAGAAGTCGCTGGCACCGCTGGAGAGCTGGACTCATCAGTGGGCCCGGTTGCGCCAGTCCCTGACCGAGACGGGTAACTCGGCCCCGCCGGAACCAGGCTCGCCGGTCGACTGATCATCTACCGGTGTGGCGCATGGGGGGTCCGTCTCACTCGAGGCCTCCGGCCCAAGCCTTGGCGTGCCGCATCCGGTCGAACCGACACCTGCTCGACGTGGGCGCATCCGTCAACGACATCTCCCAGGCCCCAAGCACGAGGGCGATCCTCGTCGTCAATGGCCACCCGGAGACACCCTGCCTGCTGGTAGCCCAGGAAGCTGCAGAATCGGTGGCTCGGCGTCGGCGAATGCGGCGGGCTGCCTTTTCTTCCGCATGTGGGGAGGTCACCCGGGTCCATGTCGCAGTCAAGGCTCGTGGCTGCGGGCTCGGCGCGAGACTGTTGCGCGCGCTTGGGGTGACCGCCCGGCCGCGGACGTCGGCAAAGTGGACAAGCAGCGCCTCGATAGCCGCGGTGGCAACACCCGCCGGCTTGCGCACGGTTGAACCGACTAGCACTGGATGTGCTGGTCTACCGCGGTTCAGCCAGACGCCGCCGTAGCTCGTTTCGAACAGCGGGCCATTCAGCCTGGGTAACTGAGAACACAACGGTGTCGCGCAGCGAGCCGTTGGGCATGAGCCTATGGCTTCGGAGAACGCCATCCTGCTTGGCTCCCAGTCGTTCGATAGCCCTCCTGGACTGCTGGTTCAGCCAGTGGGTGCGGAACTCCACGGCAATGCAGTCCAGCTGATCAAACGCATGGCTGAGCAGGAGCAGCTTGCACTCGGTGTTGGCGCCGCTGCGATGAACCGACCGCGCGTTCCAGGTGCTGCCAATCTCGACGCGTCGGTTCCCGGCATCGACATTGCAGAAGGTCGTCATGCCGATGACGAGTCCGGTGTCGCGCCGCCGGATCGTGAACGCCATCATCGTGCCCTCGGCCTGCTGGGC
>DAITND010000043.1:0-12354 GCA_036834825.1 Dermatophilaceae bacterium
TCAACTCCTGGTTCTCCAACTTCGGCCAGCTGCGCCGCAACACCGATCGGTTCAGCAGGCAACGACTGGGACAGGTCACACTCGCCGTCGCCCTCATCCTGACCGTGAAACTCGTCAAATGGGCCAGACGATGGACCGACTAGACCCGCCTATCCGCGCGCGCTCTTATAGGCATTGTGTCGCCATAGACAAGCCACCGCTGCAGAGAACGTCGACTTTGGAGGAGTTCGCCCGGCTGCGGGACCCGGAAACAGTCGTGTTGCTGAGTCTCGACCCCAAGGGGCAGGTGGTCAACGCGGAGAACGACCCCGCCTGCTGAGCGGTTGGCCCCTCGTTGGCCAGTCGGCGCACATGACAGACTGCCGACATGAGCACGTCGCAAGAAGTCAGTGTCGGGATGCAAGAGCTCACAGTCGGGTTAGGCGCCAGCGCGCTCGAAACGACCGACATGGTGCTCAACATCGGACCCCAGCACCCTGCCACTCACGGTGTGCTTCGGCTGCGGCTGGTCGTTGACGGAGAGCGCATCGTCACCGCCGAGCCGATCGTGGGCTACATGCACCGCGGTGCCGAGAAGTTGTTCGAGGTGCGCGACTACCGGCAAATCATGGCTCTGGCCAACCGCCACGACTGGCTGTCAGGGTTCGCCAACGAGCTCGGTGTCGTCCTGGGTGTCGAGGCTATGCTCGGCATGGAAGTGCCTCAACGCGCCACCTGGACCCGCACGCTGCTGGCAGAACTCACCCGTGTTCTGAGCCACCTGATGTTCCTCGGCTCGTACCCCCTTGAGCTGGGTGCCATCACTCCCATCTTCTACTCGTTCCGCGAGCGCGAGGAGCTTCAGGCGTGTCTGGAGGAGGCCACGGGCGGGCGGATGCACCTCATGTTCTGCCAGGTCGGCGGCATCAAAGAGGACCTACCGGCTGGCTGGCTGGGGCGGGTCGACACGGCGATCCAAGTTGTGAGGAGCCGCCTGCCTGACCTGGAGAGCCTCCTGGTCGGCAACGAGATCATCCATGCCCGAGCCCGCGGGGTGGGTATCGTCACCCCCAAAATGATTGCGGCATATGGTGTTTCAGGTCCCATTGCCCGCGCCTCGGGTGTCGATATGGATCTGCGACGCGATGAGCCATACCTGGCCTACGGCGAGCTGTTCGCAGAAGGTGGTCCTGGCCGGGTTGTCACGCGAACCGCCGGCGACGCCCTCGCGCGACTCGAATGCCTGTTGGAACAGGTCCACGTCAGCCTCGATCTGGCCGAACACTGTCTGGGCGTCCTCGGGTCACTCCCCCAGGGACCGGTCAACGTCAAGCTGCCCAAGATAGTGAAGGTGCCCGAAGGCCATCGGTACACCCAGACGGAGAACCCGCTGGGCTTCAACGGCTACTACCTGGTGTCGCGCGGGGAGAAGACCCCGTGGAGGATGAAGCTGCGCTCCGCATCCTTCAACAACGTATCGGTGCTGTCCGCAGTATTGCCGGGCAACCTCATCTCCGACATGGTCTCCATCCTCGGCTCGATGTTCTTCGTCGTGGGTGACGTCGACAAGTAGCCGCCGTGGCCTGGCCCGCGCCCGGGCGACTCGTGACTGTTCAGCGTGGCGCGGACCTGATTGCTCAGCGCACCTGACTGCTCAACGCTCGTGCGAGGCGTTGGGCTCTTGGTCGCCGTCAAGGTCGCGGCCACCGTCGGAGTCGTGGTGGTCCTTGTCCACGCGGCACATCCCCTGGACCACCAACCCCGCAACCACCATCAGGACTCCGCCGGCGGCCAGCGCCGCCAGCCTCCACACGAGAGAGCGACGCGAGGCGATATCAAAATCTGGCAACAGCACCAGGATCTCAGCGAGGTACCAGCCCGTGACCAGTGCCCCGGTCAGGGCCGATGCCTGAGCCAGGACCACGGTGCGCATTGCGCGAATCGGGTTGAGCGGCTTTGAGGCCTGACCACGTAGGAAGCGACGGACCGGGAGCCCGGCAAAAAAGACGCCACACGCCATGAACACCAGGACGATGAGTGCGCCCCAGGATGCCGGGGGCACACCCCCACCGTGCGCGGTCCAGATGCGAAGCGCCAGATATGCGAAGGCGGTGACCACCAACCCGACAAGCAGCACGAGTCGGATGGTGACGCCCTTGCCGGCGGTCACCATGAGGGACACCACTGCGGGCCGGGCCGGATGCCTGCCAGGCCGTCACCGTCGGCACTGTCGGCTCGCTCGAGCAGCTCGCTGATCGGAACGAGCTCCTCGCCAACCCGAAGCACCGCCTGGGCATCGACGGCGGACCACGGGGCAAGGACGAACGCCCGTTCATGAGCGCGGGGATGGGGCAGCATCAGCTCAGGGTCCTTGCTGACTAAATCCGAGTCCGACTCAGGATCGCCATACTGGATGAGGTCAAGGTCGAGACTTCTCGCACCCCAACGAGTTTCGCGAACGCGGCCGTGATCAGCCTCGATCCCATGAAGCTCGGTGAGCAAGGCGTACGCCGCCAGCCGGGTCCGCCCCAGGACGACCGCGTTCAGGTAGGCAGGCTGTTCGGGACCACCTACCGGGTCGGTCTCGAACAGGTCGGAGACCGCAGTGATACGCAGTCCGTCGACATCGGCTAACTGCCGAACAGCGGCCGAGAGCGTGGTCTGCACGGGCCCGAGGTTGGCGCCCAGGGCGATGACGACCGGCTCGTCACGCCGGCGCTCGACCACCACCTGGACATCACCGAATGGCACTCCGACCGGGGCCTGGGGCTTGTGAACCCTGACCTCGACGGCCTGGACCAGCTCGCGTCCCAGGGCAGCCGCTGCGATCTGGTCGGCCAGCGTCTCGATCAGATCCAACGACGGCCCGGTGATCAGCTCGACGATGTCGGCAGCAACCTCGGCGTAGTTGACAGTGTGCGCCAGCAGATCGCTGCGACCGGGGCGACGCAGGTCGACCTCGAGCGTCACATCTACCACGAAATCCTGTCCGTCTCTCTTCTCAACGTCCAGCACCCCGTGGAAGCCGCGAGCCGCGATTCCTTGCAGGACTATGCGATCGGTCATGGGGCAGCCTCTACGGCGGCGACCACGCGCAGGGCGTCAATACTTGACGCCACGTCGTGGACGCGCACCCCCCAGACTCCCGCCAGTCCTGCGATCACCGTCGTCGCGGCGGTCCTCGCGTCACGCTGGACAGGAGGTCGGGGCATGCCACCTTCGGAGACGCCGACAGAGCCCAGGAATGTCTTGCGCGAGGTACCGACGAGCACCGGGAACCCGAGCGCCTGCAACGCGTCCAGATGGGCAAGCAACGACCAGTTGTGCTCGGGGAGCTTGGCGAAGCCGAAGCCAGGGTCCAGGATCAGCTGGTCCCGGCCCACTCCCCGGGCGCACAGGTCGGACACCCGTTCGCTCAGCTCGCGGCACACATCGGCAACGACGTCGTTATACAAGGCCCGGTCCTGCATCCTGTCGCTGTGGCCACGCCAGTGCATGACCACGAACAGCACCCCGGCCTCGGCGACCACCCGTGCCATATCTGGGTCCGCCAGACCCCCGCTGACGTCATTCACGATGGAGGCACCCGCCTCAACGGCCTTGCCTGCAACCGAGGCTCTCATGGTGTCCACCGAGACCCTCGCCCCAGCCCGGGACAGCTCGCGGATCACCGGGATGACCCGGTGCAGCTCCTCTTCCCTGATCGGCCGGTCGGCGCCCGGGCGGGTGGACTCACCACCCACATCCAGGATGTCGGCACCCTGCTCCAGCAGGTCAAGTCCGTGGGCCACTGCGGCACCTGTGGTGAACCACTTGCCACCGTCGCTGAATGAGTCAGGAGTCACGTTGACGACCCCCATCACCAGGGTGCCCATGATCACGCCCCGCTCAGCCACCGCAGGTGCGGCCAGGTGAGGAACGCCTCTGCCTCCAGTGCCGCCACCGCGATGCGGGGCAGGTCGCGGGTGGCCGGATAGACGACGAAACGTGGCACCCAGGTCGGCTGGAACTTGGCGTTGAACCGGTACAGGCTCTCGATCTGGAACCAGCGCGAGGCAAACAGGAGCACTTTGCGCCAGGCTCGCAGGAACGGTCCGGCACCCAGCCGCTCTCCGCGTTCCAGGGTTGACCGGAACACCGCAAAGTTGAGCGAGACGCGGTTGACCCCCAGCTCGGGACAGAACCTCAACGCGTCAACGATGAGTAGCTCGTTGACGCCCGCATCGGCGGTCCGGTCCCGCCGCATGAGATCCAGGGACATCCCGTCAGGACCCCAGGGAACGAACTGCAGGAACGCTCTCATGACACCATCCTGACGTGCCACTGCGAAGACGCAGTCCGGGTCGACAGGGTCGACCAGCCGGCCCAGGGCCATCGAGAAACCACGCTCGGTCTCGGTGCCCCGCCAGGCGTGCGCATCGACCAGGGCGCGCCGGCGCTCCCGCTCCGAGATTGCGCCGGCCCGCAGCACCTCAGTGGTGTATCCGGCTCTTTCGATCCGTTTCACCATCTGCCGGACATTACGCATCGGCCGACCCTCGAGAGAGAAGCCGGCCACATCAACCACGGCCTCGTCGCCGAGCTCCAGAGCGCTGAAACCGCTCTCCCGGCACCAGGTGACGCCACCCCGCTCCGAACAACCAATCACAGCGGGTGTCCAGGCGTGCAGCTCGGCCTCGGCCAGGAAGCTGGCGACCGCGCCGGGCCACGCTTCGGGGTCACCGAGAGGGTCACCACTGGCCAGCATCACCCCGGAGACCACCCGGTAGGCGATGGCAGCCTTGCCGGACTCGGACCAGACCACGCTCTTGTCGCGACGAAGGTTGAAGTAGCCCAGGGAGTCCGGGCTGCGCTGCAGCAGGGTGCGCATGGATGCTTCGTCGGCATCGGTCAGCTCCGGGCGCGGCTCAGGGGCACGTAGAGCGAGATAGATGGTCAACAGGGCCGTCATCAGGCCCAGCGCAGACAGTACGAAGTCATTCAGGTCATTGAAGCGGTCCGGCCGGAAGTCCAGCGGGCCGTTGAAACCCACCAACCCGAAGACGACCTCCTGGAGGATGCTCACGAAGCTCGGCGGCCCCCCCACCACATGATGACGCAGCAGGATCACCATGAGGACACCCACGACGACGCTCGCGGCTGCCAGAACGAAGAACACCCGCACCGCCCGCCACCGCGTCCTCGGGTCACCCAAAGCCCGGAACTCTCCCCGGTAGACGATCAGCGCGACCAGCACCGCCAGCGACAGGACGAGTGGGACGAGCTCGAACTTGACCGTGTGAGCAACGACGCTGAAAGCCAGCAGCGCCACCGTCGCCCGCCACGCCCGACGCTTGCGGCGTCCCAGCGCGTGAGCCAGTAGCAGCAGCAGTATTCCGGATACGACCGTCGTTGCAGATGCTGCGGCGGCGGCACCCGGCATGAGATCTGTCAGTGGCAGCAGCCGATGCCGCCAGCCAGGTCGCAGACCAGTGACGATATCGGCGAAACCAACCAGGTAGGCGAGTGCCCCGATGACCCTCGGGGCACGCGAGCGGCGACTGGTGGACCCAGCCCGAGGAGAGGAGACGTGTGAGGATGTGCGGGGTGGAGCGCTATCGCTCACCGGGTACCGCCCAGCACCAGTCCCATCGCCTCGGCGCGAGTGGCAGGATCACGCAGCTGGCCTCGCACAGCCGAGGTGATGGTCCTGGAACCCGGCCTGCGCACCCCGCGCATGGACATGCACAGGTGCTCGCACTCGATGACCACAAGGACTCCCAAAGGCTTGAGGTGCTCGGACAACGCATCGGCAATCTGTGAGGTCATCCGCTCCTGGACCTGAGGGCGTCGCGCATAGACGTCCACCAGCCGTGCCAGCTTGGACAACCCGGTCACCCGCCCGTCGCGGCCCGGGATGTAACCGACGTGAGCGACCCCGTGAAATGGCACCAGATGGTGCTCGCAGGTGCTGTAGACCTCGATGTCCTTCACAAGGATGAGCTCGTCATGACCGATCTCGAAGGTGGTCGTCAGTACGTCCCCAGGCTCCTGCCCCATACCGGCGAAGATCTCGGCGTAGGACCTCGCCACGCGGGCCGGAGTCTGCGTCAGCCCGTCCCGGTCGGGATCCTCGCCGATCGCCAGCAGGAGCTCACGTACTGCGCGCTCAATGCGCTCCTGGTCAATCGGAGCTGGGGTCAGCATGACCGACCTCGGGACGCTCGATCACAACCGTTGGCGGGTTGTGATCGAGCTCGATGACTGCCGTTGCCGGGTGTTGCTCATCATGAACCGTGTCCTGGAGCTTGGGCCCGTCGGACATCGCGGCATGCTCGGCAGGGGTCATCACCGGCGGCATGTCACTGACGTGGCGTCGTTCGCTGGAGAGCCACACCGGGCGTGCCGGGCGCTTGACCACGTTCTCGAAGATGTCGGTGAGCTGGCCCTTGGCCAGGGTCTCCTTCTCGAGCAGCTCGAGCACCAGGTTGTCGAGGATGGCGCGGTTGTCGTTCAGCGCATGCCAGGCCTCGTCGTGGGCAGCCTCGATCAGTCGACGGATCTCCTCGTCGACCACCCCGGCCACAGCCTCTGAGTAGTCGCGCTGATGGCCCATGTCCCGACCGAGGAAGACCTCACCGCTGCCATCCTGGCCGAGCTTGATCGCACCGATGCGCTCACTCATACCGAACTGGGTGACCATGCGCCTGGCCAAGGTGGTGGCCTTCTCGATGTCGTTCCCGGCACCGGTCGTCGGGTCGTGGAAGACCATCTCCTCCGCGACCCTGCCGCCGAGCGCAAAGGCGAGCTGGTCGAGCATCTCGTTGCGCGTGGTGGAGTACTTGTCATCCAGCGGCATCACCATGGTGTAACCCAGTGACCGGCCTCGGGGCAGGATCGTGATCTTGGTGACCGGATCGGTGTTGAGCATCGCCGAGGCGACGAGTGCGTGTCCACCCTCGTGGTACGCGGTGATCTTCTTCTCCTTGGCGCTCATGATCCGGGTGCGCTTCTGCGGGCCGGCGACGACCCGGTCGATGGCCTCGTCCAGGGCCAGGTCGTCGATCAGCTTGCCGTTACCACGGGCCGTCAGCAGCGCAGCCTCGTTCAGGACGTTGGCCAGGTCGGCGCCGGTGAAACCGGGGGTGCGACGGGCCACCGCGAGCAGGTCCACCCCGGTAGCCAGCGGCTTGCCCTTGCCATGCACCTGCAGGATGTTGTGCCGGCCGATCATGTCCGGTGCATCGACCGCGATCTGGCGGTCGAAGCGCCCCGGGCGCAGCAGCGCCGGGTCAAGGATGTCGGGACGGTTGGTTGCCGCGATCAGGATGACGTTGGTCTTGACGTCGAAGCCGTCCATCTCGACCAGAAGCTGGTTGAGCGTCTGCTCACGCTCGTCGTGACCACCGCCGAGGCCGGCGCCACGGTGGCGGCCGACGGCGTCGATCTCATCGACGAACACGATTGCGGGGGCGTTGGCCTTGGCCTGTTCGAACAGATCGCGCACCCGCGAGGCACCGACACCGACGAACATCTCGACGAAGTCCGAACCCGAGATGGAGTAGAAGGGCACGCCGGCCTCGCCCGCGACCGCCCGCGCCAGCAGGGTCTTGCCGGTGCCGGGAGGTCCATAGAGAAGCACGCCCTTGGGGATCTTGGCCCCGACCGCGAGGAACTTGGCGGGCTCGGCGAGGAACTCCTTGATCTCCAGCAGCTCCTCGACGGCCTCATCCACCCCGGCGACATCAGCGAAGGTGACCTTGGGGGTGTCCTTGTTGGCCAGCTTGGCTTTGCTCTTGCCGAACTGCATCACCTTGGACCCGCCGCCCTGCATCTGACTCATCAGGAACCAGAACAAGCCGAGGATGATGACCAAGGGGATGATCGTGGCCAGCAGGCCGTAGAACCAGTTCTGCTGGGGTGGCTCGTCGGTGTAGCCCTTGGGTGGCTGATGAGTCGTGAGTGCCTGCACCAGGCTCGGACCGCGTGAAACGACGTAGTAGGACATCACCTTGGTGGCGCTCTTGACGTTGGCGCCGTCGGAGTACGTCCGACCGGCCTTAAGGGTGAGGTCGATCTGGTCGTCTCCGACGAACTTGGCCGATTGCACTGACCCCGAGCTGATCAGCTTCTGCGCGGCTGAGGTGTCGATGCGGACGAAGCCGTCGGAGCTGGCAAGAGTGAGCACCAACAGGCCGATGCCGAAGATGAGCACCACCCAGATGATCGGGGTGCGAATGATGCGTTTGAAGTCCATTTATATCTTGCGGGGCTTGGCGCCCCGTCCCTCCTGCTCGTTCGGCCCTGTCAGTGCAGCCACGTCAGTTCAATGATGTCAAACGCGTTCCTGGCGAGCGCGATAAGTAGACATAATGACCGTACACCGCGCAGGGTGCCCGCATTCTCGCCTGGTCAAACGCCCGACATTGTGCCAAACGCCTGACCAGTTGCCGACGTTCCAGCCTAGGTGTAAACGTGAGGCGCCAGGGTCCCGACGTCGCGCAGGTTCCGGTACTTCTCGGCGTAGTCCAGACCGTAGCCAACGACGAACTCGTTGGGGATGTCAAAGCCCACGTATTTCACATCAACCTCGACCTTGGCGGCTTCGGGCTTGCGCAAGAGTGTGACGATCTCCACCGAGGCGGCTGAGCGGGACTCGAGGTTGGCACGGATCCAGCTCAGGGTCAGACCGGAGTCGACGATGTCCTCCACGATCAGCACGTGCTTGTCGGTGATGTCGGTGTCGAGGTCCTTGAGGATCCGTACCACCCCGGAGCTCTTGGTGCCCGAGCCGTAGGATGAGATGGCCATCCAGTCCATCGGAGCGGTCCCGGGCAGGGCCCGCATGAGATCGGACATCACCATCACGGCACCCTTCAGGACGCCCACCAGCAAGAGGTCCTTGCCCTCGTAGTCACCCCAGATGTCGACGGCCAGCTCAGCAATCCGGAGCCGGATCTCCTCCTCCGTGACGAGCACGCGTTCGAGGTCGGCTCCCATATCGGCGGCATCCACAAGCATCTCCTTGACTTTCTGTACAGGTGGCGAGCGGGTCTGCCCCGTTGCATGCCTGCCTATTCAACCTGACGGGGCGCTGCGACCAGCACTCGCCCATCGGTGCGGCTGCCCTGGACATGGCCCGGCAGATCGATCGGGCCCTGCCCGCGCCAGCACGTGACGAGGGTGTCGAGCGAGTCGATGTGGCTGGAAATCAGCCCGCCCGGCGAACACCCAGCCTCCAGTGCAAGGAGACGCCAGACGCGGGTGCGGATGGCCTTCGGCAGCCTCAACAGCGCCGCCGCCTCAATCCGCCCCGGACCGAGCTCGCCCCGGGCCTCGGTTGCCAGGTCGTCGAGCGCATCGGCGTCCTCACGGAGCAGATCGGCCGAACGTGCCAGTGCCGCAACCGCTCCCGGGCCGAGCTCGGTCTCCAGGACCGGGAGCAAGGCGCGAGCGCGCACCCGACCGTATGCCGGGTCGCTGTTGTGTGGATCCACCCACGCCGTGAGGCCGGCCGCTTCACAAGCAGCCACCGTGGTAGCCCTGGCCACCCCCAGCAGGGGGCGGACATAGGGTCCGCGACGAGCCGGCATACCGGACAGGGATCGTGCCCCCGAGCCTCGGGCCAGGCCGAGCAGGACTTGCTCGGCCTGGTCGTCACGAGTGTGACCGAGCAGGACAGCCACCGCACCAACCCGCTCGGCAACATCCTCAAAGGCGCTGTATCGCGCGTCCCTCGCCCGCGCCTCCGGTCCGGACGCAACCCCATCGCCATTGCCATGGCCCCCGCCGGACGACCAGACCTGGACCGTAACAATCTCAACGGGCTCCAGACCCAGGCCTCGACACTGGTCGGCCGCTCGTTCGGCAACCGCCAAAGACCCTTCCTGCAGGTCGTGGTCCACAATCACGGCGCCCGGAGACAAGCCTGCGCGCGGGGCCTCGAAAGCCACGGCCGCCGCGAGCGCCAGGGAGTCCGCGCCACCGCTACACGCCACGAGCACCAGTGCGCCTTGATGGACCTGTTCGATCTCCCCGAGAGTTTTTCGCACGGCGAGGCGGGTGGCGGCGATGGCACGATGAGGTCCGGTCACGGGTCGCTGCCGATCAGCCGTGCACGCGCTGGACCCAGGCCAGCGGGTTCTCGATCTCTTCGGGCAGCGGCAGGGTCTCCGGAGAGGTCCACACCGCGTTGAAGCCGTCAGTGCCAACCTTGGCTGTGACTGCACGCACGAACACGGCCCCGTCGCGATACTGACGCATCTTTGCCTCGAGCCCCAGAAGTCGCCGTAGGATCTTGTCGACGCCGGTGACGTCCTGGCGTCGTTGCTGGAACTTGGCCCGGATGTGCTCGACGCTGGGCACGATTGCCGGCCCCACGTCGTCCATGACCACGTCGGCGTGTCCCTCCAGCAGCGACATGATCGCCGTGACCTTGGCGATCTCGGCACGCTGCTGGGTCGTGGCGAAGATGTCGGTCAGGCCATTGCCGCCGCTCCGCAGGGCGTCGGGCAGGTTGTGCGCGATCTGACGGATCTGTTCGCCGAGCTGCTCGGGGTCGGGCACAAGGTCCAGGGAGAGCCGACGGGCTGAGTCGATGACATGCTGGCGCAGCCATGGCACTGCCGTGAACTGCACCCGGTGGGTTTCCTCGTGCAAGCAGATCCATAGCCGGAAGTCCGCGGAATCGACGCCAAGGTCGCCTTCGGTGTGCAGCACGTTCGGCGCCACCAGCAGGAGGCGGGGTACTCCATCGGGGGCGAGATCGTACTGGCCCAGGATCCTGCTCGAGAGGAAAGCGGTGAGCGTGCCGACTTCGGCACCGGTGACCTTGCCGCCGACACCCAGCATCAGCGGCGAACCTGGGGCAGGGTTCTTGCGCATGGCGAGCATGGCCTTGATGACGGGCTCGAGCATGGACTGCAACGAGTCGACGTTGGCGTCGATCCAGCCCGGGCGGTCCACGATCAGGGCAGGGCTGCCGCTCTCGGAGTGCATCCGAGCTGTCTCGGCGACCGGGCCACGGGATCGTTCTGCTGCCGAGCGCAAGGAGGCCACGACCTCGGCGGCTTGGCGGGGCAAGACCTTGGGACCAGGCTGGACCAGAAGCCGCCCGGTGGCCTTTGCGAACGCCCAGTCAACAAAGCCGCTGGTCCCGATCGTGTTCAATGCCTGCGAGGCCATTTCCGTTGACGTCATGCCCACATCTTCCTCGCCAGAGTCCCAGCGCTCAACCCGCGAGTTACCAAACAGGCGCGAATACGGGAGACTGACGAACAAGCTTCAGCCAATCGCGATCGAAGGGCACCGCCGTGGAGTACGACATCACGATCGAGATTCCCAAGGGACACCGCAACAAGTACGAGGTGGACCATGCGACGGGTCGCATCCGGCTCGACCGACTCCTGTTCACCTCCACGCGTTACCCAGCTGACTACGGCTACGTCGAGAACACGTTGGGTGAGGACGGGGACCCTCTGGACGCGCTGGTCCTTCTCGAGGAGCCAACATTCCCCGGATGCCTGGTCGGTGCGCGCCCGATCGGCCTGTTTCACATGACCGACGAGGCAGGCGGAGACGACAAGATCCTGATGGTGCCCGCACACGACCCCCGGGTTGCCCACATCGTCGACCTCGAGGACGTCAGCGCTTTCGACCGGCTCGAGATACAGCACTTCTTCGAGACGTACAAGGACCTCGAGCCGGGCAAATCGGTGGAAGGCGCCCACTGGGGTGGCCGGGAAGAGGCGGAGAAGGTCATCCAGGAGGCCATCGACCGCGCAGCCACAGCCGGTATGACGACCGCTCGCTGGACTACCCCGGGCCATTGACACCCAGCACAGACGGGACGCAGCGCCGTCGGGAGGGCTTCGTGTTGACCTCCCACCCCGGTCGGGTCGACGTCGGTCGGGTTCATGCCTGGCTCTCGGATGAGTCCTACTGGGCCAAGGGACGCGAACGCGCTGCTGTCGAACGTTCAATCGCCGGATCGCGTCCCTACTCCGTGTACGCCAAGAAAGAGCAGGCGGCCTTCGCGCGCGTTGTCACCGACGCGGCCACGTTTGCCTGGATCTGTGACGTTTTCGTCGCTGAGCCACACCGCGGACGAGGGCTGGATACTTGGTTGGTACAGAGCATCGTTGAGGATCTTGCGGCCGACGGTGTAACACGTTTCCTTCTCGCCACCAGGGATGCGCACGAGGTCTACCGGCGCTGCGGCTTCACCGCCATGGAGGGCGCAGATCGCTGGATGGAGATGGATCTGCGACCTCGGATGACCGACATGGCGCCTCCCTTGTAGGGTGGTTCGCCATGCGTTGGGGACCGCTCCACCTTGCACGAAGGAGAGAATCACATCGAGATCAACGGCATCATCAGCGCCATCGTCATCGGCGC
>DAITND010000043.1:12454-16986 GCA_036834825.1 Dermatophilaceae bacterium
TCATCGGCGCTCTTGGCCGCTTGGCAATCCGCGGCAAACAAGACATCTCTGTGCTGATGACCCTCGTCATCGGCATCGTCGCGGCCTTGATCGGCACGTTCATCGCAGTCAGGCTGGGCGTAAGCAGCTTCTGGATCGAGCTCTTCATCCAGGTGGGTCTTGCCGCCATCGGTGTGACCCTGTACACCGGAGGCGGGCGCAGCCAGGGACGCTCGCGACGCAGGTAACCAAGACGCAGGTAACCAAGACGCAGGTAACCGAGAGGCGGACAGTGCCCAGCGCCACATACAGGCTCCAGGTCACTTCGGAGTTCAACCTTCTTGACGCTGCCGCGGTGACCGGCTACCTGTCCGAGCTCGGGGTTGGCGCTGTCTACGTCTCCCCCCTGCTGCGATCGACCACCGGCTCCAGCCATGGGTATGACGTGGTCGATCACCGACTCGTCGATCCTGGCCGCGGCGGCGACGCCGGGCTGGCCGCGCTGTCCCAGGCATGCCGCGCGGCCGGTCTGGGCCTGGTGGTCGACATCGTGCCCAATCACATGGGTGTCGCCGTTCCGGCCGAGAACCACGCCTGGTGGGACGTGCTGCGACTGGGCCAGAAGTCAGCGTTCGCCCGTTGGTTCGACATCGACTGGCAGATCAACGACGGCAGGATCTTGATCCCGGTGCTCGGCGACGACGCCAACCCGGCCACCGATCTCACGGTCGGGGGCGGTGAGCTTCACTACTTCGAGCACCGTTATCCGATCGCGCCCGGGACCGGCGACGGCAGCACCGCTGCCGTTCACGACCGGCAGCACTACCAGCTGGTCAGCTTCCGCTATGCGGACACTTCGCAGAACTACCGCCGGTTCTTCGCGGAGACCGAGCTGGCCAGTCTGCGGGTCGAGGACCCAGCCGTGTTCGCGGCAACCCATGCCGAGATCCTGCGCTGGGTTTCCGACTACGGGGTGACCGGCCTACGCATCGATCACCCGGACGGCCTGGTCGACCCGGGCGGATACCTCGAACGGTTGGCAGCCGCCGTTCCGGGCTGCTGGATCATCGTGGAGAAGATCACCGAACCGGGCGAGCGACTGCCCTCAGTCTGGCCGGTGGCCGGGATGACCGGCTACGACGCGCTGAGCGAGGTCAACGCGCTATTGCTGGATCCGGCCGCAGAAGGCGCGATGACCCAGCTGTACGTCGAGCTGACCGGCGACGACCGCGACTTCGAGCAGCAGATCGCCGACGGCAAACGGATGGTGGTCACCACCATCATGCAAGCCGAGGTAACGCGGCTGGCCCGGCTCGTACCAGAGATCGACGACGCGGTGGCTGCACTTGCCGAGCTCGCGGTCGCGTTTCCGGTGTACCGCTCCTACCTGCCTCTCGGTGCGCAATACCTCGCCGAGGCCGTCCGGCGGGCCACGGTTCGCCAGCCGCAGCTGGTCGCGGCCATCGAGGCGCTACTCCCCCGGCTGGCCAGCCCGTCTGACGAGCTGTGCGTCCGGTTCCAGCAACTAACCGGCGCGATCATGGCAAAAGGTGTCGAGGACACCGCGTACTACCGCTACAGCCGGTTCATCGGGCTGAACGAGGTCGGCGGGTACCCGGGCACTTTTGGCTCCGGGATCGCCGAGTTCCACGCTGCCCAGAAACGCCGGGCGGACGTGGCGCCGTCGGGCATGACCACCCTGTCCACCCACGACACCAAACGGGGTGAGGACATCCGCGCCCGACTGGCCGTGTTGGCCGAGCTGCCCGATGAGTGGGGGGATACGGCACGGCGGCTGATGACTCTGGCGCCGGTACCGAACGCCGCGTTCGGGTATCTGCTCTGGCAGACGGCCGTGGCACTGCCGGCGCTCGCGAAGAGGGCCCAGCGGGCACCCGCACTCGCGGCCGCCGGGGGGGCGAAGGACCCGAGGCGAGCCCGGCTCCACGCGTATGCCGAGAAGGCCATGCGGGAGGCAGCAGACGGCACAGGTTGGGTCGACCGGGACGAGGAGTTCGAGGCAGTCGTGCACGCCGCGGTTGAGGCCGCCTATGACAACCCCGAGATCTACGAGCTCATCGCATCCCTGTCAGCCCGGATCGAGGCGCACGGCTGGGTGAACTCGCTCTCGCAGAAGGTCATCCAGCTGACCATGCCCGGGGTGTCGGACGTCTACCAGGGCAGCGAGCTGTGGGACGACTCACTGGTCGACCCGGACAACCGGCGGCCGGTGGACTTCGTCTTCCGGCACGCGGCCCTGACCGCCCTGACCGAGCCGCCAGTCGTGGATGACACCGGGTTGGCCAAGCTCTGGGTGGTCAGCCGGGCGCTGCGAGCCCGCCGGGACCACCCTGAGCTGTTCGCCGGCTACGCGCCGTTGACGGTCGACGGGCCGAGGCGTAAACACCTAGTCGCCTTCGATCGTGGTGGGGCGATCACCCTCGCGACTCGGCTGCCGGCCGGCCTGTCCGCCTCTGGTGGCTGGGGCGATACCACTCTGCCTCTGCCCCCTGGTCATTTCCGCGACGTGTTCACCGGCTCCAGCTATTTCGGGGAGCTTTTGGTGGCAGATGCGCTCAATGAGTACCCGGTGGCCCTGTTGATCACTGAGAAGTCCTGATGCCAGAAGTGAGTGTCTGGGCACCCAACGCAACTCGAGTGCGGATCGCGATCACCGAACCGGATGAACCCAACGAAGGTCCGACGCTGACGATGGACCTCGAGCCGGCTGGTGAGGGCTGGTGGCGGGCGGACGTCGCCCAGGCAGTGCCGGGCCGCGACTACGGATTCCTGCTGGGCGAGGACGAACAGGTACTGCCCGACCCGCGATCCCGGCGGCAACCGCACGGTGTCCATCGCATGAGCCGCTTCTACGCTGACGACTTCGCCTGGACCGACGCCGACTGGCCCGGCCACGCTCTGCCCGACTCGGTGATCTACGAGCTGCACATCGGCACGTTCAGCCAGGCTGGCACTTTCGATGCAGCAATCGAACGACTCGACCACCTGGTCGAACTAGGCGTGACCCACGTGCAGATCCTCCCGGTCAACGACTTCAACGGTGAATGGAATTGGGGCTATGACGGTGTGCTCTGGTATGCCGTTCACGAGGCCTACGGCGGTCCAGACGGGTTGAAACGGCTTGTCGATGCCTGCCATGGCGCAGGCCTGGCCGTGGTGCTCGACGTCGTCTACAACCACCTCGGCGCGTCCGGCAACTATCTGCAGCGCTTTGGTCCGTATCTCAAGATCGGTCACAACACGTGGGGCGACCTGGTCAACCTGGACGGCCAGTCAGCGGGACCGGTGCGCGAATATATCCTCGACAACGCCGTGATGTGGCTGTCAGAGTTCCACATCGACGCGCTCCGCCTGGACGCAGTGCACGCGCTGCGAGACGCCTCGGACATCCACCTGCTGGCCAAGATGTCCACCCGGGTCAAGACCCTGTCGGCTGAGCTGGGCCGACCGCTGGTCCTCATTGCCGAGTCCGACCTGAACGACCCGATCATGTTCACCGACCGCGGCGATGGTGGGTACGGACTGGACGGTCAATGGGACGACGACGTACATCATGCGCTGCATGCGCTCTTGTCCGGGGAGAGGCAGGGCTACTACGCCGACTTCGGGTCCCTGTCGGTGCTGGCCAAAGTGCTCACTCGCGCGTTCTTCCATGACGGGACCTACTCCAGCTTCCGAGGCCGCAATCACGGCAAGCCGGTGGACGTCGAACGCACCCCGGGGTACCGGTTCGTCGTGTGCCTTCAGAACCATGACCAGGTCGGTAACCGGGCCGCCGGCGACCGGCTGGCCCGGATCGCCCCGACAGGCATGTTGAAGGTGGGCGCAACGCTCATGCTGACCTCGCCGTTCACGCCGCTGCTCTTCATGGGTGAGGAGTGGGCCGCCAGCACGCCGTGGCCCTTCTTCACCTCGCACCCGGAGCCGGAGCTGGCCGAAATCACCGCCACCGGACGGATCGCGGAGTTCGCCGGCCACGGCTGGGATATCAACGACGTGGTCAACCCACAGGATCCGGCCGCCTTCACCGGAGCCAAGCTGCACTGGTCAGAGCGTGACGAGCCCGGGCACTCAGACACCCTTGCGCTCTACCGCCAGCTGCTGCGGCTACGTCGCGAGCATCCGGATCTGGCCGATCCCCGCCTCGACCGGGTGAGAGTCGACTTCGACGAGGACGCACAGTGGCTCATCGTGCACCGGGGCGCGTTCGACGTGCTAGCGAACCTGGCCGACCACGCTCAGCTGCTGCCGTCTACATCAGGGGACGTCGTCTTGAGCACCGAGCGTGGTCAGTATGCCGAAAACCGCCAGATCACGCTGCCGGCTCAGTCGGCCTGCATCATCCGAAGGTAGATTTCGAGGTCGCCCGGCTCCACGTCAGGCACGCCGGAGGCGAGATCCCCCTTGCGAGGGTGATGTCGGCCGCAGGCAAGGGTGAATGTCGCTAGATCTCCTGGGCAAATAGCGCCACGTGGACAGTCTGCAGATCCAAGGTGCCCACATTCCGCAAGATCACGTCGTAGAGAACGGGC
>DAITND010000044.1:0-16986 GCA_036834825.1 Dermatophilaceae bacterium
GCATGGGGGCGACGCCGCGTAGGTGGTGCTCGTCAGAGGCGAGCACCGCGCTCATAATTGCCCTTCCCGAGGGCTTGCGCCATCCCTAAAAGGGATTTGACCCGGTTGGCTGCCTACCGGGCGCGGCGCCCGCGCGCGGACACCACGCAAGGTCAGCTGGTTCAGATCCGATCCACTGCCAAACTCATCCCGGCTGCAGCTCGAACTCCACCGACTCACCCGGCCTCAGGGTGCGCCACTGATCGAGGCAGACAACCTGGATTTCGGGGACGTCCCCGGACACGGCGCTGATCCGCAGCCGACCGCTGCTGATCCGGACGATGATGTCGTGCTGACGGAACCGCAGCCGGCAGGTGAAGGTGCCGAGCTTCTCGGGCCATTGAGGGTTGAAGCGCAGCACGCCGCCGCGCGTCTCCAGCCCGGTGAAGCATCGCTGCAGGAGGTCGACGCTGCCCGCCATGGCAGCCAGGTGGATCCCCTCCGCGGTCGTCCCGCCCTGCACGTCGGCGACGTCACTTTCCAGCAGGAGCTTGAAGTACTCCAGCGACTGGTCCCGGTGAGCCCTGGCCAGTACCCAGGCGTGGACTAGCGCGCTGAGCGTGGAGCCGTGTGAGGTTCGGCTGAGGTAGTACTCGATGGTGCGGGGGATGATCTCAGGCTCCAGCGGGTAGCCGAGTTCGCCGAACAGGTCTCGCAGCTCATCGGAGGAGAGCAGGTAGAACAGCATCAGCACGTCGGGCTGTTTGGAGGCCTGGTACCCGTTGACCGAACGTCCCTCTGCCTCCAGGATCCGGTCGAGGCGCTGGATGTTGCCGTACCGCTGCCGGTATGACTCCCAGTCGAGCTCCTCAAGGTCCCCATACCCCTCGAACTGGCTGATGACGCCGAGGTGGAAGGGCACGAACATCTTGCGAACCATCTCTTGCCACAGCTTCACCTCGCTGCGCCGCAGCCCAAGGCTCTCGGTGAGCTCCACCCGCCGCCTGACGGGCAGCGCCTCCAGGACGTCGAGCGCCCGTCGCAGCACCCACACCGCCATGATGTTCGTATAGGCGTTGTTGTCTAGTCCGGCGTCCTCCGCCCCGGGGTATCCGGTATGGAACTCGTCGGGCCCCATCACCCCGCGGATGACGAAACGATCCAGGTCGGGGTCATGGGTGGCCAGCGCTGCCCAGTAGCGCGCGATGTCCAGGATCATCTCGGCGCCCTGATCCTGCAGGAAGCCAAGGTCGCCGGTTGTCTCGAAGTAGTGCCACGCGGTGAAGGCCACCGCCAGACCCGCATGCCGCTGGAGCTGGCTGACGTCCGGCAGCCACCGGCCGGACAGGGGGTTGAGGTGAATCAGCTGACTCACCTCGCGACCGTCGCTGCCCGACTGCCAGGGGTACAGCGCACCGGTCAGACCACACGCCCGTGCGGCGGCACGGGCAGCCGGCAACCGGCGGTACCGGTAGCTCAAGAGCGAGCGCGTGAGGCTGGGCGACCTCAGGGTCAGTACAGGGAGCACGAAGAGCTCGTCCCAGAACACGTGCCCGCGGTAGGCCTCACCGTGCAACCCGCGGGCCGGGACCCCGGCATCTGCCTCCAGAGTGTGAACGGACAACGTCTGCAGCAGGTGGAAGAGATACAGCCGGATGGTGAGCGAGGCTTCCTCACCGGCCTGGCCATCTTCCTCCAGTGAGGTGTGGAATCGTTCCCACAGCTGCGCCCAGGCCAGCACGTGCCCATCGAGCAGGTCATCGAAGCTCCCTGCGCGTTCCAGCGCCGCAACGACTGCCTCGGCCGGCTCGGAAACTGCCCAGTCACGACCGGTGTGCAAGGCCACCACCTTTTCCACCGTCACCTCCTGACCAGCTTCTACCGCTACCGTCAGCTCCTCCTCGACCAGACCCGGCTCGGTCCGCACCTGCCGTTCTACGGCACACGGCTCCCCTTGACACCGAACCTGGGTCCGTGCTGCTTCGGCGATCCTGATCCGGGACTGGCTCGTCTCAACGGTCAGCACCACCGTGTCTGCACTGAAGGATCCCTGGGCGATCGGCAGGAGGTGATCGCTGGACAGCTTTCGGTAGCGGTCCACGCCGCCGTTCTGCACCGTCCCGTCAATGCTGGTCCGAATGCGCAGCTGGCCTGACCAGTTCTCTGCGGTGACCGTCGTCTCCAGCCCGGCCAGGTGCGCCCGCGCCATGTGCACGAAGCGCCGCTGGGTCAACCCCGTGAGCCGCCCCTGTGCGTCACGAAAACGAAGCCACCGGGTCAGGAGCCCACGCCGCAGGTCCAGCTCCTGGCGCTGGGTGAGCACCTCCACCTGCCCGAGGTCGAGCCAGTCGCCACCGTCCACCGCGATGGTGACAGGAAGCCAGTTGGGCAGGTTCACCATGGACTCGTTGTCCACGGACTGTCCCGCGACCTCATCACGTAGCCGGTTCCAGCAGCCCGCGACGTAGGTGCCCGGGTAGTGAACCCCGTCCGCCTGCGACTCCGGTGCGGCCCCACGGGTGGCGAAGTATCCGTTACCGAGGGTGCACAGGGCTTCACGCAGACCTTCGTGCACCGAGTCGAATCCCTCGTAGGCCAGAACCCATTCGCTCACGGTCGGGGCCTTTCCGTCGCCGGCGACGGCGCCACTTCGACACCCGTGAGATCTGGGACGATGACGTCTGCGCCCCGATCCAGCAGCTCCTGCCCATGACCAGCACCGGACACCCCAACGACCAGGCCGAAGCCGCCGCGGTGTCCGGCCTCCACCCCAGCCAACGCGTCTTCGACGACCACGGACCGCTCTGGTGGTGTCCTCAGCCTCCCCGCGGCCTCGAGGTAGACCGCCGGATCCGGCTTACCCGGCAGACCGAGCTCGCCGGCAATGACACCGTCGACACTGGCGTCGAAGAAGTCGGTCAGGCCGGCCCGGCTCAGAACCGCGCTGCAGTTGCGGCTCGCGGACACGATCGCGGTCCGGAATCCGGCACGGCGCAGCGCGGTCAGCAAGACCAGGACGCCTGGGATGAGCTTGATGCCCTCCTGAACTATGAGATCCTTGAAGGCGCCGTCCTTCTGAGCTGCCAGGGCGCTGACCTCATCTCGGGGCAGCGTGATGCCCCGGGAGGTCAGGAAGCCGAGCGCACCGTCAAAACGAGGCATGCCGTCCACGAAGCGCCGGTAGTCCTCATTCTCAAATGGCCGGTGGTCCTCTCCCTGCGATGGCGGGCGGGCGGCCAGGAACACGTCGAACATCCGCTTCCACGCCATCTCGTGCAGGGACGCGGTGTCCGTCACGACGCCGTCCAGGTCCATGACGACGGCGTCAAAGGCTGTGCGGGAGAGTTCCACTACCGCATTCACCGCCACCTCCGCTCGGCCGGACCCCGGTGGGGACGAGGACATCTCTGACTCTGCCCGCCGCAGGGCCCGCTCACAAGATCAACACGCCTGGGCTTTCCATGTGGCCCTGCCCGGCCGAGGTCAGCCCCCTGCCACCCCCAGTCGCTCACCCCAGGCCTGGGCCCTGCCC
This sequence comes from Dermatophilaceae bacterium, assembly GCA_036834825.1. Lineage (GTDB taxonomy): Bacteria > Actinomycetota > Actinomycetes > Actinomycetales > Dermatophilaceae > UBA4719. The sequence goes on from DAITND010000044.1 coordinate 3,512, forward strand.
AGCTCACCCTCCAGCAGCGGGCCGCTGACACCCTGGACGTAGAAGCTCATCGGCTGCGCGGCGGTTTTGTAGCCGAGCTTCTGGGCGGCGTGCGCTGCTCCTTTGGCAGCCGAACCCGGCAGATGACGGACCTTGCCCACCTTGGTGTCGAAGGTGGCCACACGCTCGGCGTGCCGGCCTCGGTGCAGGTGCTCGAGCCATTCACGCACCCCGACGTCCTTCGACCCCTGGCTTGCGCCCTGCTTGAAGGCATCCTCCCGAGTGGACTCCCTGCTCATCGAGAACGCGTGGGTCGGCCCGCCGATGACGATCAGGTCGACCGGTTCGGTGAGCTCCGTCGGCGCCTTTGTCACCTCGACCATCTGGACGTCACCATGCTGCGCCAAGCCGTTGGTGATCGCCTGGGCGACTTGCTCGGTGTTACCAAACAAGGACTCATAGACGACGAGAGCTTTCATCACTTCTCACCTTTCTGCGGGGGCAACCGTCCGGGTGGTATCAGTTGACTCGTGGGCGTCAAAGGAGCGGAAAAGGGCGGCCAGCAGACCTACGGCCACGAGGCAGAACTCATAGAGTCCTTCGCCATACAACCTCACGGCGGCCCCGCGCACTGGTGCCACCGCGCGCCAACCACCGCCGCCGCCGGCGACGATCCCGGCCAGCGCTGCGAACACGCTGAGCGCAGCGAGCGGCAGGCAGAGTATGGCCACCGCACCCGCCCGTCCGGAATCTGACGCACTCATGGCCCGCCTCCCTCCAACCCGTCCCCAGCCCTCAGTGATCCCAGCCTTCAGGTTCTCACCCGGCTTGCGCTCGGCAGTAGGGACGTTGGTCACCCATACGCTTGACTGGAGGCATGGATATCGCGCGAATCGTCCACGGTGCCGCGGTGGCTTGCGTGCTCGCGTTGGCAGCGTCGGGCTGCTCCACGGCGAGCAGGTCGCCATCGGTCCCCGCGTCCTCAGGCGCCCGGCCGAACACGGCTGGGGCGACATCGCAGACGACTGCGCCCACGTCGAAGACGGCTCTGGCGCCCACCCGCCCGGGCCCGGTCACCAAGGTGCTGGTGTTCGTGGCGGAGAACCACTCGGTGAGTGAGATGAAATCCGAGATGCCATACACCTTCGGCCTCGCCCGACGGTTCGGCTATGCCACGCACTACACGGCAGTCCGGCACCCATCCCTGCCGAACTACATCGCGATCGCCGGCGGCCAGACCTACGCGATCACCAACGACGACGCGCCGTCGGCCAACCCCGTCGCCGGAACGTCCGTGTTCGGCCAGGCAGTCGCCTCGGGCAAGACTGCGGCCGTATATGCCGACGGGATGCCTCAGAACTGCGCGACCAGCGACGGCGGCACGGACTACGCGGTCAAGCACAACCCCTGGGCGTACTTCATCAACGAACGCGGCGCGTGCGGCAAGTACGACGTCCCGGTTGAACAGCTCGGTGCGGCGATCACCGCGGGGAGGCTGCCGAACGTGGGGATGGTGATCCCCAACCTGTGCAACGACGCACACGACTGCTCGCTGGACAGCGCGGATACCTGGTTCAAGGCATGGATGTCCAGGATCTTCCAGGGGCCGGACTGGAAGTCGGGACACCTCGCCGTGGTGCTCACCGCGGACGAGGACGACAAGTCAGAGGGAAACACCGTGCTCACGGTCGTCATCCATCCCAGCCAGAGAGAACACGTGGTCACCACCGCGCTGACCCACTACTCGCTGACTCGCCTCTACGAGGAGGTGGCCGGTACGGCATACCTGTACGGCGCGGCCTCGGCACCGTCGATGACCACCGCGTTCGGGCTTCCGTTGAAGTAGCGATCCAACAAGCAGCGAGCGTCAGCCCAAGCCCCTCGGTCGTGAGGTTCTGCCGGTGAGCAGGAGATCCACGATGGCATCGATGAGCGGGCGGCCGATGGCGCGGCCGGGGTTGGTGGGCATCACCACGTTCACCCCACCCTTGATGTAACCTGCCGTCACCCGTGTGGGCAACAAGGCCGAGAGCGCCATGTCGGCCGCCCTGGCCCGACGGTGAGGGCTCACCTGACTGAGAGGATTGGCCCGTGACGAGCAAGCCCACCCCGCCGACCCGCCAGCTCGCCCTGGTGACCGGCCCCACCGGATACATCGGCGGTCGCCTGGTCCCCGAGCTGCTCGCGGCCGGCTTCCGCGTCCGGGTCATGGCGCGTCAGCCCCGGAACCTGGCCGACCGTGAATGGCACGACCAGGTGGACATCGTCAAGGGCGACGCAGCCGACGCCGACAGCGTGACCCGGGCCCTGAGCGAGGTGGACATCGCCTACTACCTCATCCATTCGCTGGGAACTGGGGCTGAGTTCCAGTCCCTGGACCGTTTGAACGCGCAGAACTTCGCGGCCGCGGCTCGTGCCTGCGGTGTAGGCCGGATCGTCTACCTCGGCGGTCTGTACCCCGCGGAGGGGAAGCTGAGCCCCCATCTGGAGTCCCGCAGGGAGGTCGGCGAGATCCTGCTGGTCAGCGGAGTCCCCACAACGGTGCTGCGCGCCGCCGCCATCATCGGTTCTGGATCTGCGTCATTCGAGATGCTTCGCTACCTCACCGAGCGTCTGCCGATCATGATCACCCCCCGCTGGGTCGAGTCCCAGATCCAGCCCATCGCGGTCAGGGACGTCCTGCGATACCTCGTGGGATCAGCCACCATGCCACCAGAGGTGAACCGCGGCTTCGACATCGGCGGACCGGACGTCATGAGCTACCGGCAGATGATGGCCGCCTACGCCAGGACCGCGGGCCTGAAATCGCGCCGCGTACTTGCGCTCCCGCTGCTGACCCCCTCCCTGTCGAGCCACTGGGTGGGCCTGGTGACGCCCGTTCCCAACAGCATTGCCCGGCCCCTGATGGAGAGCCTCATCAACGAGGTCATCTGCAAGGAACATGACATCGCAACGTACGTTTCGGACCCGGATGAGGGGCTCATCAGCTTCTGCCGGGCCGCCGAGCTAGCTCTCCAGCGCGTCCACGACCGCCGCGTCACCACCTCCTGGTCGTCGGCCACAACCGTCGGCGCACCAAGTGACCCGCTCCCTGGCGATCCCGCCTGGGCCGGAGGCTCGCTCTTCGTCGACGAACGAGTGTGTCGCGTCGACGCCACCCCTGAGCAGCTGTGGGCCGTCATCAAAGGCATCGGGGGCGATAACGGCTGGTACTCCTGGCGTCTGGGGTGGTGGGCCCGTGGCCTGCTCGACCGCCTCTTGGGCGGTCCGGGGCTGCGCCGCGGTCGCCGAGACCCCTTCGACCTCGCCGTCGGGGACGCCCTCGACTGGTGGCGGGTCGAGGACATCGAGGACTCGCGCCTGCTGCGGCTGCGCGCCGAGATGCGACTGCCCGGACTGGCCTGGCTCGAGCTCATCATCGAAACCGACGACCAGGGCCGGACCCTGTTCCGGCAGCGTGCTCTCTTCCACCCCCAAGGCCCGGCCGGGGGGCTCTACTGGGCGATGATCTACCCCTTCCACGGGCTCGTCTTCGGCGGCATGCAGCGCAACATCGCCCTAGAGGCCGAGAGCCTGGCTCCGTAGCGCGGCACGTCGCCTCACGTCCCAACGCCACAGTTCGTCGACCCCCCAGACGATGACGGGGAACGGCAGAATGAACAGCACCTGCCATAGGTCAGGGGTGGCAGTGCCGAACACAGCCTGCAACCATGGCACGGTCACCAATACGGCGGCAAAAACGATCTCGTAGACGATTCCCCACAGCAGCAACGTATTGGTGAAGACTCCCACCTGAAAGAGCGATGCGTGCTGGGTACGCGATGCCATGGCGGTCCCGATCTGGCAGGCCACGATCCCCAGGAAGCTCATCGTCGTGGCTTGTTGCCAGACATGGTTGAGCCCGCCCGAGCTCACGTCGGCGCCGAGGTGCCAGCCGCCGTGTCTGAGAGTCACCAGGAAGATCAGCATGACCAGAAGCGCCGAGACGCCACCCAGCAGTCCCCAGGCACGGGCCAGCATCGGGGCGTCGATGACGTTCTGACGGCGTTGTCGCGGTGGTCGCTCCATCAGACCTGGCTCGGCCGGTTCCCGCCCGAGCGCCAGGGCGGGCAGGGTCTCGGTGCCGAGGTCGATCGCCAGGATCTGCATGACCGTCAGGGGCAACGGGATCTTGCCGCCGGAAAGGGCGTAGACCAGGAACGGGACGACCTCGGGGGTCGCGTGGGCGAAGATGTAGACGATGAACTTACGGACATTGTCGTAGACCCGTCGGCCCCCTTCGACCGCCGTCACGATGGAGGCGAAGTTGTCGTCGGTCAGGACCATCGTGGCTGCCTCACGGGCAACCTCGGTTCCTGACTTGCCCATCGCCACGCCGATGTCTGCTCGCCGCAGCGCCGGGGCGTCGTTGACGCCGTCACCGGTCATCGCCACGACATATCCCTGGTCATGCAGGGCATCGGCGATCCGCAGCTTGTCCTCCGGTGAGCTGCGCGCGAAGATGAGCTCATCACCGGTGGCCAGCACGGCGTCCAGGTCGGCTTCTGGCATCTGCGCGAGCTCGGCGCCGGTGATGATTCTCAGGCTTTGGTGGCCGATACCCACCGACTCCGCGATGCCCCGGGCGGTCAGGCCGTGGTCGCCGGTGACCACGATCAGCCGGATGCCGGCCGAGTGGCAGCGGGCGACTGCGCCGGCCACCTCGGCCCGGGGCGGGTCGAGCATCGCCACCACGCCCAGCAGCGTGAGGTCCCGTTCGGCCTGTTCTCGGGTCAGCCCGGCCAGGTCACTTCGGTCGATGTCGCGCTCGGCCACCGCGAGCAGGCGCAGCCCCTCCTGCGCCCACCCGGTGACCAGCCGGCCGAATGCCTCTCGGTCTTGCGGGGTCAACGGGCGCTCCGCAGCGTCCTGGGTGCCAAGGCGGGTGCACAGCGGCAGCAGCTCCTCCGGCGCGCCCTTGGTGTGCACCCGGACCCGGTCGACATCCTTGTCCGGGTCCTTGTCGACCGTGGACATCCGGCGCAGCGCGGGGTCGAAGTGGAACTGGGCCAACCGCTGCCCGGAGCCGGCGGCCAGGTCGACGCCCAGCGACCTGGCCATGTGCAGCAGGGCCAGCTCGGTGGGGTCACCGATTTCCTTGCCCGGGCGGTTGTCTGGTTCGCTGAGCTCGATCTGGGCGTTGTTGCAGGCCATGACGGCGCGGGCGATTCGGGTTTCCGCCGGTTCCGGCCGGGCCTCGGGAAGCGGGGCGCGCAGGGGCAGAACGCCCTGCGAGGTCCAGTCCCTGACCACCCGCATCCGGTTCAGAGTCAGTGTGCCGGTCTTGTCGGTGCAGATCACGCTGGTGGAGCCGAGCGTCTCCACCGCTGAGATCCGTTTCACCAGGACCCCTTTTCGGGCCAGGACCCGTACGCCCACGGCCAGCGCGAGCGTGATGGTGGGCAGCAGCCCCTCGGGCACGTTGGCCACCAGGAGCCCGATCGCGAAGTTCACAGCGTCGCCCAGGGACAAGCCCGCCAGCAACGTGCCGAGCGGGATGAAGGCCACACCCATCCCGACCGCCACCAGGGCGATCAGCCGGGCAACGTGCTTGACCTGCTTCTCCAGGGGGCTCTCGTCATGGCCCACCCGTTGCGACAACGCCGCAATACGTCCCAGCTCGGTGTGCATCCCCGTGTTGAAGACCACGGCAGTGGCTTCGCCTTCGGTGCAGTTCGTGCCACTGAAGACCAGGTCGCGCGCTTCCAGGATGGGCCCGTGGGTATCGAACGGATCCGCCTCACGCAGCACCGGGAGCGACTCCCCGGTCAGCGTGGACACGTCCATCTCCACCGACCCGGACAGCAGCCGTGCGTCCGCAGAGACGCGATCGCCCTCTTGGACCATGATCACGTCCCCCGGGACGAGCTCGCGAACCTCAATCTCCTTGGGTGCCCCGTCACGAACGACGTGCACCGTGACAGGCAGATACGCGGAGAGAGCCTCGACCGCCTGCTCGGCGTGCCGCTCCTGCAGGAAAGCAAAGAGCGCGTTGATCAGGATCACGATGACGATGGCGATCGCCAGGGGCGTGGTACCGCTGAGGGCCGCAAGTCCGGCAGCCAGCCACAGCAACAGGGCCAGCGGATGCACCAGCTGCGCCACCAGGTCGCGCAGCCACCCCCGGCCGCGGCGTCGTACCAGCTCGTTCGGCCCGAAGACCAACAGCCGCCGGGCAGCGTCGCGATCCGAGAGCCCCACGCGGCGAGTCCGCAGGTCACGCAGGAGCCGCTCGATGGACTCCTGCGGGTCGACGCCCGACACGCCCTCGTGTGCCGGATCGGTTACCGACGCTGCCATGCCGCACCCCCCAATCGCGGCCAGCATACGCGTGATGGCAGCTTCGAATCAGTAGCCTGCGTTGCGGCTCGCTGGGTGCATATTGAACCTGGCTCACACTTGTGACCGTTCACACGCGCTGCAAGGTTCCCGTGACAACTCAGCTGCCCAAAGACCGCGCACCCAGCATCCGGGATGTCGCGCGTCTTGCAGGAGTCTCTTACCAGACCGTCTCACGAGTGCTCAACCACCATCCAAGCATCCGTGAGACGACCAAGGCGCGGGTGACTGCGGTTATGGAGGAGATTCAGTATCGGCCCAACCGCGCTGCGCGCATGCTGGTTACCCGCCACTCCCGCACGATCGGGGTGCTGTCGGCCGCGAGCGCCGAGTACGGACCGGCCAGGAGCATCGTCGCGATCGAGGATGCCGCCCGGGCTGCCGGCTACTACGTCAACATCGCCAACCTGGCGAGCGCGGACCCGGAGTCCATCTCAGAGGCCCTCGAGCACCTGATGGGACAGGCGATCGAAGGCCTGGTCGTCATTGCGCCCCAGGTGCGGGTGTTCGACGTCCTGGCCCGGATGTCGATCGACGTGCCGTACGTGAGCTTTCAGGCCACCGGTGGCGCCGAGCTTCTCGTCCCCGCCGACCAGGTCGCGGGTGCGCGGATGGCAACCCGTCATCTGATCGACCTGGGCCACCGCGAGATCATCCACCTCGCGGGCCCGCAGGACTGGATCGAGGCCGAGGCCAGGATGCGCGGGTTCCTGGCGGAGATCGACGACGCGGAACTCAACACGTACCCCCCGATCCTGGGTGACTGGAGCGCGGAGTTCGGCTACTTCGCGGGCCGCGAGCTCCTGCGAACTCGGGATTTCTCTGCCGTGTTCGCCGCGAGCGACCATATGGCGCTCGGACTTATGCACGCCTTCCGGGATCAAAGCGGCCGGTTTCAAGGGGGACGTGCAGTACGCAGGTGCCTCGACCACCGTCAAGGACCAGCAGGACCAGATCTCGGCCATGGTCACCAACGGCGCCAAGGTCATCATCATCGGTGCCGCTGACGGCGGCCAGCTCAGCACCCACGTGAAGGCCGCCCACGACGCGGGCGCAATCGTGATCGCCTACGACCGTCTCATCCTGAACACCGCGGACGTCGACAACTACGTCGCCTACGACAACTTCAAGGTCGGCAAGCTTCAGGGCCAGGCACTGCTGGATGGGCTGAAGGCCAAGAAGGCCACCGGCCCGTACAACATCGAGCTCTTCTCAGGTTCATCCGATGACGCCAACTCCAAGGTGTTCTTCGACGGCGCGATGAGCGTGCTGAAGCCGAAGATCGCTGACGGCACGCTGGTGGTGGGGTCGGGCCAGACCGACATCAAGCAGACCGCGACCGCCGCCTGGAAGGCGGAGAACGCCCAGAGTCGCATGGACGCGCTCCTGACCAGCACCTACGGCTCAAAGTCGATCGACGGCGTGCTGTCCCCGAACGACACCCTGGCACGCGCGATCCTCACGTCGGTGAAGGCCGCAGGCAAGCCGATCCCGGTCGCCGGCGGTCAGGACTCCGAGCCCGAGTCGGTCAAGTCCATCATGGCCGGCGAGCAGTACTCAACGATCAACAAGGACACCCGTCTGCTCGTGGCACAGGCCATCTTGATGGTCAAGGACCTCCAGGCAGGCAAGAAGGCTCCGGCCAACGACACCAAGTCGTACAACAACGGCGTCAAGGTTGTGCCAGCGTTCCTGCTTCCCCCGGTCATCGTCACCAAGGCCAACGCTGCAGCGGCGTACGCGAACGACCCGGTTCTCTCGCTGCTGACCAAGTAGTCCCAGCGTCCAGGTGTCCTCGGGCGGCAGGGTCCGAGGACAGCTGTCGGAAGGGCCGGCCCCCACACACGTGGGGCCGGCCCTTCTTTCCGCGTTCTGATCCCTGGCTGCTGCTGTGGCGCTGGTCAGGTCGCTCAGCGCGACCCCTGGATCGACGACAGCCGTGCCCGTCCGCGGGTCGATGTCCAGAATGCTGAAGATCGGGCAGATCCGGCGAAGGTCGGACATTCCACGCGTCCGCGCCCTACAGTTGAATCACAGGTACGCCCAGGAGCGGACCTGCGCTGATGGTGCTTCGATGGAACCTCATGGGACTGCCATCGGGTTGTCACGTTCATTGACCGGAGGCCGTCATGACCAGAACAGGGTCGCACTGTCTTCTCGGCGCCTCCCTGCCCCACGCCGGCCTGGACAACCAGCGGGCCACATGAGCGATACGACCGGCCTGCATCGCACCCTGATCCGGCACCTGAGGCGGCTCAACCTCGATCCCGCGTCGAGCCCGTCGGACGCCGCCTGGCGCGAGTTCCTGGACCTTCTCAGTACCACGTACACCGAGGGGGACGAGGAGCACTTCTCGCTCCAGCAGACGATCGAGGTGTCCTCACGCGAGATGGGCGTTCTGCATGAGGCGCTGAGCCGACAGGCCCTCCAAGATACGTTGACCGGGCTGCCCAATCGGGCAGCCCTGATCTGCCACCTCGACCAGTCGCTTGCGGCGTGCGCCCGCGCCGGTCAGGGCCTGGCTGTTCTGTTCGTCGACCTTGACGGTTTCAAACAGGTCAACGACAGTCTCGGACACGCCGTCGGCGACGAGCTCCTCGTACTGGCCAGCCAACGCATCCGTGCGTGCATGCGCCCGAACGACGTGGTCGCCCGTCTGGGAAGTGACGAGTTTGTCGTGGTGTGCCCGAACGTGTCCGACAGCACGATCGCCCCGTCCATAGCCGCCCGGATCGGCAGCCAGCTCGCTGCGCCCTTCCCGATCGGGGATCACGAGGCCGTGGTCAGCGCCAGCATCGGCCTCGTCACGACAGCCGACGCCGTCACCACCGCCGAGGACCTGCTGGGGCAGGCAGACCTGGCCATGTACGAGGCGAAGACCAGCGGCAAAGCCCGTGCCACCGTCTTCGACAGCTCGATGCAGCTGGCAGTGGACATCAGGTTCTCGGTGCGCAACGCCCTGGCTCGGGCCGTCACCGGCCACGAGCTTCGCCTCCTGTACCAACCGATCGTGTCGCTGCCCTCCGAAAAGGTGATCGGCGTCGAAGCCCTGGTCCGCTGGAAGCGTCCCGGATTCGGACTGCTCTCCCCCGACAAGTTCATCCCGATCGCCGAGGAGAGCCACGTCATCTCCACGGTGGACTGCTGGGTGCTGCAGGAGGCCTGTCGAAGGGGCGCGCCGTGGTGCGAAGCCGGTGGCACCATCGCCGTCAACCTGTCCGCGCGCACGCTCCAGCACGACGATGTGGTCCGCGCGCTGAGCCAGTCCCTGCAACAGAGCACCATCTCCCCGGGTCAGCTCACCCTGGAGATCACCGAGACCACGCTGCTCAGCGGCACCGGCGTATCGAAGCAGAACCTGCGTCGTCTTCGGGAGCTCGGCGTGAAGCTGTCCATCGACGACTTCGGGACGGGGCACTCCTCGCTCTCCCAGCTCCAGCAGACCGATGTCGACATCTTGAAGATCGACCAGTCCTTCGTCTCGCGAATGGACCAGGATGCATCCTCGGCGGCCATCGTCAGTGCGATCATCACGTTGGGCCACGCCCTGGGACTGACCCTGGTCGCCGAAGGGGTCGAGAGGCCGACTCAGGTAGCCCTACTGCGCGAGCAGGGATGCGATACGGCTCAGGGGTTCCTCTTCGGCCACCCGCTGCCCGCCGAGGACCTCGACCAGATGTTCGGGGTCCCCTCCCCCGCACTGTCCTTCGGCTAACGTTACTTCGACCCGGTTGCGGGTCAGGACTCTGTGAGAGGTCGGCATGGATCGCACCACCTTGCGCGAGACGCAGGCTCCCCTCAAACAGCGATACCGCGATGAGCCAACCAGTGCGCTCACGCCCCTGCACGCCAGCGCCGGGTTTGGGTTCGACGACCCCGGCATCACCTGCACCGCGGCGACCTGGGCAGGCCCCGTCCGCGCCGGGCTGCACCCGGCCACCGGCGGGGATGGCGGCGATGCCTGCTCCGGCGACATGCTCCTGGAGGCCTTGCTGGCCTGCACGGGGGTCACCTTGCGAAGTGTGGCGACCGCGCTCGGTATCGACATCCGCAGCGCCACGTTCCAGGCGCAGGGCCAGTTCGACGCCCGCGGCACCCTCGGCGTCTCCCGCGAGGCGCCCGTGGGCGCCCACCACATCCAAGTAGACGTGGAGCTGGACACCGATGCCGGCGACGAAGCCCTCGCGCGCCTCGCTGCGATGACGGAGCGCTACTGCGTGGTCGCCCAGTCCCTGGCCGAGCTGCCGAGCCTGCGGATCCGGCGCACCGCAACCGCCTGAGCTGATGGCGTCGGGCCTATTTCAGCCCAAAGACGTCAACCGGGGTGGCGCTCTGGTTGGTGGTTCCGTCGCCCAGCTGGCCGGACTCGTTGGCGCCCCAGCACCTGACCGCGCCGCCCGCGGTCAACGCGCAGGACTGAGCGTCGCCGGCGGAGACGGCTGAGGCGAGCGCACCGAGCCCGGTGACATCAACCGGGGTCCAAGAGTCGGTCAGGGTCCCGTTGCCCGGCTGGCCGTTTGCGTTGTGTCCCCAGCAGCTGATGGCGCCACCAGTGCTCACCGCACAGGAGTGACCCGAGGAGCCGGCGGCCACTGCTGTCGCCGCCCCGGCACCGAGCCCGGTGACCCCGACCGGCGACGAGGAGCCGGCGCCGGTGCTTCCGTTGCCCAGCTGGCCGTACCCGTTGTCGCCCCAACACCGCAGGCCACTGGCAGTGGTCACGGCGCAGGTATGGCCACCGCCGGCCGAGACCGCTGACGCTCCCGCACCAAGCCCCACGACGTCCACCGGGGACGAGGACCCGGCGCCGGTGCTTCCGTTGCCCAGCTGGCCGGACCCGTTGTCGCCCCAGCACTTGACGGTGCCACCGGTGATCACCGCGCACGAGTACGAAGAGCCGGCAGAGATGGCGACCGCCCCCGAACCGAGCCCCGAGACCTGGACCGGGACGTTGGAGTCGGTCGTGCTTGCGTCGCCCAGCTGGCCGGACGCGTTGTAGCCCCAGCACCAGACCACGCCAACAGAGGTCATGGCACAGACGTGAGAGTCGCCGGCGGAGACCGCGACCACCCCCGAGTCCGAACCGAGCCCGGAGACCTGAACCGGGACGTTCGAGCTTGCCAAGAATGGGTCCGCGTTCCCCAGCTCGCCGGAACCGTTGAAGCCCCAGCACCAAACCGCTCCACCGATGACGCCACCGCGGACCACCGCGCAGGAGTGCGCCCCGCCGGCGGAGACCGCAATCACGCCCGAGCCCGAACCGAGCCCGACAACGTCAACCGGGATGTTGGAGCTGGCGAAAGTCCCGTTGCTCAGCCGACCGGCCCCGTTGTAGCCCCAGCACTTGATGCCACCGGCAGTGGTGACCGCGCAGGAATGGGTGGAGCCGGTCGAGATCATCGTCGCCTTGATCAATGTGGTGGTGCTTACCGTCGCCGCGGCGGCATAGGCCGACGCTCCGTAATGGGCGAACAGCGCGTCGGAGTATCGCGCACCAGAGGTCAGGCCGGTGTCTGTGTAGGTGGTCCCAGGTTTGGCCACCTCAGGGACGGCGACCGGACTCCCGTCGGTCGCTGTGGCCGGCGCGATGTCACCCGGGGCACGCCGGATCACCACCCCGGTCAGCGACCCTCCAGTCGGGTTGGTCCACGACAGGTCGACGGAGGTGGTGTCCGGGGTCGCTGTCACGTTGGTGACCGCCCCGGCCCCGGCAAGGGCGGCGTTGATCCCAGGGGTGGTGTGGCCTGCGGTCACGCTCACCGCTGTGGCGGTGCCCGCCGCCGGCTGGTTGTTCCAGCACTGGTCCACATACCCGGCCGCGTCAGAGGACCCTCCGGTGGCACCAGAGGCCTGGAAGCACACCACGTATGCGGTGCCTGCCGGGAAACCTGGCACCAAGTGGCTGCCGTCGGCGGCGGTCGAGACGAGCGCGTGGGTCCCGGTGGACGGGGAGGACACCTGAACGTTGACGTGGGCCAGGCCGAGATGAGTACCTCCTGCGTCGCTCACCGTCCCCGAGATCGCCCCGCCGTGGGCCAGGGCGGCATTGATCCCGGTCCTGGTCGCGACCGACGTCACGGCCACCGGTGTCGGCGTGCCCGAGGTCGGCTGGTTCTGCCAGCACTGGTCGACATACCCGGTCGCATCCGAGGACCCGCCGAAGGCGAAGTTGGCTGAGAAGCACACCTGATAGTCGCTTTCAAGTTGAAGCCCGGGCACCGTGTAGCCGCCGTCGGCGGCGGTCACCGTGGCGTAGGACTGCAAAGGCAGCGACGGCGAGTGCACCTGCACGTTGACACCCGCCAGCCCGTCATGGGCACCTGAGGCATCGGTCACCAGGCCGGACACGGCCCCGGTCCCGGCTGCCGTCGTGGTCGCCGTGACCGTCGCAGCCGCCGCGTAAGCCGCCGTGGCATTGTGGGCAAACAGGGCATAGGAGTACTGGAGCCCTTGGGTCAGTCCGGTGTCGTTGAACGAGGTGGCCGGGTAGGCGGCATCGGTCACGCCCACTCCGTCAGTGGCCGACGCCGGCGCCGTCGCGCCCTGGGTACGCCGGATCATCACCGCGGTGAAGGCCTCCGATGCCGGGTTGGTCCACGACAAGGCGATCGAGGTAACCGACGGGATCGCCCCCCCACCGCTGACCGGTACCGGCACGGCGTTGGTGCTGGAGTACCAGCCCCAGACGTCGGCGACGAGCTGGACGGTGCCGGCCGAGCCGTTGTAGAGGGCGATCTTGCCACCGGTGCCCACCGGGACAACAACCATGTTCGAGGTCGTCTGGGCCGGCACGAAGTTCAGGTTGGACGCGGTCGGGCGGGGGCCCCGGCGCCGTACACGGTCACGTAGCCGGCCCGGGTGGGTGAGGCAGCCATCACGTTCAGCACCACCGCGGAGACACCCGTGGCCGGGACACCCCCGCGGCCGGTGACCTGCAACCCCACCGTGGCGTACCCGGCAACTGAGCGCTTGGCCGCGCCCCCCCGGTGCGGGTATCCAGCAACGGGGGCTGGGGCAGCGACCCGAACACTCCGACCACACTGGGATTCCCGGAAACGTAGTACCCCGAGACGTCGGCTACCAGGTGGACGGTGCCGGCCGACCCGTTGTAGAGGGAC
>DAITND010000045.1:0-8529 GCA_036834825.1 Dermatophilaceae bacterium
AGCGGATCTTCCAGAGCGATGCAGCCGCGCTCGAGGAGACAAGGCGCAACAATGGCGTCTGCCTGGCGGTGTCGTTCGTCGTGACCAAAGACGTGTCGACGGGCCAACTGGTGAAACTGGCCGGTCCGGGCCTGCAGAGCGACGCAGTATGGAGCGCGCTGACGCTGCCCCAACCCAGCCCAACGTCCGCCGTCGCCGAGTTGACCCGGTTCGTCACCACTCCACGAGCGACCCAGGCCATGCTGCGCGGGTCGGGCGTCAACGTGAGCCACTTCAAGCCCTCCGTATACGTCACACTGTGGAGTTAGCGCACTGAGCGGCCTAGCTCGGCGACGACGGCGGCGAGTGAACGGAAGTCGTTGGCCGCCAGCAGCTCATCGCAGAACGGCAGCGCCGCAGCCATCGCGCCAACCAGAGGCGCGAAGCCGGGGGCTGCCACCCGCGGATTCATCCAGATCACCCGGTAAGCGCGGCGGTGCAACCGGGCCATTGCGACGGCCATCTGCTGCGGCGGTTCGCTGTCCCAACCATCGGACCCGAGAAGCACGATGCCACCACGCACGGCGTTGCCATGATGAGAGAGCAAGAGTGCGTTCACACTGGCCGCAATCCGGGTCCCACCGAATCGGTCAGTGACCTTGTCAGTCGCCTGCTCAATGGCCTGGGCCGTGGACTTGTGGCGCAGCACGGAAGTCAGTCGCGTCAGTGAGGTCGCAAAGGCGAACGCCTCCCCGCCGGCTACCACCGTGAGTGCTCGCATGAGGTGGAAGTACGCCGCGATCTGGGGCTGCATCGACTGACTGACGTCGCAGAGCATCACGACCTTGCGCGGCTTGGCCACCGGGCGCACCCGCACGAGCTCAATGGGTTCCCATCCCGTGCGACGCGCGCGAGCGATGGTGGGGCGCAAGGCGACGTGTCTGCCCGCCGGGCCAGACGCGCGGCGTCTCGACCGGCGCGTTGGCCAGGTGAGTAGCGCAGCCTCCAGCCACCCTTCGAGCAGCTCCATCTCAGGCTCGCTCAGCTGCTCGAAGGGTAGGTCCGCCAACCCCTCCAACTCGCTCGGTAACCGCTCAGGCACACCGGTGCTGCTGTCGGAGTCCTCCGACGACGCGACCACTGGTGGCAGCGTCACCCAGGGCAAGCCACTGCCCTCGCTCGGATCGCCGGCAGTCTTGGGCACAGACAGGAACGCATCCTCGGGCTTTGGGCTCAGCCCAGGCGCGCGCCGAGCGGGCTCGTTGGTCAAGAAGCCCGCCTGGGCGAACACTGCTTGGAAGACTGCGTCAAACGCGGCGAGCTCGGACTGCTGTCGTACCAACGCAATCCGGGCAGCCCAGTAGAGTCTGGACATCGACTGGGGCGGGCTGGCGACCAGGGCGCGAGTGAAATCCTCGATGCCCGTCAGCCCTACCTGAACGCCGTGTTGTCTCAGCCGGACGGCGAACGCGGTCGCGAACGACGCGCGGTCGACGCCACGCAGCAGCACCGGCGAGGGCCGGGCCTCACCTGACAATGAGGTACACCACCACCGCCACTACCACGACGATGACAACCAGCACCGGTAGGAGGCGCTTGGTCATCGCGCCACCTGCCAGGGCCATGAGATCCAGTGGTTCCTGGGCAGGTGGGACCTCAACCGGACTGGCCGCGGGACCGGGGGCGTGTTGGTCAACCACTGCCGGTTCGCCAACAGGCACCTCGGCCTCAGTGGTGACAACTGGTATCTGCGATGGCGCCGGCGCCGCGAGCTTGGCCTCGAGGCATTCGACGAACTGGCCGAGGAGCTTCTCGGACACATCCTTGATCATGCCCCCGCCCAGCTGCGCGATCTTTCCCGAGATCTTCAGGTCGGTGTCCACGGTCACCACAGTGTGGTCCCCATCGGCTCGCAGCTGGAGGGTGATCATGGCAGAGGCGTTGCCTGATCCCCGCGAGTCCCGCCCCTTGGCGTCGATAACCGCCCGGTGATCCGCGTCGTTCTTTTCCAGGAACTGAGCCGTGCCGGCGTAGTCCGAGATCACAGGCCCTACCTTGATCCGCACCTCACCGCGGTACACGTCACCCTCGACGCCAGTCAGGCGAGCACCCGGAAGGCAAAGGGAGACCCCCTCCAGGTCGGTGAGCACCTCCCAGGCCCGATCGATCGGCACGCTTACAGTGAACTCGTTGTCGATCTTCATGAGGTCCTTTCGGGTTCGGCCGCGACAGAGGGGCTCTGTGCTACTTGGAGGCCGACGAACGCATCGGAGATGGCTATACGATCATCCGGTGTCTTGGCGATCGCACTGAGGGTGCGCACGACCTCGGAGCCCACCAGATCAGCGACACCCAGGGCAGTAAGCGCCGACACCCAGTCAATGGTCTCGGCCATACCTGGCGCCTTGTCGAGGTCCAGTTCCCGGACCCGGCCGATGAAGTCGGTGGCCGAGGTGATCAGTGCGTCGTTTGCGGCGGGCACCGACCTGCGCAGGATCTCGGCGACCCTGGACGGCGCCGGAAATTCGATCCAGTGGTAGAGGCAGCGTCGGCGCAGCGCATCGTGCAGCTCGCGGCTGCGGTTGGAGGTCAGAACCACAATGGGGCGGCGCTCTGCGACGAACGTACCGATTTCGGGGATGGTGATCGAGGCCTCCCCCAGGAACTCGAACAACAGGGCCTCAAACTCGTCGTCCGCGCGGTCGATCTCGTCGATCAGCAGCACCGGCGCCACTGGTCCCACCGCCCGGATTGCCTTGAGGATCGGCCGCTCCTGAAGGAACTCCGCAGTGAACAGATCGGCATCGTCCAGGGTCGTCTGCCGGGACTCCGCGAGTCGGATCGCCAGCAGCTGACGCTGGTAGTTCCACTCGTAGAGCGCCTCGCTGGCAGTCAGGCCCTCGTAGCACTGCAGCCGGACCAGCGGCGCCCCCAGAGCCTGTGCCAGCGCTTTGGCCGCCGTGGTCTTGCCGACGCCAGGCTCACCCTCAAGCAACAGAGGTTGCTCGAGGGCCAGAGCCAGGAAGAGCGCCGTGGCCATCCCTTCGTCGACCAGATAGTCGATCTCGTCCAGACGCCGCCTAACGTCATCCGAGTCGACCATCGGCCCGCGGGTCGCAGCGCTCATGCGTGTGTCTGGGATTGGGCGTGCCTGGGATTCTCGTCCGGTGTTCGGGGCTGGTCGCCGGCCATCAGCACCTCGTAGTCCTGCCAGGTGTCGACGTCCACAGGCACTGCCCCTTCCACGGGTACCTCCCGAACCTCGAACAGGCCGGAGTTCAGCAGCTTCCAGACGGCCTTGTCACCGTGCAGCTGGCTCAGCTCGGCGAACATGTCCCGACGAAACCACATCGGGTGCCCCAAGCCGTTGTCGTAGCGACATACCGCCATCGGCGACCTCGCGTCCGCGGCGAGTCGAGCCACGGCCGAGGCACTGATGCCGGGCTGATCCCCTAACAGCAGCACCAACCCATCCGCACGATCGTCGACCGCGGTCAGGGCAGCGGTTATGGACGAGTGGCATCCCGTCGAGTACTCGGGATTCTCAATGACCTCAACGGCTCCCAGGTCCACCGACGAACGCACCTGCTCGCTGGCCGCACCAAGTGCCACGAGCAGCTGATCGAACTGGCAGGCTCGCGCGGCCGACAACGTAGCGTCCAGCAGAGTGGCCCCCCTGTACGCGAGGAGCTGTTTGGGCTGCCCGAGGCGACGTGAGGCACCGGCGGCCAGGACCAGACCTGTGACGAACAACCTCTACTACCCGCTCTCCGCGTGCGCCGGATGCTCAGCCTGGTAGCGGTCCCGGCAGCCGGTTCCGCAGAACCAGTGGTCACCCTCGGCGTCGATCACGTGCGGTGTGTCCTGGTCGACCACCACGGTCATTCCGCAGATCGGGTCGATAACCTGCACCGGTTGCGCGACAGGCACTGCATTCGCCGCCATGACACCGTCGACTCGGACGGCACGAACGACCTCGGCCATGATCGACAACGCAATCTCATCAGCTGTGCGGGCACCAATATCGAGCCCAACGGGAGTCCGCACTCGAGCCCGTTCCGCGTGGGTAAGACCCATCTCCTCGAGTACCGCGGCACCTCGAATCCGGCTCGCGACCAAGCCGATGAACGGGACCCCACAGTCAAGGGCAGATCTGATCGATTCGGACTCACCGCGGCCGTGGCTGGCCACGACTACAGCGGTGGCGCCGTTCAGAGGCTGCCCTGGCGGCACCCGCTCGCCGACGAACCCCAGCGGTCCGGCCATCGCCAGCAGCGCGTTCGTTATGGGGGTGTCGCCAACAGCCACCAGCAAGGGCGCGGGCAGTAACGGCTCGAGGAAGATCTCGAGGGCGCCACCGGACAGACACGGGTTCACGACTACGCGAGCGTTCGGAGAGTCAGGGAACGGCTCCTCGCCCTCCGGCAGCACGCGCAGCAGCAAGGTCTGACCATCCGCTAGAGCGGTGAGCGCAGCCGACCGCACAGATCCCTCGGCGCAGTGACCACCGACGAAGCCTTCGATCGTCCCATCGCCCAGGATCACTGCGTCGTCCCCTGGCATGGCCGACGTCGGCTCCTGGGCGCGGACCACAGTCGCGTGAACGAAGGGCACTCGCGCCGTCGTCAGTTCGGCGACGCGTGCGGCCATTCGGTGTGCCATAGAACCTCCCGGGCTCAGAACGAGGGGGTGGGCCGGCCCTGCATGGCGTCCCACACCCGAGAGGGTGTCAGCGGCATGTCGGCGTGCCGAACCCCGAACGGCTTCAGGGCGTCTACGACGGCGTTGACGATGGCCGGCGGCGACCCGACGGTGGCCGACTCGCCCACGCCCTTGGCGCCGATCGGGTGGTGCGGTGACGGGGTGACGGTGAAGCCGGTCTCCCAGTCAGGCACCTCGAGCGCAGTGGGGATCAGGTAGTCCATCAGCGAGGCGCCCAGACAGTTGCCGTCTTCATCGAAGGCGATCATCTCCATCAGCGCCATACCGACCCCGTCAGTGAGGCCGCCGTGCACCTGCCCCTCGATGATCATCGGGTTGATGCGGGTCCCGCAATCATCAACCGCGATGAAGCGACGGACCTTGACCTCGGCGGTGCCTTTGTCGATGTCGACGACGCAGATGTATGCGCCGAACGGATAGGTGAGATTGTCGGGGTTGTAGCAGATCTGCGCCTCCAGACCACCCTCGATGCCTTCGGGCAGGTCAGCTGCGCCGTGCGCCCGCATCGCGATGTCCTGGATCGTGACGGACTTGGAGGGGTCACCCTTGACATTGAACGAGCCCTTCTGCCACTCCAGGTCGGCTACCGACACCTCGAGCATGCCGGAGGCGATGATCCGTGCCTTGTCGCGGACCTTGCGTGCCACCAGGGCTGCGGCTGCACCGGACACCGGCGTCGACCGGCTGCCGTAGGTGCCGAGTCCGAAGGGCGTGTTGTCCGTATCGCCATGCACGACGTCGATGTCGGCCGGAGGGATGCCGATCTCCTCGGCCACGATCTGGGCGAAGGTCGTCTCGTGGCCCTGTCCCTGGGACTGCACCGAGAGCCGCACGACTGCCTTGCCGGTCGGGTGGATGCGAAGCTCGCAACCGTCAGCCATGCCCAGGCCCAGGATGTCCATGTCCTTGCGCGGCCCTGCACCGACCGCCTCGGTGAAGAACGAGACGCCGATGCCCATCAGCTCGCCGCGCTCGCGCTTTTCGGCCTGCTCACGTCGGAGCTCGTCGTAGCCAGCAATCTCCATGGCGAGACGCATCGTCGGCTCGTAGTTGCCTGAGTCGTAGACCCACCCGGTCTTGGTCGTGTAGGGGAACTGTTCGGGCTGGATGAAGTTCTTGATCCGTAGCTGGACCGGGTCCATCTTCAGCTCGTAGGCCAGGCAGTCGACGATGCGCTCGACGAGATAGACGGCTTCGGTGATCCGGAAGGAACAGGCGTAAGCCACACCGCCGGGCGCTTTGTTGGTGTAGACCGCGGTCATCTTGCAGTAAGCGGCCTCGATGTCGTAGCTGCCGGTGAAGACGCCGAAGAATCCCGCCGGGTACTTCACCGGGGCAGCAGTGCCGTTGAAGGCTCCGTGGTCGGCAAGCACGTTGGTGCGGATGGCAAGGATCTTGCCTTCTTTGGTCGCAGCTATCTCGCCGCGCATGATGTAGTCACGGGCAAATCCGGTGCTGATCAGGTTCTCCGACCGGTCCTCCACCCACTTCACCGGCTTGCCGGTGACGATCGACGCCACGATCGCGCAGACATAGCCCGGGTAGATCGGCACCTTGTTGCCGAAACCGCCGCCGAGGTCCGGCGAGACGACGCGTATCTTGTGCTCCGGTATGCCCGCCACGATCGCGTAGAGCGTGCGGTGCGCATGCGGCGCCTGGGTCGTCGAGTACAGCGTCAGCTTGCCGTCGATGCGTTCGAAGTCAGCGACCGCTCCGCAGGTCTCCATCGGCGCAGGGTGCACCCGCGGATAGACAAGGTCCTGGCTGACGACGACGTCGGCGGCCGCGAACACGGCCTCGGTTGCCGCCTCGTCACCCGTCTCCCAGTCGAAGCAGTGGTTGTCGGTCTTGCCCTCCAGATCATCGCGAATCACCGGCGCGGAGGGGTCGAGCGCGTGGCGCGCATCGACCACCGGGTCGAGGATGTCGTACTCGACATCGATCAGCTCAAGCGCGTCGCGAGCGGTGTACCTGTCTTCGGCTACAACGAAGGCGACCTCTTGGCCCTGGAAGCGCACCTTGTCCGTGGCCAGCACGGCCTGTACGTCATTGGACAGCGTCGGCATCCACGCCAGTCCCTGCGCCGCGAGCCCCTCGCCGGTGACGACCGCCTTGACCTTCGGGTGCGCCTCGGCGGCGCTCGTGTCGATGCTGACGATGCGGGCATGCGCCACGGGGGAACGCAGAATCGCCATGTGCAGCATGCCTGGCAGCTGGATGTCGTCGATGTAGTGGCCCTTGCCGCGCAAGAAGCGCGGGTCCTCCTTGCGCAGCATCCGGCCGTGGCCAACCGGCTTCTGGTCGTTGTTCTCGAACACATGGGCGGGACGGTCCTCGACTGTGGTCATGACGCACTTCCGGCGGTGACGACGGCGTCGGAGACTTCGCCCTCAGCGGCTGCTGCAGCCTCGTTGGCGGCCGCCCACTGGATCGATCGCACGATCGTCGCGTAGCCCGTGCACCGGCAGATCTGGCCCGAGATGGCCTCGCGTATCTCACGCTCGCTGGGATCGGGATCTCGGTTGAGCAACGCGCGAGCCGTCATCATCATGCCGGGGGTACAGAAGCCGCACTGCAGACCGTGGCACTCCATGAAGCCCTGCTGCACCGGGTCAAGCTGACCGTTCTGCTCGAGGTCCTCCACGGTGCGGACCTCGTGCCCGCCCGCCATAGCGGCCAGCACCGTGCACGACTTCACGGGTTCGCCGTCCATCCAGACCACGCAGGTGCCGCAGTTGCTCGTGTCGCACCCCCAGTGGGTGCCAGTGAGTCCCAGGTGATCGCGCAGGAAGTGCACCAGCAGCAGCCGTCCCTCGATCTCGCGGACGACCTCTTCGCCATTGACCTTCATCGTCACCTGCATGGTCAGATCTCCTCATTGTGGATGCGCGCTACCGAACGGCGCAGGGCGCGTTTCGTCAGCTCTGCTGCCAGGTGGCGCTTGTACTCGACACTGCCGCGCATGTCCGTGGCCGGTCGGCAGTTCTCGGCGGCGATCGCCCCGGCCTGGTCATAGAGCTCCTCGGACGGCGCCTTACCTCGAAGCGCCTCCGAGATCGCAGGGATGCCTGTCGTGTTCGGCCCCACTGCTGCCAGCCCGACGCGAGCGTCCGAGATCACCGCGCCGTCCATCCAGACGGCGGCACCTGCTGAGACGACGGCCCAGTCGCCGGCTCGGCGCTCGACTTTCTCATAGGCGCTGGCACCGTTGGCCTTGATGGGGATCCGGATCTCGACGAGCATCTCGTCATCGCCCACCGCCGTCTCGTAAGGGCCACGGTGGAACTCCTCCATCGTCACCACGCGCTCGCCTGAGGAACCGCGAATCACGCAGCTCGCACCAAGGGTGGTGCACACGGCAGACAGGTCCTCCGAGGGGTCCGCCTGGCACAGGGATCCACCCAGGGTTCCCCGGTTGCGGACGACAGGATCTGCGATCACCCGCTCGGCGTCGCGAAAGATCGGGAAGGCTGCGGCGAGCCCGTCTGAATCCAGGAGCTCACGGTGGCGGGCCATGGAGCCGATGAGGACCTGGGACGACTCGATGTGGATGTACCCCAGCTCGTCGTGCAGGTCGTTGATGTCGATGAGGTACTCGAGATTGGCCAGCCTGAGCTTCATCATGGGCAACAGGCTGTGCCCACCGGCCACCAGGCGAGAACTGCTGCCCAGCCGCTCCAGAAGACCGATGGCGTGGTCGACGCTCGTGGCCCGCTCGTATTCGAACGGTGCAGGAACCTGCATGCTCAACTCCTCGCTGCTCGGTGCGTCTGGCTGCTCTGTGTCTCGCTGCTGGGGGCGCTCAGAATGCGTCGAGCGCTCAGAATG